>CAZGBU010000018.1:0-22987 GCA_964523945.1 uncultured Oscillospiraceae bacterium
GGCTTTCGTCATTTTCACGAAGTCATTTCCATATTCTCTCTTATTCTTCCAGAGCACAAATATAAACTAACCGCCCCGGCGCAATGCATCTGCTGCGCCGGGGCGGTTTTTCGTTTGGCGGCAACCATGATATACGATTTGATGACTGCCTTTATTCAACCTCTTTGCGAATGTTGTCAAGCTCACGCTCAATACGATCCAGTTCGTCCCGCAACTGTTGACGGTTTGCATCTGCGGCCTTGTGGGCATCTTCGTCGAACGCAATCCGTGTTTCTGTCCGGCATAGCAGATAGTCGAGCGATACGCCATATTCCCGTGCAAGTCTTACCAGAACTTCTTCCGGCGGCTCGCTTCTTCCGACTTCATATCCCGAAAGCGTGATAACGTTGATTCCAATGCGTTCCGCGACGTCCCGTTGTAGATAGTTTGCTTCTTCTCGTAGTTGGCTTAAACGTCTCGCAACCGCGGCTTTTCTCGCTTTCCTCGCAGCAGTTAAATCTGCCGCATTGCTGAACTCCTGTTCTGCTGTTCGCAGAACTTCGTCAAATGCTTCTTTTTTTGTTTTGCTGGTGTCGCTGCCAATTTTGGAACCTTTCTCAAACTGGCTCTTAAGTGCGCCTTTTTCTTTCTTCACGGTGTCACGCTCCTTTTGTCACGCTTTCCTTTGTGCTGAATCATAGCACATCTACGTTTTGAATACAAGCCCTCTGAAATATTCGAATTTGAAATTTTTCTCTTGACTAAATGCGAAACAGATACTATAATCGTCATGGTATTTATTTTAAATAGTTCGGAGGTAATTGCTTTGACACTTCGTTTAACTGAGCTGTTTTTCTTTACAGAGCGGGCATATGCCCAGCTCAAAGAGGATGGGATACTTGAAAAAGCGTCACAGATGCTTGTTACGTTGTATTATTCCGCCGACGGAGCATTGAGTATGGACATTGGGATGATCGATGATTCCGCATTTGCTGAATAACGCTGAGCGCTTCCGATAGAACAGAGGCGTTCTTCCCTGTCCACCGAAAAAGGTTGGAACGCGGTACAAGCTGCCGCTTGTGCAAGTCGCGTCAGCGGGTTGCACAGCGGCTCCGGCGCGCGGTTCGCGCGGGTAGGCACTTCCCCGCGACGTAGGCAGTACGCCGCCGCGCACCGCAGTGTGTGGTTGCACCGCGCCGATGCTTCGGCGGAACGGATCGCGCTTCCAGTGGAGCGCACTACTTGATATTTCAACAAATTGGTGTCAGGTGGGTTTAGTATGGCTGATTTTCATTTGCCCGAGGTGGCTATTACGTCTAATGCTCGAATCAAATGCTATCCGTCCAGCACCGTCTTGCAGGTCGCAAATGCGCCGATATTTCGCGCGCCTGGCTGGGAACCGGAAATGCGCGCCTATGATGTTCCGTCGAAAGGGAAAGCGAAGGACAGAGAGCGCTCGCTCGCATCGAGCCGCCATCGCGCTAAAGCTGCGTTACGGGATATTTGTATGTGTAATACATTTACTCATTTTTTACATGGACATTCAGTCCGAAAAAGGTAGATCGTTACGATGATGAGACAATCAAACGCAAAACAATAAATGCATTAAAAAATCTGGTGCGCCGCAAAGGCTTTTCTTATGTCTGTATTCCTGAGCGGCATCAAGACGGTGCGGTTCATTTTCATGGTCTTTGCACTCTTGGAAGCATCAAACTTGTTCGAGCCACCGACGCGCATACCGGACGTTTTTTATCAACAGATCGCGGTCAGCCGATGTTTAACATGCAGGATTGGTCTTTTGGGTTTTCGACTTGTATTCCCATAGATGAAAACTATGAATTCGTAGTAAACTACATTGCAAAATACATCAGCAAAAGCGATGAAAAGATTTTTGGGAAATGGTACTTTGCTTCTCGCAATTTGAAAAAGAAGCCGGAAATCGAGTTGCTGGATCCGGTCAGCTTTGATGCCTTTGTTGCAGACAATGCCGATGCCTATATTGTCCCGGTATTTCGGGATGTCTGTATTGGGATCAAACGATTGAATACAGATAGAGGTGAACAATGTCTATGACGCTTGGTGAGTGGATTCCGCTTTGGCTGGACAATTACAAGCGCGGAACAATAAAATGGAACTCATTCCATCAGCTCGTACTATTGGAACGGCTGATTTCGGAAGAATTAAAATCAATGCAGCTTTCAGAGATTCGCCCGATGCATTTGCAAGGATTTTTGAATCGCTTTGCGTTACAATATTCCAAGTCCTACGTCGACAAAATGACCGGTATGCTGCGCGCGTTGTTTGTGACCGCTTGCGAGAATAGCGTCTGTTCCTGCAATCCTGCTCTGCATCTGAAAAAGCCTGTTGCTTCTGAAAAAATGCGCAATGTGTTTTTGTTGGAGGAAGTGCAGCTCATTCTGGATTACTGCATTGCGCAACGGGATTCCCGCATTGCCGTAATCGTCATGCTGCTGCTGACAACCGGATTGCGGCGCGGTGAGGTAATCGGTTTAAAATGGGATGATTTTGACGGTTCTTCACTGCATATTCGTCGCGCTGCTTATAATGACCACGGGAAGATGGTGGTGCAGGATGGACTTGCAAAAACGTTATCGAGCCTGCGAGATGTTCCACTTCTGCCGGAAGTTTCCTGTCGAATTTCTGTGCTGCCGCATCATGGGGAATACATATTTGGCACTAAGACCGGAAATCTGATGAATGCTAGGAATTTCTCACGTGATTATGAGAGGTTCTTCAAGCAACTGCGCGAAGCGGAGCCGGATGTCCGTTACCTTTCTCCGCACTGCTGCCGACACACCTATGCCACGCTGATGCTTTCTTCCGGTTCAAATCTGCGCGTCGTGCAGTCGCTTTTGGGACATAGCGATATCAAAACCACCGCTCGCTATACGCACCCAGATTTCAAGGCAAAGCAGGACGCGCTGGCCGAGTTCCGAAAACTGCTGGATTAGTCCACGGAATTTCCGTTTCCTCCAATACCTCATAGCTTGACGTGCGGGAGGTCACAAGTTCGAATCTTGTATCGTCCACCATGTGAAAACCCTAGAACTGCAAGCAATTCCGGGGTTTCTATTTTTTTAAAATCCGCGTTTTGTTCGTAACCGCAAGACAGTTGAAAAAGGGGGCACGCCGCGCGTGCCCCCTTTTTCCCATTATCAGCCGAGTACCGCCGCGGCGCGGCCAGCCTCGCGGCCGAGCGTGACCGCAATGCCGATCGAAACACCGGCAATCGGTGTGAAATACTGTGTGCCAAACCGGCGGCCACAGCAGTTTCCTGTCGCGTACAGGCCGGGGATCCGATTGTAGTACTGATCCAGCACGCGCTGGTCGCCGTCGGTGACCAGGCCGCCGACCGACACAAGCATGTGTCCAAATCGGGAGACGAACTTCTTTTCCAGGAACAGCATGCCCTCAAGCGGGTCGAGCAGCTTTGCGTCGCGCGCAAAATCCTCATCGCGCCCTGCAGCGCAGAACGCATTGTAGCGGCGGATCCCGGCGATCAGATTCTCCGCCGTCTCGCCGGTCAGGCCAGCCGCCGCAGCCAGCGCCTCGGGTGTGCGGCCAAAATAGGCCTGCCGGTGCTCCATCGGGTCGGGATGCGCATTGTCCCAGAAGCCGGATTCGTGCTCCGCCGCATAGGCAATCAGCTCGCGCAGCGGGCCGACATTACGCTGGCTCGTCTCATCGAAGCCGCCATGCGCCGGAATGGACCAAGACAGCTCGTGCTCGAGATACTGCTCATCAAACACGCGGAAGATCTCGCCGCGCACCGTCTGGTTGCCGGACATGCCGACAAGCTCCATGCCGCCGAATACCTCATTGCAGAAGCGGCGGCCGCTGCTATCAAACCAGACCGCACCAAACGGCGCCAGCCCGCCGGAAACGGACAGATGGTTGCCGCTCATCGTCGGCAGCGGACGTGTTTCGAGCCGCGCACCGACCCAGACAGCCATCTGATGGCCGCGGCCGTTGCGGCTGGAGTTGCGGGTGGGCTGTTCGTCCGGCGTGTACAGGTCGGCGATGTCAACCGCCAGATCGAGCAGCATCTCCTGATTCTGTGCAAAATCGCCGGAGGCCAGGATGAGACCCTTCCGGGCATTGTACTGAAAGTATTCGCCGGTACGGCGGTTGCGGCCGATCACGCCTGTAACGCGATCGCCTGTTTTGACAAGCTGCATCGCCTCGATCGTGAAGAAGATCTGCGCTCCCTCCCCAATCGCCTTCTGGTGGTTGGCTTTGCAGACATCCGGCAGGGTCGGATAGCCCTGCCATCCCATTGGATCGTCATAGGGAAATTGCGCCGTACCGTTCCAGTAACGATACCCATTGATTTCGCAGTAGCCCTTTTCACGGCACTCACGCTTGAAGTTCTCCGCGCCGTCCGGCCAGAACGCAACATGGACCATTTCTGCGTTGTTCATTGCCTCCGGCTCGATCACATCGACAAACCAGTCGAATGCGTCGCCGCAGTTCCGGCAGAACTTCATCACCAGCTCGCCGTTCGCGCGGTTGCCGGCACGACGCATCCACTCGCTGTACAGCTCGAGCGGGTCAACCTTCGGCACGCCGCGGCTGGCCAGGAATTTGGAGTTGATGTGGCCGAAATCACGGCCATAGGAACGATAGTATTTCTCGTTCATGAATTCGATGCCAATCGCGGATGCGCCGGCTTCGGCGGCGGCACGCAGAGCGCTCGTGCCGGCATAGCCGAGGCCGACGACCACGACATCCGCCTCATAGGTCTTTGCAATCCGCTCCGGCGCAATGGGGGCGGGCGGGGTTCTCCAACTCATGGGACATGTCTCCTCTCAAGCCCACTAGGGGCGGTTCTGTTTTTATGTTCTTTATTATAGCAGAGCGGCGCAGCAGCCGTCTTTGTGCAAACCGGCCAATTTCCCGGCTGCATATTTTCAGCATCCGCACAAAAAACCGGCGACCGGGACAGCCGGCCGCCGGTATGGCGCTTCCAATCAATACGCGTCGATGGGCTTGTTGCTCTCCTCGGCGTACAGCTGCGGCAGAAAGCGCGCCAGATTTGGATACTCGGCAAGAATATGCTGCGCGCTGTTATAGACCTGAACCGGATCGGCCACAAAGCCGGGTGTGCGTACCAGGCCCTGCCCCTCGACATAATCAACGCCGAAATAGTCGCGCACGCGCATCTCAACGCCGTCGCCGTACGGCCGGAACTGATAAATCGTCGGGCAGTGCAGATTGGTCGTGATGCCCGCAATCACCGTGCCGCTGGCTGGATTCTGCAGCATCTTCGCATCGAAGCCAAAGTCGACCGGATCGTGGCATTCGGCGGTCAGGTAGAGGATATTGTCGCCCTCGCCGCCGTCGAGCGTCTCGTGGATGAAGTTCTTGGCTCCATAGCGGCGCTCGCGCATCGGGATCGACTCATCAATCGCGCGCAGGCGGCTGGCCTCGTCGGAGAAGCCCGTGTCGACATGCTCATTCGGGTTCCAGATCTTGTAGCGCAGGTTGCCGTTGCCGGCCGGGACGCTCTTCGGCGCCGAGAAATGCCAGACGAACCACCAGTCAATCATATCGACTGTGACGCCGGGCATCCAGATGTAGTCGGCGTGATAGCCCAGACCGTCGTCGCAGACGCACCAGCCCTGTTCACGCGCCTGATACCCCGGCTCGAGCAGCCGGTTGATCTCCTGGAACGGCAGCATGTCTTTCGGGTCCATCGGCTCGCGCAGCAGCTCCTGCGAGAGCGGGTTTTTCTCCGGCCATTTCCAGAACCAGTATTTTGAATAGGAGAGCGCAAGCTCTTCGGGAATCAGCGGATGACGTGCCATATCGCTCACTTTCCTTTCTTTTGGGCGCAGCCCTTCGACGTTCAGCATACCACAAAGCGCGCACCGCCGGGGAGTGCGCCGGGCGCATAGCGCATCGAATTTTTGCATGCTCAGACCGCTGCGCCGTCCTCATCGCCGGCCAGTGCAAGGAAACGTTCGAGCGCCGGACTCGTTCGGCCGGCGCGCCAGACGTAGTACAGATCGGCCCGGACGTCGCAGTCTTCGATCGGCAGTACGACGCAGTCGCTCATCACGTCAAGTGACGCGCCCCCGAGGATCAGCGCCGCCGCCTCGTACTGGCGCATCGCATAGCGCAGGACGCGGTTTTCCCCCTTTTCCACCCGCTCCGGCTCGATGCCGTGCGCGCGCAGGCACGCGGCCAGATCTTCGTTTGCGCTGCGGTCGCGCGGCATGACAAGGCGGTAGCCGGCCAACTGTTCGAAGCGAACGCTGGTCTGACCGGCAAGCGGATGGTCCCGGCTGACGACGGCGCGCAGTTCGTCGCTGCGCGCAAACCGCTCGCCGAGCACAGCACGCGAGCTCTGGGGCAGATGCGTCAGCGCCATCGAGGTCGTAAAACCCAGGTCACACCGTCCGCTGAGCACGAGCGAAAGGATCTCGTCCGGCTCGGCCGGGTGCAGCGAAACAAAAACCTCCGGCTCGCTCGCGCGAAACGCATCGAGTACCGGGCCGAAGCCCTCGGTCGTCAGCGAAAACGTTGCCACCGACAACGTCTGCTGTGCGCATCCACGGTCAAAGCGCTGCAGCTCTGCGCGCAGCTCCGCAGCGTGTTCGAGCAATGCACGGCCTGTTTCGGCCAGGTGGCGGCCGGTCGGTGTCAGACGGATGGCATTGCGCTCGCGCTCAAACAGCCGCACGTCGAGCTGGCGCTCAAGCTCAGACATCTGCCGGCTGAGCGTCGACTGCGTCAGATACAGCCGCGCGGCCGCGCGCGTCAGGCTCTCATCCTCGGCAAAGACCAGAAAATGCGACAGCAGCTCCAGGTTCATCCGCTCTCCTCCCGATCAGTCTCCAAAATCATAGGTGTCGATGAATTCCACAGCACTGCGGCCGGCCAAACGGCCGGAGTTGATGGCAAAGCCCATCGTTGAGCCAGGGAAATAGAACATATAGGTGTCGCCGAAGATGGTGCAGCAGTCTGTGCCGGCGGAGAACAGGCCGGGAATCGGCGTGAGATCCTCGCGCACAACCTGCAGGTTTGCGTCGGTCCGAATGCCGCCGAGCGAGCCATAGCCGGACGGATAATACTTGCAGGCATAGAATGTTCCACCCTCGAGCGGACGCAAGAAACGGTGCTGCTTGCCGAAGTCCGTATCGCACCCGACGGCGCACTGCTCATTATAGCGCGCAACGGTCTGCACAAGCGCTGTCTCATCCACCCCGGTCTGTGCAGCCAGATCGGCCAGCGAGTCCGCGACAAAAAAGAACTTTTCCTCATGCGTGACACCCATAAGCGGATTCATCTCCGGCGCCTGGCCGCCGTCCAGATATGCCTGTACGGCCTCATCCCACTCGGAAATGCTGTTGAGGTGCTTATGATAGGAATTGCAGTCAATACCCTTTTCCCGGTACGCGTCGATGATGCTCTCTGAGATCAGCGAGAAGCCGACACCGTTTTTCTGCTGCGCAATGGCGTTGCCGGCAAACGGGGTGATGGTCAGCATTTCCTCGTTGAAGAAACGGTGACCGAACAGGTTGACCATCAGATTCGGCTGGCGCATCATGGTGTCAACCGCAGCGCCCAGCCGTGCCGGCGTCTCATAGGTCAGTTCCATCATCATCGGTGTTTTGGCCGCGCCGACCGCCCAGGCCATCTCCATGCCCTCGCCTTTCAGACCGGGGATGCGGAACGAAAACAGGTTCTCGCCGTGGCGGTAGCCCATATACTTTTCAATCTTCTCCGGGTCGTCGCCAAAGCCGCCGGTGCAGACGATCACGGCGTCGCATTCACACGCGACCTGCTCACCGGAAGCGTCCTCCGCCAGAAGCCCGGTGACGCGCGTGCCATCATATACAATCTGTTTGACCGGCGTATTGAAACAGAACTGTACGCCGAGCGCAACCGCATAGTCATAGATTGCCTTGACCAGGATCGATGCGCAGCGCGGCACCGGCCTGTTCGATCCAGGTACTTTCGGGATGTGCCAGGTCGCCTCGGAATCCTCGAAATACTTGAATGCACCGAGAAATTCCACGCCCATATCCTCGATCCATTTGACTGTGCTGCCCGACTGTGCGAACAGCTTGTGCACCAGCGCGGCGTTTGCCTTCCAGTGGTTGAAGTTCATGAAGCGCATAAACGCCTCGTCCACCGTCAGGCCAATCAGGTTCGCCTTCTGGATGTGCGACTCCACCGCAAAAAAGCCCATGCCCATGTTGGCCGCGCCGCCGACGGTGCTCGTCTTCTCAAAGACAATGACCGAGGCGCCCGTTTCCGCTGCGGATGCTGCCGTGCACAGGCCGGACATGCCGCCCGCCACAATGGCGACGTCTGCTTCAAGATGTTTCATCGGGTGTCTCCTTTCTGTCGTCTGCCCCGGTTTCCGGGGCGGGATTACGGTCATTGTATCACGCGTTCTTGTTTGGGTTCAAACAAAATTTACGCCGATTTGCCCGGATTTCGGCCAATTTGGTGCAAAATCCGGCGGCGGCAGCGCACACGCTCGTTTTTTCGCCGCCGTGCGGTGAACTAGGTACGGCACCAGCGCACGATGCCATCAAAGAATTCGCGTGCGGCCGGCGTAAAGCTCATATCAAACCGGTATCCGATCGACACAGTTCGGTTGAGCTTCGGGTCGCGCAGCGGAACAACACGCACCGGCTGGTCCTCTCCGTCCATACCGGCAGCCGCCGGGCTTGTGATCAGCCCGATGCCATAGCCGCGGCCGGCGGCGGTAAAAATAAGGTCCCGGTCGCAACCTTCATAGAGCAGGCTCGGTTCGCTGCCGGTCTGCACGGCCAGATTCTGAACAAAATCGATCCCGTCTGGAACGCTGACGCAGCACAGCAGCGGCTCATCCTTCAGATCGTCGAGCGACAGCGTGTCTTTCTGCGCGAGCGGATGACTCTCGGGCACAACAGCGTCAATATGCGACTCGTACAGCGGCGTCCAGACGATGCCGGGCGTATCCGGTACACGGATGGCCAGCAGAAAATCAAACCGCTTCGACAGCAGCGCCTCGATCAGCCGCCCCATGTCGAGCGCGTAAAATTTCTGCGACACATTGGGATTTCGCAGAAAAAAGTCCGCCAGATACCGACGCACCGGCGAGGCCGCATCAAACACCGTTGTGGACCCGATCGCAATCTGTCCGCTGACACCGGTCGACAGATCACGCATGACCTGCCGCGCCGTCTCGAGGTCCTTCAGCAGCAGCTGTGCATAGCGCAGGAGGATCCGTCCCTCATGGTTGAGCGAGATCTGATGCCCGGCCCGGGTGAACAATGGCATCCCCAGCTCTGACTCCAGGTTGGCAATGGACTTGCTCAGCGTCGGCTGTGAAATGTTCAGAATCTCCGCAGCGCGGGTCATATGCTCTGTCTTGGCCAAAACCGTAAAATATTGCAGTTGTGTCAGCTCCATTGCCAGCGCCTCCTTTCGTTCCATTATACCAGCTGCCGCGCGGCGCGGCAAGGACTATTCCGCCCCGGAATCATCAGGATAGGCAAAAGCCATTGGACTTTTTGTTGTGAAAACAGCTATACTTTGAATATGGCTTTGTGCAGTTTTTGTGCGAAATCACATCCCTTGTCCAATTTGCATGCCCCGGTGATCCGCGCCGGCTTGGCGGCGCTGTTCATAAATCTGAAGAAGCATATGGAGGAACACAATGAAAAAGTACACGAAACTGATCGCTCTGCTTCTTGCGCTTGTCATGGTCTTCTCCGTGCTGAGCGCGTGCGCCAGCGACGAGGAGACCCCGTCCGGCACCGAGGAGGCGGGAGATCCGTCCGACACCAATGAGGGCGGCGGGGAAGACGAGACAGGAAATGCCGACGATACCGGCAACGAAACGCCAGCGCCCGATACCGGCGGCGAAGAGGAACCTGCGGGTGACTATTCCCTCGTCATCGGTTCCGCCGTCAAAAACGACACGTTTGATTTCCGCACTTACACCGACAACCCCACGCAGATCCGCATGTGCTTTGAGTACCTGATTGACGTGCTTCCGTCCGGCGAGCTGGAGTACATGCTCGCAGAGAATATTGAGTACGTCGACGACTACACCGTCAAAATCACGCTCCGTGACAACGTTTATTTCACACATGGCCAGAAGCTGACTGCCAACGACGTCATGGAAACCTACAAGGCCTGGGCCGAGTTCGGCCGCGAGAGCACGTTCTGGGAGATCTTTGACTGGGACAACTGCTACATCGAAGACGACCTGACGCTCTACTTTACGTTTGATCGTATCTACGGCCCGGCCATCAGTTATATGAGCTGCTGGGCAATCTTCTGCGCCGAAGACATTGCAAACTACACCGCGGACGACTGGTTCAGCAATCCGAACGGCACCGGCCCGTACATCTGCACCGAGAACATTGCCGCCTCCTCGATCTCCTATCAGCGCAAGGACGCCGAGGACTATTGGGGCGAGCTGCCGCAGGCCGAGACTGTCACCTACAAGTACTACTCCGAGCCGTCGGCCATGTACATCGACTTTGAAAACGGCACGCTCGACGCCGCATTCGGCATCAGCGCGATGGACGCCGAGCGCGTCATCGCCGGCGACTGCGCCGACTTCACCGCCTACAGCCTTGTTTCCGCCAAAGACGTCACCCGTATCCAGCTGTGCGATACCTGTACGTACTTTGACGATCCGCGTGTGCGCGAGGCGTTCTGCCTGGCTGTCGATGTCGATTCGCTGGCCGTTGCCAACTACGGCCCGCTGTGGATCGAAGCGACCTCCATCCTGACCACCAACGTCCAGTTCTATGAGAACGTCGGTACAAACGAGTACGATCCCGACCGCGCCCGTGAGCTGCTCGACGAGGCCGGCTATGGCGACGGCGGCATCAACCTGACGCTGCTGACCGACACCGGTAACCAGGTTCTCGCCGAGGCGCTGCAGGCCATGCTTGCCGAGGTCGGCATCAATCTGACGGTTGAGACCTATGACATCGGCACGCTGATCGGCATGTGGAAAGAGGGGCAGAGTGACATCCTCATCGGTGAGACGATTGACGGTGCCTACTTCTCCGACCCGGTCAATATCTTTGCCAACTACGCTCCGACCTCCACGACCGATTCTATGTCCATCAGCACGCCGGAGTGGGACGCGGCCTATGAGATGGCCACCAACAGCGTTGATTCCGACACCCGTGCCGAAGGTTACTCGATCCTGCAGAACTACCTTGTCGATGAGCACCTGGTGCTCAACGTCTGCGAGCGTGTGCGCATGCTGGTCTGGAATTCTGACAAAATCGCCGAGTTCCCGCTCGGCAACCCGGCCAATCCGACCTGCCTCGACGTCGTGTTCGCCTACTAATGCAACTCCGGAGCCCGGGAAGGCCGGCCGGCCTTTTCGGGCTCCTTCCGTCCCAACGGGACACGCAATCCCAGCTGAGAAAGGAACGATATCATGTCCGACCGCTACAAACATCTGACCGCTCCAATCTGCATCCGCGGCAACGTCCTGAAAACGCGCCTGATCTACCCGGTGGCCCAGCCGCACTTCCTGCAGGGCGATGAAAACTACCCTGCCGGTCAGACCATCAGCTACTATGAAGCGCGCGTGCGCGACAGCGGCGCCGCGATGATCTGGCTGCAGGATCTGACCGACCGCGAACAGCGCACCCAGCCGCTCGACTGCGGGCACTTCAGCATGTACAACATCGACGATAAAGGCGCGCAGAACGGCATTACACACTTCACCGGCAACATTCATCTGTACAGATCGTACGTCTGTCCCGAGCTCAACCTCGGCAGACGGATGCACTTGTGCTGCAACGATCCTGCCTGGAACGTCACCGTTGACCGCGGCCTGCCGCCCTGGTGCAAAAGGCCGGAAGATCTAATCGACCGCAATGGCAACCCCGTGCCAACCTCGCTTGACTTCGCCAAGACGACCCAGATGAATTTCGACGGTCCGATCCCCACTGAGGAGGACGCTGAGGCCGGTGAACGCGTCAATCCGATGGGCCGCCTGATCTATATGAGCGATGCGGTCATTGCGGACTATCTCGACAAAATGGTTGAGCACGCGCAAAAGTGGAAATCCCTCGGCGCCGACGGCGGCTATCTCGATCTCGGCTCGAACTACCCGATCGGCCAGTTTCTGCGTGCAGCCTACAACCGCCGCACCGATCAGTACGGCGGCAGCCTGGAAAACCGCATGCGTCTGCCGCTTGAGCTGCTGCGCCGGCTGCGCGCGGCGCTCGGCGAGACATTCCTCCTCTCGATCAACTGCCCCGCGCTGTGTGACGAACCGGGCGGCGACGGCATGACACTTGACGAGATCGCCACGTTTGTCAAGCTGGCCGAGCCGTATGCCGATATCCTGCATCTGCGCGTGCGCGGCCCCGACCATGAAAAAGAGGATGGCTGCATGAGCGCCGATGCGAGCGCCTATCTGAAATCCCTCGGCGTCAAAATGCCCATCGCCATCTCCACGCCGTACAAGGACCTCGATCAGATGGAGGCCGAAATTGCCGCCGGCCGCTGCGATTTCATCGCGCCGGGGCACATGTTCATCTGCAACGAAAATCTCGGAAAAATCCTTCAGGAGGGGCGCGGCGAGGATGCCAACCCCTGCATCGAGTGTCACTGCTGCCGCGGCACCAGCTCCACTGGCGACTGGATGAGCCAGTGCACGATCAACCCGGAGATGGGCATCGAATACCGGCTCCCATTCATCATCAAACCGGTTACGAAACAGAAGAGAGTCGCCGTCGTCGGCGGCGGCCCGGGCGGTATGAAGTGTGCCATGTATCTGAAGGACCGCGGTCACACGCCGGTGATCTTTGAAGCGTCCGGCGAGCTGGGCGGCCAGATCAAAATGGCCAACTACGCCACATTCAAATGGGAGCTGAAGCGCTACCTTGACTTCCTCAAAGCGCAGGTGGAAAAGCGCGGCATCGATGTTCGGCTGAACACCGCCGCCACACCCGAGGCCATCCGCGCAGGCGGATTTGACGCAGTCGTCGTCGCCGTCGGCGCAAATCCCAAACCGCCTGCCGTCGAAGGCGCGCAGAGCGCGAAGTGGGATCCCGTCAATATCTACGGCCATGAAGACGAGCTTGGTCACACCGTCGTCGTAGTCGGCGGCGCGTCGTCGGCCTCCGAGGCGGCCATCCACCTCAGCCAGCACGGCCATGAGGTCATCCAGCTCTGCCGCAAAGAATGCATCGCCTATGACCTCAACCCGATCCGCTCCATCCCGTACATGAACATCCTTGCCAACAAGGCCGGCGTTCTGACCTATCATCGCGTCCGCACGACAAAGATCGAGCCGAACCGCGTGACCTACGTCGACGCCGACGGTGCCGCACACACTGTCACCTGCGACGACGTTGTCGCAGCCGGCGGCATGGAGCCGAACAGCGACCTCGCCATCTCGTTTGCCGGCAGCGCGCCGGAGTTCTACATGATCGGCGACTGCCGCCAGGCCGGCACGATGCGCCACGCCATCCGCGACGCATTCGCCATCGCCATGCAGATCTGATCCCTCCTACCGGCCCCGGGCGGGCGCGCCATATGGCGTTCCCCGCCCGGGGATTTTTCTGTGCGGCATACCGCAAAAATCGCATCATACGAAATATTGAGTAGTTGACGATTCGTCCTCCTTTTTCTATAATAGGGAAAACAGAACACCGCTTCGGCCGGGCCGCGCAGACAGAGGACGCATTCCGGTCATCCCAACACAGAAAGGCCTGATGGAACCATGATGAACCCGAAGTACGAACCGCTCTTCCGGCCATATAAACTCGGCCGGCACGTTTTCAAAAACCGCATCCTCGTCGGTCCGCTCGGCGTCAACGAGGACAACCCCGGCGCGGGTATCATCCAGGCCAACGTCGACTACTATGGCGCGCTGGCCCGCGGCGGCGCGGCACGCGTGATCGGCGGCGGCGACGCTGTTGTCAACGTGGACGGCGGCTATATGGGCGGCATGGGCCGCGTGAAATTCTATCCCGACCCAGAGCCAATGGATCTGGGCAACTCCGTACGCAATTATGTCAACACCGTCCACCGCTACAACTGTCTGGCCTTTGTCCAATTTGTGTGCGAGGGCGGCCCGACCGGTGTCGGCCCGCAGTTTGGCCCGCCGAGCGCGCTCGGCCCGTCCGCGAAGAAATATGACAACGGCACCGAGGTCATTGAAATGACCGAGGCCGACCTCGAGCGCGTCAAGGCCGACTATGTCAAATGCGCCGTACGCGCAAAAAATTACGGTGTCGACGGCTGCGTCATTCATGCCGGCCACGGCAAGCTGCTCGACCAGTTCCGCGCGCCGGACTTCAACTTCCGCACCGACCGCTACGGTGGCAGCGTTGAAAACCGCAGCCGCTATCCGATCGAGGTCATGAAGGCCATTCGGGAGGCGGTCGGGCCGGATTTCATCATCGAGTACCGCACCAGCGTCGATGAGTTCACGCCCGGCGGCATCACGATCGACGAGACAATTGAATTTTTCAGGCTGCTCGAGGCCGAGCACGTCGTCGATCTGTTCCACTGCACCGCCGGCCGGCATACCGACTGCAAATCGAATAACCATGTTACCTCACCCGCGACGTTCCCTGAGGCCCCCAACCGCGGCTTTTGCCGGAAAATCAAGGACGCCGGCATCACCACGCCGCTCGTCATCGTCAACTCCTGCGCCAATCCCGACATGGCCGCTGACATCATTGCCTCCGGCGACGCGGACTTCGTTTGCATGTCGCGCCAGCTCGAGATCGCCGATCCCTACTATCCGCGCAAGCTGCACGAGGGCAACGAGCATCTGATCGACAACTGCCTGCGCTGCCATGCGTGCTACGACGTGATCGGGCCGTGCTCCGTCAACCCGCATGCAACATTTAAGACCTATGAGAATTCCTACCCGCTGCGCCGCGCGCCGGTTTCGCGCAAGGTCTGCGTCGTCGGCGGCGGCATCGCCGGCCTGAAAGCGGCACATACCGCGGCCGAGCGCGGCCATTCGGTCGTGCTGTTCGAACGGCAGCCCCAGCTGGGCGGGCAGCTCATCTTCTCCGATACCGACACAATCAAGTTCGATATCCGCCGCTACAAGAACAACATGATCCGCCGCGTGCTCGAACATCCGAACATTGAAGTGCGGCTGAACACATGCGCAACACCCGATATGATCAAGCAGGAGGCCCCCTATGCCGTGCTCGTGTGCATCGGCGCCGAAACGCGCCGCCCTGACATTCCCGGTGCAGATGGGGAAAACGTGTTGACCGTGCTCGAGAGCTATACCAGCCCCGAAAAGCTGCGCGGCCGCATTCTGCTGCTCGGCAGCGGTCTGACGGCCTGCGAGGTCGCACTGCACCTGCACAACACCGGCCACACGGTCAGCATCGTCGGCCGGCGGGAGAGCATCTGCTTCCACGAAAACTTCACGCACGGTCCGTCGGCGCTCTACAACCCCGTGCCGACCTTCCTCGACTGGTTCGACGAGCGCGGTATCGCGCTGCACAATGGCTGCGACTGCGTTGAGATCCTGCCGGACGGCGTGCGCGTGCGCGACGTCGCAACCGGGCAGATCCGCAAAATCGAGGCGGACACGATTGTACTGGCCTCCGGCATGACCGCCCGGCGTGACGAGGCGTACACATTCTCCAACAGCGCGCCATGCTTCGCAATGGCGGGCGATTGCATCGCACCGCATAAGATCCGCGATGCCGTCTCGACTGGCTACTGGAACGCGATGGAGATCTGAGCCACGGCGCGGCGGGCCGCCCGGCCCGCCGCGCTCTTGTACGATCGTCAGTGAGGAGGTTCCCTATGAGTTGGAAAAACCGCCCGGCGCCGCCTGCGCCGGATCAGATTGCCGAGACAATCCGTACAGATGTTGTCGTCGTCGGCCTCGGCTTTTCCGGTGCCGCCGCCATCCGCAGCGCCGCGGAGACGGGTGCGGATGTACTCGGCCTGGAGATGATGCCGCGTGAACGCTACACCTGCTACGGCCGTGACATCGGCCATATCAATTCGAAATTCCTGCAAAGCCGCGGCGTACCTGCCGTCGATCCGATCGACCTGTACAATGAAATGATGCGGCGCGCCGCCGGCCGTGCGAATTCCTCTCTCGTGATGCAGTTTGCCCAGGGCTGCGGCGCGGCGTTTGACTGGTTCACCGACATGTATGGCGTGGCGGGACTTTCAGACGTTCAGGTTGCATTCTGGCCTGAAGGCGCGGCACAGTTCAAATCACACCCGGGCGCGGACTACAACGGCTATCACTTTTGGAACGGCACCGCGCAGTTCCCCGATCCGCGCGGCTGGCCGGGCAGCCCCACACTGCCCGAGCTGGTCATGGCCAATCTGAAAAAAGCGGAGCAGCTGGGCGCGTCGCTGCGCTTCGGCGAGACAGCCGTGCAGCCGGTGATGGACGGCGCGCGCTGCGCCGGTGTGGTCGCCCGCGGAAAGGATGGTGCGCTGCGGCAGTATCTGGCGCGGCGCGGCGTGATTCTGGCGGCCGGCGACTTCTCCGGCAACCGGGAGATGATGATGGATCTCGTCACCGATATTGGCGATCTCCTGCCGGCCGGGCAGGAATACCCGCACAGGGGCGGCCGGCAGGGACTGGGCCACCAGATTGGCGTGTGGGCAGGCGGCCGGCTCGAACCGCGGCCGCTGCCGGTCATGGGCGGCAACTATGTCACGATCCCGGGCTTTACCACGTTCGGCATCCTGTGGCTTGACCGCGACGGCAACCGTTTCTGCAACGAGACGTTCGGCGGTCCTGAAATTGCCGGCTTTGGCGCGAACTCGATGCCGCTTGGCGCACGCTATAGTATCTTTGACGAGCACGTGCTGGACGATCTCGCCTGGGCCGTGCCGGCGCACGGCGGCTTTGACGCGCACAATCCCGAGAGCGAGCGGGCGCTGCGTGCGATCATGAAGAATGCCACAGAGAACCCGCGCAGCGGCGCACAGTCCATGCAGCCGATGCGCGACGCATTTCCGTTCGGTTATGTCGCGCCGACGATCTACTCCGGCGAAACGCCTGAGGAGCTGGCGGAAAACGCCGGACTGGCCGGCGCGGCGGCGGAGAATCTCGTGCGCTCAATCCGCCGCTACAATGACCTCTGCCGTGCCGGGCGCGACGACGATTTCGGCAAGGACGCGAAGCTGCTGCGCCCGCTGTCCGGCCGACTCTATCTGCAGGCAAGCGAGCAGCGCGGTGACCTGGGCTTTCTGCTTGTCACAGTCGGCGGATTTGTCACGGATGCGCGGCAGAATGTACTCGGGATGGACTATGAGCCGATCCCCGGCCTGTTCGCAACCGGCAACTGCTGCGGCCGCCGCTTTGGCCCGGCATACACGACGCCGATCGCCGGCGTGTCCATCGGCATGGCCATTACGCTCGGCCGCGCGGTCGGCATGGCTGCGGCGGCGAACTGACCATACGCCGCACGCGGCGAAGCATTTGATTTTCGCATGATTCCCGCCGCCGGATTGTGGTACGATGGAAGAAGAAAAGGAGGATGTTTCATGCTCATTGACGCCTATGCCCATGCAATGCCGCAGCGCTACTGCGAAGAACTGACGCGCCTCGGCATTCCCGACCATGTTTTTGTCCCGCCCTATCTGTGCGATCTGGAAGCACGGCGGAAATTCCTTGCGCCGCTCGGCGACGTGCGCAGCGTTGCCACGCCGATGCAGCTCCCGCTCGACCGCGGCCTGCCGGATCAGACGCTGCTTGACCTCGCACGCATCTACAACGACGCAATGGCCGAGCTGGTCGACCGCTATCCCGACCTGCTCGTCGCCGCGGCGGCGGCGCTGCCGCTCGGCAACATGGATCACACAATGGCCGAGGCCGAGCGCGCCGTGACCGAGCTCGGCATGAAGGGAATTCTGCTGCCGTGTAACTTTCACGGGATCGAACCGGGCTCACCCGAGATGCGTCCGCTGCTGCAGCTGATGGCACAGTATGATCTACCGGTCTGGCTGCATCCGTGGCCGGCCTCGTCGTCCCGTCCGCTGATGCCCGACTCCGGCGGGTGGGAGATGCTCGCTGACACCGCCGACGCAATGGTACATCTGGTGCGCTCCGGCATCTTTGACGAGATGCCCGATATCAAGATCATCGTCCACCACGGCGGCGCATATGTGCCATTCTTCCACACACGGCTCAAGGCGCAGTATTTCCACGACATTGGTCACGAGGGACACCCCTACGACCCGTCTGTGCCGGAGCCGGATCACACTGTGCCGTACCACCAGTATGACTGTTTGAAAAAATTCTACGCAGACACGGCGTTCTATGGCCATTGCACACCGCAAATCGCCGCGTGCCTAGCCTACTACGGCGCGGATCATCTGCTCTTCGGCACGGATTTCCCGCTGCCAACCGCCGGCGAGCTCGCCCCCGCGATCGAATCGCTCGACGCGCTGCATCTCGCGCCTGAAACCCATGAAAAGATTGCAAGCGGCAATATCCGCCGCCTGCTGCATCTGGACTGAAACCGCAAAGCGCCCCTGCGCAGAAAAGCTGCGCAGGGGCGCTTTTGGATCTGCAGGCGGTCAGGCAGGGAGCGTGACCTCGCCTGCATAGTTGGTATCGAACATACGGCGAACCTGTTCCGGGTCGTCCGTCTGACCGAGCGCCCACATCAGCTTGGTCACGACGGCTTCCGTCGTCATGTCCCGCCCGGGGATCACGCCGCACGAGAGCAGGCGCACGCCCACCTCATACAGATTCAAGTCGCTCATCTCATACAGGCACTGGCTGCAGACAACAGCCGAAATACCGCGCGCGGTCAGGCGCTCCAGCGCATCGAGCAGATTGCGCCGGACGAAATGCATGCCGCCCGAGCCGAACGCCTCAATCACAACCCCGCGGCAGCCAAGCTGCTCGAGCATCGGGAACACCGCCGGATTTGTGCCCGGGATCAGCTTGAGCAGAAATACATCCGTGCTCAACCGGTCGGCAAGTCGGAATGGCGGCAGAGCGCCGGCCGGCGGGCAGCGGCGGTGCAGGCCGTCGCCGAACACCTCGGCAAGCGGCTCGGCGTTGACGCTCTCAAACGCCTCAAACCCCATTGTTCGCACTTTGACTGCGCGGCAGCCGCGGATAATCTTGTGATTGAATGCGACTGACACGCCGGGAATGGCGCTGTCGACGGCAGCAAACGCCGTGTACAGATTGTTGCGCGCATCGGTCAGCAGATTGTCGATCGGCATCTGCGCGCCGGTCAACACGACCGGCTTGGTCAGGTTCTGGAGCATATAGCACAGCATCGACGCGGTATATGCCATCGTATCGGTCCCGTGCGTGATTACAACGCCGTCGACTGCATCGATCCGCTCGGCGGCGGCGCGGGCAATCTTCTGCCACTCTTCCGCCTGGATATTCGAGCTGTCCAGACTCATCAGATCGAGCACGTCGATCTGATAGTGCTGCGGCAGATCCTCCATGTAGCCCAGAAGCTCCGCCGGCGCCATCTGCGGCGTCAATCCGTCTGCCGTCTGCCGTGAGGCAATCGTACCGCCGGTCGTGATCAGGAGCACCCGCTTCATTGTCTCACCCCTGCCGTTTTTTTGCGTTTCCGCCGGCGCGCCGGCCGTTTGCCTGGGACGACTTCCGGCCGGTTTTGGCGCCCGCATCGCCGCGCGGCGCGGTGTGCGCGCGCGGCATCAGGAAGCGCGCCGTCGCATCCATTACTGTGTCGCCTGCGGCCGGCCGCTCCTCGCGGCGGGCATAGACATGCTTCGGCGCGGACTGCTTCGCCGTCTGCTGCACAGGACGTTCCCCGGTCAGCTTGGCCGGGTCGAACTTCGGCGCACGGCGGCCGCCGCTGCGCGGCTGCGCCACCGGGCGGTCCTCCGCCAGCGTGCGGATCTCCTGCGGGGCAGAGCCGCCGGCCACCTGGAACTGCGGCACCGTGTAGCTGCCAGGCGTTTCGACCGGGCCATGCACGCGGGCAGCCGGCTGCGCGGACGCGGCGGTTTTTTTCTTCTTACCGCCGCCCTGCTTGTGCTGATCTGGCTTTTCCTGTGCCGGCTTTTCGGCTTTTGCCGACTTTTCTTTCCCGGCCTTCGTTTTCTCTTTCGCTTCTGCCGGCTTCTCCGCCGGCTTTTTCTGCTTCGGCGCGGCCGTGCGGACCGGCCGGCCGTTTTTATCCTTCGGTGTTGGCGTGAGAACTTCCATCGGATACGGATGCTCCTCCACAACCGGCAGCTTCCGCCCGATCAGCTTCTCGATGGCATGCAGCTCATCCATCTCATCAATACAGCAAAACGCAATCGCCGTTCCCTCGCGGCCGGCGCGGCCGGTGCGGCCGATGCGATGGACATATGTCTCCGGCACATCGGGCAGGTCGAAGTTGAATGCGTGCGACAGGCCGGAGATATCCAGCCCGCGCGCAGCGATATCCGTCGCAACCAGGATGCGGATCGAGCCGTCTTTAAAGCCGCTGAGCGCGGCCTGCCGCGCCGTCTGCGACTTGTTGCCATGGATAGCGGCGGCCGAGACGCCGTTCTTAACCAGATAATCGGCCACACGGTTCGCACCGTGCTTTGTCCGTGTGAAAACCAGCGCATTTTTCACACGTTCCCGCTCAATCAGATACAGCAGCAGCTTCTGCTTGTTCGCCTTATCGACAAAATAAACCGACTGCTCAATCGCGTCAACCGGTGAGGACACCGGATCAACTGCTGCACGCACCGGGTCATGCAGCAGAAGATCGACCAGCTCAGCAACCTCCTGCGGCATCGTCGCAGAGAAAAACAGCGTCTGCCGCTTTTCCGGCAGGAGCTGGATGATGCGCCGCACATCGTGGATGAAGCCCATGTCAAGCATCCGGTCGGCCTCGTCGAGGACAAAGACCTCCAGCTGCGTCAAGTCGATATACCCCTGCCCGTGCAGATCGAGCAGACGGCCCGGCGTGGCGGTCAGAATATCCACACCCTCGCGCAGGCTGCGCACCTGCGGCTCCTGCCCGACACCGCCAAAAATCACCGTGTTCTTCAGCGGCAGATGGCGGCCATACTGGTCAAAACTCTCGGCGATCTGAATCGCCAGCTCGCGCGTCGGCGTGACGACCAGCGCGCGGATCGGCGTCTCCCGCCCGACCGGGCGGCGCGCCAGATTCTGCAGGATCGGCGCAGCAAACGCACACGTTTTGCCCGTGCCGGTCTGCGCCAGGCCGAGCACATCACGTCCGGCCAGCACCGCCGGGATGGCAGCGCGCTGGATCGGTGTCGGCTCGACATAGCCAAGTTCCCTGAGTGCATTCAGGATTGGGCGGCTGAGCCCAAGTTCTTCAAACTTCATAATACCTTCCTTATCTTTCCTCCACCCGTTCGACATGCAGCGCGCGCACGCGCGCCGGAATCCCATTCTGGCGGAGCAGCTGTTCGGCGCTCTCCACAGCCGCGCCTGATTCTGCGACAGCAGCTGCACCGCAAGCGCCTCTTTGGCCCGCTCCGGCAGCAGCGCGGCCGACTGACGGCCATAGCGCAGCAGCGCCGCAGCCGGCGAGTCCGGATCGGCGCCGCCGGCCGCAGCCAGCTTGTCAAGGATCTCGCTGTAGCCGATTTCGTCGAGGGTGATCGTGATTTGAATCATACCGGTTTTCCTCCCCCAAGCGCAAGCTTCTGCGCGCGTGTCATGCGCTTGATCTCACATTCGCGCCGCAGCGCCGCCTGTTTTGTCTCGCACAGCTCGGCGTAAAACAGGCGGACAGGCCGGCGTGATCGGGTGTATTTTGCGCCGCGGCCGGCATTGTGCGCCGCCAGACGCCGGGGCAGATCGTTCGTCCAGCCAGTATAGAGCGAACCGTCTGCGCACACGAGAATATAGACGCAGTTCATACCTGGCTGCGGTGCGCTTTGCCGCTCATGCGTTCGACCCGGACGCAGAACACCTGCACCGACGCGAGCGCGGCCGGCGGAATGACCGGCTGTTCGACTCCATAATGGCGCAGGATGACGGCAAGCCCGTGCTCGGCCTCGGCGCCGGAGAGCAGCTCGGCACGCCCCGTCCCGACCACGCTCTCATACAGCACGGTGCTGCCGCACGCATCCGGCGCAATACGGGTCTCCTGCACGCAGTCCATCTCAAAGCCGACGCGCGCGTCCCGCGCAAGCAGATCGTATTTGGTCCCCTCGCGCGCGCCGTGAAAATAGAGCGTCACCACACCGTCTGTCTCCTCCTCCCCAAAGCTGAGCGGGAGCAGATAGGGCGCGCCGGCGTCGTTGATGGCAAGCCGGCACACCTCGCAGCGCCGGATGATTGCAAGCTGCCCGGCCAGATCATTGACCGCCCGGTCGGCACGGCGCATCTGCCGGCCGACGATGCCGGCGGCGCGCAGCGCACAAAGCACGGCCTCAAGCGTCTCGGCGATGGTGAGATCGTCTGCGTCAACAGTCACATCCGCGTAGCGCTCGTAGAGCCGGCAGCGCTCTTCATAGGCCGCGCGCAGATCCTGCCCGGCGCCCAGCACGACGCCGCGTGCCGTCAGGTCGCCGAGGCGCGCAGCGACCTGCTCGTAGCCCATCCGCAGATAGACGGCAACGCTCCCTCGCTTGAGCTGCGCCATGGCATTTTCGCTATAGACGGCGCTGCCGCCCGTGGCGATGACCGCATGGTCGGCGGTGATTGCGGCATCAATGCGGTCTTCAAGCTGGAGAAAGCCCTCGACGCCAAGCTCTGCGATCAACTCATGGAGCGCATGTCCTGTCTCGCGCTGGATGACCAGGTCACAGTCGATAAACTCGTAGCACAGCGCCTTGGCCAGCACGACGCCGATGGTACTTTTGCCGGAACCCGGCATGCCGATCATGATGATATTGTTCCCCATCGTGTAGATTGCCCCTTTGTCTGCACTCCGATTCGGCCAGCCCGGTCCGCGCGCAGGTCTTTTGAATTATTTTACCACAAACTCGGCCGCATCGAAAGTACCCCGGCAAAAAACCGTTCGCGCGCGTCATGAAAATTGATAGCGTATAATCGAGTTCGCAAAAGTGCATAGGAAATAGACAAGCCATT
>CAZGBU010000019.1:0-22803 GCA_964523945.1 uncultured Oscillospiraceae bacterium
CCTCGCTTATTCTTCCTGCCGGTAGTAATCCGTTTCGATCATGGCGTCGCTGGTTTGGATAAAGCCAGCGGCGATCTGTTCCATCTGCTCGATATCGACCTCCTCGGCCGCACCCTCCCACAGCTCTTCGATGACCTGTCCGCCGGAGCAGAGCACGCCGCCGGAGAGCCATGTCCCGTCGCTGAAGACGACATAACCCGGGTAATTGTCGTCGAATGCGTCCTGTCCAACGTAGTCGTAGTCATTTTCAATGCCAAACAGATTGAGCACAGTCGGCACGAGATCGGCGGTATTCAGCGGCTTGTCGACGGTCTGCGGCTCCATTCCGTACGACCAGATGAAGCAGGGCGTGCGCATCTCCAGATAGGTGTTATCGACGCCCGAGAGCTCCATGACCATCTGCTGATCGGCAATGGGATAGGCGTAGTGATCGGTAAACGCGACGATCACAGTGTCCTCCAGATGACCGTATTCCTCGAGCGTTTCAAGCAGCATCGTAAACATATCGTCGACCAGACGCGCCTTGTTTGCGATGACGTCAAGTGTCTCATTGCCGTACTTGCCGATATATTCCGGATAGATCTCCAGCCCATAGCGTGCAAATTCATCGTCATAGGTATATGGTGTGTGTGCATTGCGGGTGATGATATAGTCGAAAAACGGCGCATCGGCGAACATCAGATCGCGCAGCGTTTCATTTTTGAGCATAAAGCAGTCGTCATAGAGTGCAGGGTCGTCGGCGCTGTCCACATAGTCCTCATAGCTGTGGTAGGCGTCGAACCCGATGGCCGGCAGCATAACGCCGCGGTTGTAGAAAATCGGTGTGTTATAGTGGAACACGCCGGTCGTGTAGCCAAGTGCGCCAAACTGGCTGGGCAGGCTTTGCGAGAAGTCGTTGTCTGAATAATTCAGCGCCGAACGGCCTGACGTCGGCAAAAAATAGCCTGCATTTGCACAGAATTCGGTGTTGAATGTGTGAATGGAGGAATAGATCGGCGTGAAAAAGTTAGTGAAGTTGATGCCCTCTTCCATCAGCCGGCAGATGGTCGGCGTGTCCTCTTCGTTGATGACGAAATCATCCATTGTCTCCATCAGCACCAGGATGACGTTTTTCCCCTCAAAAATGCCGGTCATCTCGTTGCGCTCATGTTCGCCGCGGGCGGCGTACCATGCGTCCGCCGCGGTGCGCTTGGCCGCAAGCGTCTGCTGGTATGACGGCAGCATCGGCTGAATGTGATGCCGGATGACATCCTGCGTGAGCAGCTGGTAGTATCCGCAGACGGAAAAGACCTTTTCTGCGTCATAGAACGTGCTGTAGATCCCATAGTGGTTGATGGTTTGACGGAAGACGGTTGCGTTGTATTTGTCCTTGTCCTCATAGGCCAGGCAGTCTTCGAGGATATAGTGCTTGGCTACCATCGCGCCGGCGATGACGGCGAGACACAGCACAGGCGTGTACCAGCGGCGGCGGAAGCGGGGCATCAGGAGAATGCCGACCACGCCGGCGGCGAGCAGCGCCGCGCTGGCGACCCAGAAACCGAAACTGAGATTTGAGAAGATCGTGCCGGTGTAGTCCGCGCCTTCGCCAGCGTGTGCAATGTCGGAGATCCAGATCATATGGCCGAGGATACGGATGCAGGCCGCCTGCGCGCAGGCGAACGCCGCACAGAAGAAATAGCCGAGCCCGTAGAAAATCTGCCCGAGCCGGCGCGGGAACATCAGCACGGCCGCCGTCGCGACAATGGCCCACATCAGCGACATCCAGATACCATACGCGTCGTCCGTTTCGACGAAGCTGCGCAGATACAGCTCGACCGCAAGCAGTGACAGCGGGATCCAGACCGCGCCAATGGCGTCGCGCACGGGTGCGCTCAGTCGGAGGCGGGAGCGAATTTCAGAGAAAGAATGCATGGCACCTACCCGATTTCAAGAATAATAGCTATAGCTTACACGATTTACGCGTAAAATGCAAATCCGTCGTGCATTTTATGTGCGCTTGCATTCGGGCGGAAAACCTGTTAAAATCGGAATAAAATTTGCCCGGCAAACCGGGCGGGGAGGCGGAAGTGTTGATTACGATTCCGGAACTGCTCGATCTTGACCACACCATAGCCCGGGCGTTGTTTGACGGAAAGACATATCCGTGGGAGGTGCTCGGCGGAATCAGCGCGTTTATCCGTGCGCTCGGGCCGACGCTGCCGGCAGCGGAGTTTGACCACCCGTCCGAGGACGTGTGGATTGCGAAAGACGCGGCGGTTTTTCCCTCGGCCTATCTGGCCGGACCGTGCATCATCGATCACGAGGCGGAGGTGCGCCACTGCGCGTTCATCCGCGGCAGTGCGATTGTTGGCCGCGGCTGCGTTGTCGGAAACTCGGTCGAGCTGAAAAATGTTGTTCTCTTCGACAGCGTGCAGACGCCGCATTACAATTACGTCGGCGATTCGATCCTCGGCTACAAGGCGCACATGGGTGCCGGCTCGATCACATCCAACATTAAAAGCGACAAGACGAACGTCACGGTGCACGCGCCGTCCGGCGCGATTGCGACGGGGCTGCGCAAATTCGGCGCCGTGCTCGGTGACGGGGTGGAGGTCGGCTGCAACAGTGTGCTCAACCCGGGGGCGGTGCTCGGCCGGCGGTGCATTGTCTACCCGGTATCGAGCGTGCGCGGCGTCGTGCCGGCGGATTCGATTTACAAGGGGAAAGACGATATTGTACCGCGGCAGATGGTGTAAATAAAAACCGGTGGAACGGGATTTCCCGTTTCACCGGTTTTTTGTCAGTTGAGCTTCTGGAAGAGTTCGCGCCAGGTGGCAAACGCCTGCTGATACTCGAGGTGAGACGCCTCACGCTTGCGGGTTTCTGTTGCGTATGTGCCAAGGATGAAGTCACGGTTGGCGAGCCGGCACGTTGTCTTATAGAACGAGAACTCGGTTCCCTTTTCGATTTTCCAGATGACATCGAGTTCGCCGGCCAGACCGTCGGGATCCTCAAAGTTATCCCACCATTTGAAGATGAAGTCGACCTCATAGACGTCTTTGAAGCCCTCGGCGCGCATGCATGCGACCTGCTCCGGCGTCTCGGAGAATGTTTCTTCCCAGGCAGAGATACCCTTCTGCTTCTTCTCGAGCCAGATGTTGCGGACGGTGTCGGCAACCTTATTTGCGGTCAGCTGCCAGGATTCGGTCACGGGGGCTTTTTCCAGAACTTCGCCGATTAACACAGTGAATCATCCTTTCCTTGTTGAGTTGCGCACGGCCGGAGCCGCGGCGGCGTGGATTTTGTCCTGCCTTTTCAGTTTACCGAACGCAGCGCGAATTGTCAATGGCCGGCTAGCTGATTATGCCGTAATTCAGCTTCATGCTCAGAATTCGCAGCACGCTCTCGTCGATGCGGGATTCTGTGAGCCGACCGCTGTCGATTGCGTCCATCACGCTGTCGACGGCTTCACGTAAGCTTGCCGGCTCGAGCAGGATGTCGACACCGGCTTCGATGCAGCGCACAGCCAGCTCACCGGCGGTATATGTCCCGTTGACAGCGCCCATTTCCAGGCTGTCGGTGATCACGACACCGTCAAAGCCCAGTTCACCGCGCAGGATCTCGGTGACGAGCGTGTAAGATACGACAGCCGGCTCGTCATCGATCGCGGGGACGGTCAGATGACCGACCATTACCATATCCGCTCCGGCCTCGATCCCTGCCTGGAACGGAAGGAATTCGCCCGCCTCCAGTTCCGCTTTCGTCTTATTGACGTAGGCCGCTCCGTTATGGGAATCCTCTGCCGTGTCGCCGTGGCCTGGAAAATGCTTGAGTGTGCAGATGATCCCCTCGTCATGAAAGCCGGCGACGGCGGCGGCGACCAGATCGGCCGCCTGCGCAAAGTCATCGCTGTAGGCGCGCACGCCGATGACGGTGTTGTCCGGATTGGACCAGACGTCCGCGACCGGAGCAAAATCGACGTTGAATCCGTAGGCGGCCAGATCGGCGGCGATGGTCTGCGCATTTTCGCGCGCAGTCTGCACACCATCGTCTTTATAGGTGTACATTGAGTCAATATAGGTCGTGCCGAGCGTGCGCATCAGGCGGTTGACCGTACCACCCTCCTCGTCGACGGCGATCAGCAGCCCCAGTTCCGAGTACGATTGTGTGTTGGCGATCATTGTCAGCACCTGATCCGACGAGAGCAGATTTTGTGCGAAATAGACCAGTCCGCCGACCGGGTATTCCGCCAGCGCCAGCCGCGTCTGTTCGCCTGCCTGGGTGGCGGTAGCGACGCCCGTCAGGCTCTCCGGTGTGACGACAAACATCTGGCAGACCTTTTCCCACGTTGTCATTCCAGCGAGAATCTCCTGCGCACGCGCCGTGACCGGGTCGGTCTCCACATCCGACTCGCCTGTCTGTTCAGGCGGTTCGGATTCTGTCTGCGTGCCGGCGGAGTCCGGCCCGGAATCTGTGCCGCCCGTGTCCGGTTCGGTCTCCGCCGGCTCCGTTGGCTCCACCAGTTCGGACGGCGCGGACGGGTCTTTCGGCGTGTCTGCGCTGTCCGCTTCTCCGGTGTCTGATGCGTCCGGCGATGAAGCGGGTTCTGTCAGGATCCGCGTGCGGACAAACCCGACGAGCAGCGCGCCCTCGGCCAGTACGATCAAAACCAGAATGATACCGATGATCCAGGCAACCGGATTGCGGTATTTTTTCTGTGCCATTTTCTCACTCCCATTCGCAGACATAGGCGATTCGCCCGTTCAGGAATCCGCTCCCGGCCGGGTCGTTTCGCTGGTCATTCCAGGTCCAGCCGCCAAGCGATTCCACATTCCAGAGCATGATGTAGTATTCCTCAGTCCCATCGTGATCGACGCGTGACGGTTCCCCGTCGGACCAGTTTTCATAGGTAAACGGTTCGCCAGTGATCCAGTGCCCGAACACGCTGCCCTGTGCGTCATAGGAGGTGTAACCGCCAAGCCAGACACAGGTGACGCCGGCCTCCTCGGCCAGAGCGATGAGCGTATCCATCTCCTCCTGTGAGGTGATGGTGGCCAGGTGGCCGCCGAGCGCTTCGCAGCGGGCCTTTGCCTCCTCCCAGGAGACGTCGGCCAGGAACAGCTCGTAGCGGGATGTGTGCGCATACGGCTCAGGGTCGGTGATTTCATTCGGCGCGAACGAGCCGGTGCAGGAGCCCACCCAGTCCGTGTCGGCCAGGTTGACCTCGAACGCGCGTGCGGCGTACCGGCCGCTCACCTCGTCGGCCTCGTAGGTGATCACATACATGCCCTTTTCCTGCTCGTAGACCGCCGCGTAGATTGCAGAGAGGTCAAGCAGATCGTCGATGAACCAGTACTGCCCGCCGGTTCGCGAAGCGATATCGCGCAGTGTCGTCTCATAAACGTCCGGGCCGACGCCGATGATGTAAACTGGAATGCCGCATTTCACTGCGTATTCGATGACATCCTCGCTGGTGGACGTGCTCATATTGTCAATCCCGTCGGTGAATGCGATGACACAGCCGGCGCCGATCTGCCGCGCGGCGCTGGTAATGCCATCATTCAGCGCGTCATACAGTGCGGTCGACCCCTCCGGAAACATGTTGGAAATGCCGTTTTTGAGCAGCTCTGCCTCTCCAGTGTAGCTGCACATCTGGCGGACGATGGTGTCAAACGAGAGCACCTCCGCCTGGTCGCCGACGGCAAACTGCAGCGAGTCGACAAACTGCTGCATCACTTCCTTGATCCGCTCCATGTCACCGTCGCTGATGCTGTCGCTCTTGTCGGCGATCAGGGTGACAGACAGGCTCTCGGTCCCGTCGAGCTGGTGGGCGCTCTGCACCTCGCGCGCAATAAAAGCGCCGCCCTCCACACTTTCGCGGAGTGTAAACGCCTCGGCCGGCAGCCCGGAAACCGGCTCGCCCGTGGCGGTGTCGAGCACGCGGATAAACGTCTGTACAAGCGGAAATGCGGAGACATCGGCGGAGACAAAGCGCATACTTGCTTCCTGTGCGGCGGCAACAATGGCATAGCTTGCGCGCATGGGCAGCGTCACGCCGCCAATGCGCACGCTGAGCACGACCTCCCGCTCGCCCGGCTGCGCGCCCTCCGGCGTTTGCCAGGTGATCAGGCCGCTTGTGCCGGCCGCCGAATAGTCAAACTCACATACCTCGCCGTTGTCCGTCAGCGTCAGCTGTGCTTTGTCCGGCGCAGCAGTGGCAAATGTGAAGGTGACTGACATGTTCCGGCCGTCACCGGGCAGGATCGCGACCAGAACCGGGCTGAGCGCAACGGCCTCTGTCAGCTCGTCATACAGCGCCGGCAGATCGTTTTCGCCGTCAAGCTGCGCGAGCAGGTCAGATGCGCGGCCATAGTCGCCGAGGGCAGCGGCCTCCTGCGCATCGTGCAGTACGGCGTCGACGTCGACGTCGATTTCAGGGGACGGCTCGTCCACTGTGTCATCGCGCTCCGCTCCAACGGCGCCTGAATCCGCGCCCGCTTCTTCGTCGGACGTGCTCAGCCTGCCGCCGAACGGCGAGCTGCCGGACGCGGAGACATATTTCCAGATCAGAAAGCCTGCTGTGCCGGCCAGCGCAATCGCCAGCACCACGATGGCGATGACAATGGCCGGATGCGTCCGCCGTCGCGGCACGCGCGGCGCTTCCTGCGCCGGCGAGGTTGATGCTTCGGGCAATTCCGGTTCCGGCGCTGCCTGCGGCTGCTCGGAGGTGGTTTCCTCTGGCGCAGAATCTACTGCCGGTGTCGTATGCACACGGGATACATCATCCCCGCTCATACTGCCGGGCACCTCGACGACCGGCTCACCGCAGGCCGGACAGAATTTTGCCCCATCCCGGAGCGGTTGGCCGCATTGATTGCAAAACATATCCGCATCCCCTCTCTTTGCGCCGGATGGCGCAGGATACTCCGCGTTCATTATGAGCCATTTTCCGTCAAAATGCAACCAAACAATTCGGAATTGCTTGACAGTCCGCCGGGGTGGGGCTAATATGTCAGTTGAACACGCGAAAAAGCGAGAAATGAGCGTAGAAAAGGAGCAGGCAACGATGGAATTTGACTTTTCAACCATCATCGACCGGCAGGGCAAGGACGCGCTGGCCGTCGATGTGATTCCGATTCCCGGCGCGCAGATTGAGCCGGGCTTTTCCCGGATCCCGATGTGGATCGCCGATATGAATTTTGCCACTGCGCCTGCGGTGATCCAGGCGATCACCGCGCGCGTGCAGCATCCGTGCTTCGGCTATTTCCAGATGCCGCAGGCGTACTTTGATTCCATTATCCGCTGGCAGAGCGCGCGCAACGGTGCGGCCGGGCTGCACGCAGAGTGCATCGGCTATGAAAACGGTGTGCTCGGCGGCGTCGCCTCGGCGCTGCAGGCGTTTTCCGCGCCGGGCGATCCGGTGCTGGTGCATGCGCCGACCTACGTCGGCTTCACGCATACGCTTCAGGATTGCGGCCGGAAGATTGTCCTGAGTAATCTTATCCGGGACGAGCAGGGCGTCTGGCGCATGGATTACGAGGGCATCGACCGGAAGCTGAAAGAAAACCACATCCACGTCGCGATCTTCTGCACACCGCACAACCCGACCGGCCGCGTCTGGGAGCGCTGGGAGGTCGAACGCGCGATGGAGATCTACCGCGACAACGACTGTGTCGTGATCTGCGACGAGATTTGGTCGGATCTGATCCTGGACGGGCATCAGCATATTGCCCCACAGACCATCAGCGAGGACGCACGCAACCGTACCATTTCACTCTATGCGCTCTCGAAGACGTTCAATCTCGCCGGCCTGGTCGGCTCGTATCACATTATCTATAATCCTTATCTCCGCGACCGCGTTGCACGCCAGGCGGCTCAATCGCACTACAATGACGCGAATATCCTGTCGGTGCACGCGCTGATCGGCGCATACTCCGATGGCGGCGCGCGCTGGGTTGACGAGCTGCGCAGCGTGCTGACAGAGAATGTGCGCTACGCCTGCAACTTCATTCGGACCCATTTCGACGGCGTTTCGGTCGCTGAACCGGAGGGAACCTATATGCTCTATCTCGACTGCTCGCGCTACTGTGCGGCGCATGGCGTGACGATCGATGAACTGCAGCGCCGCGGCGTTGCCTGCGGTGTGATCTGGCAGGATGGGCGCCCGTTCAACTGGGCGGATACGATCCGCATGAATCTGGCACTGCCGTTTTCGCTGGTCAAAGAGGCATTTGACCGGCTTGCACGGTATGTGTTCTGCGGCTGATCTGCTGAATCAGCAGGAACCCCCGGCATCCGGATCCGGATGCCGGGGGTTCTCTGTCAGCCGATCGGCGCGCCGGCGGCGGTGTAGTCGAGATGATTGAAGCCGTTGAGCCGCTCATAAGAATACCAGTTGAGCGGGTAGGGATTGGTGGAGGAACTGGTTTTTACAATGTAGGTGACGCCGCGCCAGGAATGGCCGCTGTCTGCCATGGAAACCCAGATGCCGTTGTCGTCCACCGCTTCGACGTAGGCCACATGGCCATAGCTGCCGCCGCTCCAGGAGACGATGGAATTGGCTGACGGCGTCCGGTCGCTGAGAAAATAGTGCCGGAGGCTGCTGTAGTAATTTCCGCCGTTGCCTAGGTTGGTCCTGCCGCCGCACAGCGCCGCAAAGTCCAGCCCATACGCCAGCTCGACGTACTGTGCTGCGCGGCCCCATGCCCACCAGGTGCACTGCCAGGTGTTTTTACCGGAGGCAAGGGCGGCTTCGTGCCAGGGATCCTGCCGGCTGACGCCGCGAACCTGCAGGCTGTAGCCGTAGTATTCCTGCCGGCCGGACAGGGAAGTGCCTGCGCCTACCCCATTTTTGGAATTATACAGATTGGTCGTCACATGAATGCAGTCGGACAGGCCGAGCACGCCGTAATTGGTCAGGTGACGGACGTTGCCGTCGATTGTTCTGCCGAGCGATGCGATAGAGGCCGGCGTATTTTCTGCCAGAATGTGTGCATTGAGCCACAGGACGTGTTCGTATGTAACGGTATCCAGATAAGACAACGGGAAATCGACGTGGAGCAGGCCGGTCCAGCCGGTGATGGTATCCCATGGGACAGCAGCTTCTCCGTCTGCCGCTGCGGTTACCGCCGGAAGCAGCTGGTGAAAATTTGAGATCATCTGCGCGACCTGCGCCCGGTTTGCGCTCGAGGATGGGTCGAAGCAGTCTTCGCTGCGGCCGTTTATGATGCCGGCCGCCTGGCAGGCAGCGATGGCGTTGCGTGTCTCATCGTCCAGCTCGTCCAGATCCAGGAATGATGCGACAGTGTCTTCCGGGAGAATATCGGCTTCGAGCCACTGGTTGAAACGTGCAAGCGCAAGGCAGATTTCCCCGCGGGAGACCTCCTCGGTGACACCGAACGCCGCCTCCGACCGGCAGTCTGCGATACCGCTGCTGATGGCCCAGACAACGGCGCCGGTGTACCACTGTCCGGCCGGGACGTCTGAGAGGTTCGTGCTGACGCTGTTGTCGGCTTCCAGCCCCGTCATGCGAAACAGAACCGTGTAGAGCATAGCGCGGTTCATGGTTCGCTCCGGCGCGAAAGAACTTTCACTCAGTCCCTGGAAAAGCGCCTGCTCCGTGACATAACTGACGGCGGGCGCAAACCAGTCGTCGGAGTGTACGTCGAGGAATACTGCGGCTGCGGCCTCGGCCTGTGGTGCGGCGGCGCCCAACAGAACCGCAGAAAAGAAAAAGACGATGAGTTTTTGCAGCAGATGGTGCATCATTCGGAAATCCCCTCTTCTCAATACGCAATACGATAACGCAGCGTACCTGTGGCCGCGGATGGGTACAAATACTTTATTATACAGGAACCAGGAAGAAAATGCAATTGCTTTTTCAGGAAGCTGCCTCCAATTTAGCGCCTGCAGATACATGCCTGTGCCGGTGCGGTTGCATGATTTCGTCGCCCGTGGTACAATACTGAAATCAAAGGCGGTGATTCATTTGACTGTTTTGACGGGGCTGTTTGCCGGCGTGGCAGAGTGGTTTGACACGTTTGGCGGCGGAATGGCCGGCCCGGTGTGCACGGCGCTCCGTTATATTTTCCCGCTGTTGTCTGTGGTGATCCTGCTCCGGTGCGCCCGTTCGCTGCTGCTGTTCCGCACCGAGCCGGAAACCTGGGCGCTGCTTGTGCTGCCCGGCGGCACAACGCTGCCGGTCACACACTGGGAAAACGTGATCGGCCGGAAGAAAAATTGCGACCTGGTGATCGAATTTCCGACTGTCTCGCGCAGTCATGCCGTCCTGACGCGGTATGACGACGGGAGCTGGTCGATCCGTGATATCGGCTCGAAAGGCGGTATTCAGGTCAACGGCCAGGAAGTTTCCTCGTGCGAGGTGCGCTTTGGCGACAGTATTTCGCTTGGCGGTGTGGAGGTGGAACTCGTACCGTTCACTGCGGAGCAGGAGCAGATTCAGGCGAGCACGCGCACGCGCGCCGGCGCACAGATCCACCCGGGCGCGACGCTCGCGCTTTTGACGTTGTTTCAGGTGCTGACCGCACTGCAGCTGTGCCTGAGCATCGGAGAGACAGGCGTGATCTTCGGCTCGTTTGCCGCGCTGGTGCTGATGGAGTGGGCGCTGTTCCTGTTTCAGAAGAGCCTGGGGCGGTCGGGTTATGATGTGGAGACGATTGCATTCTGGCTGACGACACTCGGGCTGGCGATTGGTGCGTCGGACGACCCGTCCGGTATGCCAAAAATCATCCTGACGGTCGCGATGGGCCTGGCGGCCTTTCTGACGATCGGCTGGGCGCTGCGCGACCTGACGCGCACAAAGAAGATGCGTTATCTGGCCGCGGCTGCCGGCGCGGCGCTGCTTGCGGCGAACCTGGCGTTCGGCACGGAGCTGTATGGCGCGCGAAACTGGATCTTCATCGGGTCGGTTTCATTCCAGCCATCGGAGCTGGTCAAACTGTGCTTTGTGTTTGTCGGCGCATCAACACTCGACCGGATTGTAGCCCGGCGGAACCTGATCCTGTTTCTGGCCTATACCGGTATGGTGTGCGGTGCGCTGGCGCTGATGAATGATTTTGGCACAGCGATCGTTTTCTTCGCGGCGTTTCTGGTGATCGCATTCCTGCGCTCGGGCAACTTTGCGAGCCTGGCGCTGATCTGTGCGGGCGTGGCGTTTGCCGGCGCGCTGGTGCTGCGGTTCCGGCCGTATGCGCTCAGCCGGTTTTCGGCCTGGGGACATGTGTGGGAAAATGCGCTCAGCTCCGGCTACCAGCAGACGCGCGCAATGATGTGCATTGCCTCCGGCGGGCTGTTCGGCCTCGGGCCGGGCAACGGCTGGCTGAAATATGTGGCGGCGTCGGATACCGACCTGGTCTTTGCGTTTGTCGGCGAGGAGTGGGGGCTTCTGATGGCGGTGCTGATGGTAGCCGCCGTCGCCTGTCTCGGCGCGTTTACGGTCAAATCGGCCGGCGTCGGGCGCAGCAGCTTCTACACGATCGGCGCATGTGCCGCCATGTGTATTCTGATGGTGCAGGCAATCCTGAATGTATTTGGCACGGTGGACTTCCTGCCGCTGACCGGTATGACGTTCCCGTTTGTCTCCAATGGTGGGTCGAGCATGATCTCGGCGTGGGGCCTGCTTGCGTTTGTCAAGGCGGCTGACACGCGGCAGAACGCAAGCTTTGCTGTTCGGCTGCCCGGGCGTAAGCGGGAGCAGGAGGATGCGGCATGAAGCAGATTTCCAAACGCGCGCTGTGTGCGCTGGCCGTTGCGGGCGTGCTGCTGCTCGGCGCACTGGTGTTTGTCGCAGTCTATTTGGTCCGCGGCGACGACTGGATCGTCTTTTCCGGCAGTCCGCACGTCTATACAAATGGCAACCTTGACGCCGGTATTGTGACCGACCGCGACGGCACCACGCTGCTTGAGCAGACAGACGGCGCGCGCAGCTATGCCGCCGATCTGACCGTGCGGGAGGCGACGCTGCATCTGCTCGGCGACCGCTATGGCAATATTTCGTCGACCATTCTGGAGCAGTATGCCGACCTGCTCATCGGCTATAATCCCATCACGGGTATCTACAGAGCACGAGACGAGCGGAATACACTGCGGCTGACCGTCAGCGCAGAGGTGCAGGCCGCTGCGCTCGAGGCACTCGGCGGGCGCGCCGGAACCGTCGGCGTGTACAACTATAAAACCGGAGAGATCCTGTGTGCGGTGACTGCGCCGACGTATGATCCGGACAATGTGCCCGACATTGCGGGCGACACGACCGGCGCCTACAGCGGTGCGTATCTGAACCGCCTGACGCAGGCAACGTATGTGCCTGGATCGATCTTCAAGGTGCTGACGGCGGCGGCCGCGCTTGAGACAATCGAAGACATCGAGGAACAGACGTTCTACTGTGCCGGCACACTGGATATTGGCGGCGACACCATTACCTGTTCCGGCGTACACGGGACGGTGACGCTGGAACAGGCGCTGGCGCACTCGTGCAACTGCGCGTTTGCCGAGATCGCACTGGAAGTCGGCGCGGATACGCTCACGGAATACGCTGCGCGCGCGGGCCTGCTCGATTCTTACTCGTTTGACGGCATCACAACGCCGGCTGGCAATTTCGATCTGACGGATGCGGCCAACTCCGAGATCGCCTGGGCCGGCATCGGGCAGTATACTGATCTGGTCAGCCCGCTGGGATACATGGTGTTTATGGGTGCAGTCGCCGGCGGCGGCCAGGCGGCAGAACCGTATCTGGCAGATGCGGTGGTTGCGCAGAGCGGTCGGGAGACCTACTCTGCCGAAGTGCGGATGACGGACAGCATGCTCTCCGCGCAGACGGCTGAACGGCTGCAGGAAATGATGCGGAACAATGTTGTCTCCATCTATGGCGCGCAGCAGTTCGGCGACCTGACGGTGTGTGCGAAATCCGGCACGGCAGAGGTTGGCGGCGGGCTTTCGCCGCATGCAACATTCGCGGGGTTTGTGCTGGATGACGACTGCCCGCTGGCGTTTATCGTTGTGGTGGAGAACGCTGGCTCCGGCAGCGGCGTGTGCGCGCCGATCGCGGCCGCGGTGCTGCGCGCGTGCGACAGCGTGCTGAATTGATATTGGCAGATGAACTGCCCGGCGCATCATTTTTGCGCCGGGCAGCTCTATTTTGGACCGGCAAAGCCAGCGCACAGCGTAAGTTTGCTTTTTTTCACAAAATTTTGCTTGTTTTTTTGGTACGCCACTTTTCCTTCGCTGTGCTATGATGCACATGCAAAACAATTTGGAGGAAAGGGGATTGTATCCATGAACCCATATTCGCATGTGCTCAGCCCCGTGACGGTTCGCGGCAAGCAGCTGAAAACCCGCCTGCTCCAGTCAAAGAGCTCGCTGCCGCCGCATGACCTGGCGACGCTGCCGGATTTCTATCTGGAGGTGGCGCGCAACGGTGCGGCAATGGTCACGGTCTGGATTGGAAACTATCCATCCGAGACGGCCCAGACCGGCCATGAGAGCCCAATGATGGGGGCGACGCTTGATATGACCGACCCGGCTGTGCGCGAAGCTTACCGCTCGCTCAACGACCGGCTGCACGAGCTGGGAACGCTCTCGTCTGCCTCGCTGCAGAGCATCGAGCCGGTGGACGTGAACATCTCCGATGCGCCGAACTGGGACGAGATCCCGGCGCACGGCGATTACAATTCCATGACGTACTTCAACAAGCCCGGTATCCCGGCGGACCGGCTTGAGAAGATGCTGCAGGACTTTGTCGATGCCTGTGTCGATCTGCAAAAGCTCGGCTTCGACGCGGTGACGTTCTATATGTCCTATCGCGCGTCGATCCTCTGCAACTCGCTCTCGCCGGTGCTCAACCAGCGCACCGATCAATACGGCGGCAGGACGAATGCCGAGCGCGCGCGGCTGACGAAAGAGCTGTTTACGCGCATCCGCCAGGCATGTCCGGACCTGATCCTCGAGGTACAGTGCTCCGGCGAGGAGGAGGAACCCGGCTACACGGTCGCCGACTGGCTCGACTACTGCCGCGAGTGGGACGGCCTGATTGATCTGATGCAGGTGCGCGGCTACGACGGTTCGGCCACGCATGTCTCCGGCGTCAACATGAAAGAGCATTGTCCGCCGAACCTGCGCTTTGCCGAGGCGTTTAAGAAAGCGGGCTTTTCCTTCCTGATTTCGCCGGTTGGCGGCTTTGGCGATCCGGCCGACATCGAGCGCTTTATCGCCGAGGGCAGAACGGATCTTGTTTCGATGGCGCGGCAGTTTATTGCCGATCCGCACTATTATGAAAAGCTCCAGGCGAGCGCGCCGACGAACGAATTTGTGCCGTGCATCCGCTGCAACGACTGCCACGGCCGCCATCGCTGCCCGGTCAATCCGCTGACCCTGGTGCGCGGCAAAACGTATTCCGATGCCCCGGCGAAGCGGAAAAAAGTCGCCGTCATCGGCGGCGGTCCGGCGGGTATGCTCGCGGCCGTCACAGCTGCGCGGCGCGGCCACAGTGTCACCCTGTTTGAAAAGGCGGATCGCCTCGGCGGCCAGCTCAACGTCGCCTGCGTACCCGCATTCAAATGGCCGCTGCGGGAATACCGCGACTATCTGATCCGGCAGACAGAGCAGTGCGGGGCAGAAATCCGGCTGAATGCGGAGGCAACGCCGGAAGAAATCCGCGCGGCGAGCTATGATGCCGTAATCTGTGCGCTCGGTTCCGAGCCGAAGCGGATTCCGGTCAAGGGCGCGGACGCGCCGAACGTCTGGCTGGCGGACGATGCGATGTGCAATGCGGAAAAGCTTGGCCACCGCGTTGTGGTCATCGGCGGCGCAACGACCGGCCGCGAGACGGCGCTGCATCTGGCTGAACACGGCCACGACGTGACGATGCTGACCCGAACGCAGGCGGCGCTTTTCCGTGATTTCCACGCGCAGCGCGCGGAGGAAGACCTTGCAGAGCTGGATCCCAACTTCCACTATCTCGAACATTGTTCGGTGCAGGAGATCGGGGACGGCTATCTGATTGCGAAGGTCAAGCGCAGCATCCCAAAAGTCAAACTGGGATTCGGCGGCTGCGTGATCCCGGGCCACATGAGTTTTGACCTGTCGGATGGGCATTGGCCGATTGCAGAGTTTGACGAGTCGAACGCGACGGTCGAGACGGTCCGGCTGGAATTTGACGACGTGGTCGTCTCGGGCGGCCGGACGCCGAATGCGAAAGCGGCCGAACGCTTCCGCGGCAGCGCGCCGGAATATTTTACGGTCGGCGACGACGTGAAGCCCGGCGATATCCGCGATGGCGCAGGCGACGCATACGACATTGCAATGCAGCTTTAATCCAATAGAGCAGCGGGGCAGGATCGATGATCCTGCCTCGCTGTTGGATTGATTCAGCCACCGGTCCGGCCGCGGAAAATGGCGCCGACGACGCGCGGACCTGCATTACAGGCGATGGCTGCGCCAATCTGGTATTCTTCCGCCGGCGGATAGCCGAGCGCCTCGGTCAGCGCGGCGGCCATGGCGTCGCGTGCGGCGTGATCGCTGCCGTAGACGACGCAGTACGGCGTGCCCGGTTCGATCTCGGCGACGGTTCGGGCCAGCACATCCGGGATGATGTGTTTCTCGCCGCGCACTTTGCCGGCCGTTGTGATCTTATGATCGAAGATGCGCATGATGGCCTTCAGCCCGATGGCTTCCCCGACGAAGGCTGCTGCGCTCGGGATTCGGCCGGATTTGGACGCGTACTTGAGCGAATACATACCAAAATAGATTACACAGTGGTCGACCCAGTCTTGAACAAAACGCACAATCTCCTCTGCCGGGACATCCTGCTGCGCCATCTGCGCGGCCTGGGCGGCGGCGTAGCCATAGGCACCGGTGTATGACGCGCCGTCGATCAGATGAATCCGGAAGCTGCCGGCCAGATCCGGGTGCGCATCGAGAAATGTCTGGCGGGCAAAAACCGCGTTTTCATAGGTCGCAGAACCCTCGGAGTTGATCAGGATCAGAATCGCGTCGGACCATCCCTCCTCCACAAGCTGCGCATAGAGTGATTCAAACTCAAACGCAGTGATCTGTGAGGTGGACGGGTAGCCATTGAAGCTTTCGAGCATCTGATAAAAGGTTTCGTTGTCAAAGTCAATGCGGCTGGTATAGGAGCGGTCGCCGAGGATGATCTGGAACGGGAGAATGCGGAGATGATCCGCCAGACGCTGTTCCTGTTCGTAAGACAGGTCGCTGGCAGAGTCGGTCAGTATGATGGTTTTGCCCATAGCGGAGCCCCCTTGCAAATTAAAACAAAGAGAACTATACCACAGACGATGGAAAAAGTCAAAGCGGCCGCCCCGGTGGGGGCGGCCGCTTCCAGTCAGCCTGCGCGGTCAATCAGCTCGTGCTCGGCAAATTCAGAGAAAGCGGTGCGGATGATCTTTTGCCCTGCCTCGTTGGGATGGATCCCGTCCAGACAGACATAGTCTTCCAGATGTCGGTTTTGCAGAAATGCGCCGCGCAGATCAACACATGGCGCATCCATTTCATCGGCAATGTGCTCAACCGCGCGCGAATACATCTCCTGATAGCGGTAGATCGCGTTCAGATCGCCGAGCCAGTGCAGAATCGGCTTCGGATCGAGACCGTCGCGGCAGATCCAGTTCAGGTATCGGTCTGAACAAATTGGAGGCAGGGTCGTGAGAATTGGGCGGATGCCGCGCGCGCGCAGGCCGGATACGGCGCTGCGCAGCTTTGCGCAGAATTCCGGCAGCGGTGTTTTGGGCTGATGCTCTGCGTCCGGTGCAGCGGCGACGGCCGCCCAGTCAAAATCGCAGTCGTTGCCGCCGTATTCAAGAATGACGGCCCGGCAGGACGGATCGCGTTCGAGAATGCGGTGCAGAAATGTGAGTCCCTTGACGATCGTGCTGCCGAAACGGGATTTGTTTTCAATGACCAGACCGTAGCGTGTGCAAAATTCGGACGGGTCAAGCTGGGTGGTGAGCACATAGCGGCGGGTCTCGCTGTTTAAAATCACGCCTTTGAGAATGGAATCGCCGCTGATGAGGATACGGTTGCTGGCCATACAATCACTCCTGACATTATGTAGTTTTGAAAACCATATAACGTAATTATAATATGACATGATGTATGGCATGTCAAGGGAAAAAATAAAACGAAAACCAAAATCCGCAGGCAAGTGACCGGCTTGCCTGCGGATTTTGCAAATATGAAGGAGAAATGAAAAAGTGCACTGCTGCTTCTTGCACTTATATCTTAACAAGGAGATGTTAAGAATTCTACCGGTGAAATATTAAGTTTCCATGAAATAGTATTTTAATTTTATGTCAATCTCGGCAACCGAAAATTGGCGCAAAAAAACCTGCCTTTTTCGCCCGCAATCCCTTGACATTTTGCAGCGGTGTGGTATGATGAGCATAAGAGATTAGCACTCTCCGATGAAGAGTGCTAAAACCGAAATGACCCGTGCAGCGGCAGCAGCAGAACCAAAAGAAGCATGGCATCGAAATCGGCCGCTGCGGGAAGGAGCAGATGAATATGAACGCTGAAAAATATACAAGAAAGTCCCTGGAGGCCATCCAGGGTGCGCAGGACCTGGCGCTTGCGCATAACAACCAGCAGATTGAGCAGGTACACCTGCTGCTGGCGCTGCTGCGTCAGCAGGACGGCCTGATCCCACAGCTGATCCGGCAGATGGGCGTTTCGCTCGAGAGCCTGGACGCTGCGGTCAACGCTGAAGTCGAAAAACTGCCGCAGGTGACGGGCTCCGGCCGAGAGGCGGGCAAGTACTATATTGCCCGTGCCGTCGACAACGTGTTTACGGAAGCGGAGAAGGCGGCCGAGGCCATGAAAGATGAATACGTCTCGGTTGAACACATTTTCCTCGCGTTCTTTGATGCGGGCGACAGTACGCTGCGCCGGCTGTTTGACACCTACAATATCCGGCGTGAGCGCTGCATGCAGACGCTTGCGGCGGTGCGCGGCGCGCAGCGCGTGACCTCGGATAATCCGGAGGAAACCTATGACGCGCTGAAAAAGTACGGCACCGGCCTGGTCGAGCAGGCCAGAAGCAAAAAGACAGATCCCGTCATCGGCCGGGATGAGGAGATCCGGAACGTGATCCGCATTCTCTGCCGCAAGACGAAGAATAACCCGGTCCTCATTGGTGAACCTGGCGTTGGTAAGACGGCTATCGTTGAAGGGCTTGCCCAGCGAATCGTAAAGGGCGATGTGCCGAAGAGTCTGGAGGGCAAAACCATTTTCTCGCTGGATATGGGTTCGCTGATTGCCGGCGCAAAATATCGCGGCGAGTTCGAAGAGCGGCTGAAAGCTGTGCTCGAAGAGGTCAAAAAGTCTGAGGGCAACATCATCCTGTTTATCGATGAGCTGCACACCATCGTCGGCGCCGGCAAAACCGAGGGCGCAATGGATGCCGGCAACCTGCTCAAGCCGATGCTTGCACGCGGTGAGCTGCACTGTATCGGTGCGACGACGCTCGACGAGTACCGCGAGTATATTGAAAAGGACAAGGCGCTCGAGCGCCGGTTCCAGACCGTCATGGTGCAGGAGCCGAGCGTTGAGGATACCATTGCCATCCTGCGCGGCCTGGAGGAGCGCTATGAGGTCTTCCATGGCGTCAAAATCACCGACCCGGCCATTGTCGCAGCTGTGACGCTGTCCAATCGCTATGTCACCGATCGGTTCCTGCCGGACAAGGCCATCGATCTCATCGACGAGGCATGCGCAATGATCCGCACCGAAATGGACTCCATGCCAACGGAACTCGATCAGATCCGGCGCCAGATCATACAGATGGAGATCGAGGAGGTCGCGCTGAAAAACGAGGAGGACGAACTGTCCAAGAGCCGTCTGGCCGAGCTGCAGAAAGAACTGGCTGAGCAGCGTGACCGCTTCAACGCGATGAAAGCGCAGTGGGAGAATGAAAAGGACGCCATTGGAAAGGTCCAGCAGCTGCGCGAGCAGATCGAGCAGCTCAACGCAGAGATCGAACGCGCAGAGGAGACCGCCGACCTGGAGAAAGCGGCAAAGCTCAAATATGGCGAACTGCCCGAGGCGAAAAAGCAGCTCGAGCAGGAGGAGAAACTTGCGCAGAGCGCCAAGCAGAATAATCTGCTGCGCGACAAGGTCACTGAAGAGGAGATCGCGCTGATTGTCGAGCGCTGGACCGGGATTCCGGTGGCCAAGCTCGTCGAGGGAGAGCGTGAGAAGCTGCTCCACCTGGACGAGACACTGCACAAGCGCGTCGTTGGCCAGGACGAGGCTGTCGAACGCGTGACGGAGGCAATCCTGCGCTCGCGCGCCGGCATCCAGGATCCGAACCGGCCGATCGGCAGCTTTCTGTTCCTCGGCCCGACCGGCGTCGGCAAGACGGAGCTGGCCAAGGCGCTGGCAGAGAGCTTGTTTGACGACGAGAAGAACATGGTGCGCATCGACATGTCGGAATATATGGAGAAGTTTGCGGTTTCCCGTCTGATCGGCGCGCCGCCCGGATATGTCGGCTATGAGGAGGGCGGTCAGCTCACCGAAGCCGTCCGCCGCAACCCGTACTGCGTCATCCTGTTTGACGAGGTGGAAAAGGCGCACCCGGATGTGTTCAATATCCTGCTGCAGGTGCTCGACGACGGCCGAATCACCGATTCGCAGGGCCGCACGGTCGATTTCAAGAACACCATCATCATCCTGACGTCGAACCTCGGGTCACAGTACCTGCTCGACGGCATCGACGCGGAGGGAAATCTCACCGATGCAGCAAAAGAGCAGGTTCAGTCGCTGCTGCGCACGCAGTTCCGGCCGGAATTCCTGAACCGGCTCGATGAGATTGTGTTCTACAAGCCGCTGACCAAGGACAACATCACAAAGATTGTCGACCTGCAGATTGATGCGCTCAATCGCCGTCTGGCCGATCAGCAGCTGCGCTGCGAGGTGTCCGACGCGGCCAAGCAGCTCATCATCGACGCCGCCTACGATCCGCAGTACGGCGCACGGCCGCTGCGCCGGTATATCCAGCACACGATTGAAACGCTGCTTGCCCGCAAGATCATTCAGGGTGATATCCAGACCGGCGCTGTGCTGCATGTCGATGCGGCAGACGGCGCTCTGACGGTCAACTGAATCCCGATCACGTCCCGAAAAGCCGCCCGCAAGGGCGGCTTTTCGTTGCATGGCTGCTTCAAATCGGCTATACTGGCGAAGAAGAAGGGGGGCGCTGCGCTGTGAATGGATATCGGATCCTGGTCGTCGAGGATGACGAGGTGATTGCAGACACCGTCTGTCGGTACCTGGACAGCTGGGGCTATCAGACCCGGCGTGTGACAGATTTTGAGCACGTCTTGCGCGCATTTGTCGAGGCGGCGCCGCAGCTTGTGGTCCTGGATATTTCGCTGCCGTTTTTCAATGGCTATCACTGGTGCACCGAGATCCGGCGCGTGTCGCAGGTTCCGATCCTGTTTCTCACCTCGGCGGGGGACGATGTCAATCTGGTGACGGCGCTGCAGATGGGCGGCGACGATTTTCTGACCAAGCCGTTTGCGCTTCCGGTGCTGACGGCGCGTGTGCAGGCGCTGCTGCGCCGGGCATATGACACAGGAGGCGGCGCACAGATTGCTGCGTGCGGCGATGCGATCTTGAATTTCTCTGACGCAACCATCCGGCTTGGCGAACAGAGCGTCTCGCTGACGCGCAACGAGCTGAGAATCATGCAGCTCCTGCTGGAAAACCGCGGCCGCGTCGTCAGCCGGGAGGCTTTGATGACCCGGCTGTGGGAATCAGATGAATTTGTTGACGAGAATACGCTGAGCGTTAACATAGCGCGGCTGCGCCGCAAGCTGGCCGCAGTCGGCCTGACCGACTGGATCCGCACGGTCAAGGGCGCGGGCTATGTGGCGGGGTGAGCGGGATGCTATGGGACTATCTGCGGCGGCAATATAAGCTGCTTGTGATGCTCGCGGTGTTTGCCTGTGTGTTCGCTGCAGTATTTTACCTGTATGACCTTCCGGTTGAGGTGGTGGGCTACGCTGCTGCGTTGTGCCTGGCGCTGGGGGCAGCGCTGTTTGCCGTCAGTTTTGCGCGCTATGTGCGCCGGCGGCGCACACTCGAGCGGCTGATGGCCAACGTCGGTGAAGCGGCCTATCATCTGCCGCGGCCGAACGGCGCGCTGGAGGCGGACTATCAGGCGCTGCTGCGTGCTGTCTGCGCCGACCGTGCGCTGCTGGCTGCCGAGTCTGAGGCGGAGCGGCGGGAGATGCTGGATTATTACACGCTTTGGGCGCACCAGATCAAAACGCCCATTGCCGCGATGGATCTGCTGCTGCAGTCGGACGGCGCGCGCGACACGGAGGCGCTCCAGGCTGAACGATTCAAGATCGGGCAGTATGTGGAGATGGTGCTCTCCTATCTGCGGTTGGGCAGCGAATCGACGGATTTCGTGCTGCGGCGATGCGCACTGGATGAAATTGTGCGCGGCTGCCTGCGCAAATACGCGCGGCTTTTTATCCTGAAGAAGCAGACGATAACATTTGAGCCGACCGGCCGGACGGTGCTGACAGATGAAAAGTGGCTTTCGTTTGTCATCGGGCAGGTGCTGCAGAACGCGATCCAGTACACACCGCGCGGCGGCAGTGTGCGCATCTGCGGCGACGGAGCGGATCTCCTGATTGCTGACAGCGGAATCGGCATCCGTGCAGAGGATTTGCCGCGTGTATTTGAAAAGGGGTTTACCGGCTACAACGGTCAGGCAGAGAAAAAGTCGAGCGGGATTGGGCTGTATCTGTGCCGCTGCACGATGGAGAAACTCGGCGGCGCGATCAGTGCGTGGTCCGAACCGGGGCAGGGAACGGCGATCCGCCTGTACCTGCCGGATCGTCCGCTGGAGGTAGAGTGAAGCTTACAAAATTGTAAGAAATCCGGCCGAATCGTAAGCCGGCGCGATGGATGACCGGCCCGGGTGCATGCTAAAATCACAGCAGAAACAAGGAGGAAACCGATATGTCACTGCTTGAAGTATCGCACCTGAAAAAGATCTATACCACGCGCTTCGGCGGCAATCAGGTCACAGCGCTCCACGATGTCACGTTTTCCGTCGAACAGGGGGAGTACGTCGCAGTCATGGGTGAGTCCGGCTCCGGCAAAACGACGCTGCTGAACATTCTGGCTGTGCTCGATGTGCCGACGAGCGGGGAGGTGCGGCTGTCCGGCCGCGTGCTCGGTCAGATTCCCGAGCGGGATCTGGCTGCGTTCCGCCGCGACCATCTTGGATTTGTATTTCAGGATTTCAATCTGCTCGACACATTTTCAATCGAGGACAATATTTTCTTGCCGCTGGTGCTTGCCGGACAGGGCTATGACGCGATGCGGGAGCGTCTCGCACCGCTTGCGCGCCAGCTCGGCATCGAGGATATTTTAACCAAGTTCCCATACGAGGTCTCGGGCGGGCAGGCACAACGCGCCGCGGTTGCGCGGGCACTGATCACACAGCCGGAGCTGGTGCTGGCAGATGAGCCGACCGGTGCGCTCGACTCGCGCGCGACCGACAGCCTGCTCCGGCTGTTCGGTGAGATCAACGCCGCCGGCCAGACGATTTTGATGGTTACCCACTCGGTCAAGGCGGCCAGCCATGCCGGGCGCGTGCTGTTCCTGCGCGACGGCGAGGTGTATCATCAGCTCTACCGCGGCGCGCTGACGCACGAGCAGCTCTTTGGCCGCATCTCAGATACCTTGACCGTGATTGCGCAAGGCGGTGAGATCGGTGCGTAAGACAGGTTTCTATACCCGGCTCGCGTTGACGAATATCCTGCGCAACCGGCAGTT
>CAZGBU010000020.1:0-22355 GCA_964523945.1 uncultured Oscillospiraceae bacterium
TGCAGCGTCTTCCGGCGTGACGGACGGCGCAGCAGGCGGCTGCGCGCCTTCGATCACCAGAACATATTCACCGCGCGGCAGCTGCCCGGCGTACAGCGCGCACGCCTCGGCAAGCGTGGTACGGATCACCTGTTCGTGCAACTTGGTCAGCTCCCGGCAGAGCGCAATGCGCCGGTCGCCGCCAAATGTCTCGCACAGATCGCCGAGTGTGGCGGCCAGCTTGTGCGGCGCCTCATAGAAGATCATGGTACGGGTCTCACCGCGCAGCGATTCAAGATGCGCGCGGCGCCCTTTGCGATTCATTGTCAGAAATCCTTCAAACGTGAACCGGCCGGTGGGCAGCCCGGATACGCTCAGTGCTGTCACGAGTGCGCATGGACCGGGAATGGCACAGACCGTCACGCCGGCCTCCGCACACAGCCGGACAAGGTCTTCGCCAGGATCGGAGATGGCGGGGCTGCCGGCGTCGGAGACGAGTGCGCACGTCTCGCCGGCCAGAAGCCGCGCGAGAATTTTTTGTCCGCTCTCGGCGCGGTTGTGCTCGTAATAACTGACAAGCGGTTTTTTCAGCCCGAGATGGTTGAGCAGCCGCAGCGTGACGCGCGTATCCTCTGCGGCGATGAAGTCTGCCGCGGCGAGCGTTTCGCGGCAACGGTCGGATATGTCGCCGAGATTTCCGATCGGCGTGGGGACAAGATAGAGCATTTCAGACATCCAATACCTCCTCAACGGCCGCAGACGGCGCGGTATGCGTCGGTTTCGCCGCGTTCGTCGTATAAAATCAGATCCGGCTCGAAGCGCAGCCCTTTCCCGCCGCAGCGGCGCGCGTCTACCAGCACGCGGCTCGGCGGATGGGCGACGGTGTGGCGGATGAGCTGCAGCCGCTTTGGCTCAAATCCGGCGCCGCGCAGCGATGCAAACACATCGGCCAGCCGTTCGGCCGGATAGACAAGGCAGAAACTGCCGCCGGTGCGCACCAGCCGCGCCGCGGCGGCGCACAGCGCGTCCAGAGAACAGAAGCGCTCACTGCGCGCACAGGCCCGTGCGGGATCGGAGCTGGGGCGGCCGCCGGCGGGATGATAGGGCGGATTGGCAACCGCGACGTCGGCGCAGCCGGACGGAAGTGCGCCTGCCGCGCGCAAGTCGATCTGCACAAAGCGGCAACGGGCGGACAGACCGTTGCGTTGCGCATTTTGCCGCGCTTCATCGCAGGCCTGCCCGTTGCGGTCGAATCCGAGCACGCTGCACTGCCCGTTGCGTGCGCACAGCAGCAGGCCGATCAGCCCGGCACCGCAGCACAGGTCGGCAATCTGCCCGCGCGCCGGCGCGAAAGCGGCCAGAGCCAGCGAGTCAACGCCAGGACGGCAATGGGGCAGAGCGGTTTCATATCGAATACCATGGATCAGTTCGGTCATAGACGCTCCTGTCCTGCGCGGAAAAGCGGAGTGCGCCCGCTTTCCAGAAAGACGCAGGCCTGCGCCGGATTGGGGCGCAGGCCTGCACAGCTTATGTGCATTACTCCTGAGAAATAACTTCCATGGGGCAGGTATCTGCGCATGTACCGCAGCTCAGGCACGAGTCCGGATTGATCTCGTAATGCTCTTCGCCCATCGAGATCGCCTCAACCGGGCAGACGCTGGCGCACGAACCGCAGCAGATGCAGCCGTCACCGATTTTATAGGCCATTGGAAACACCTCCGTATGCTGATGGCTTGATTATATCACACGTCCGTAAAAAATCAAATGGATTTTTCTAACCACCGCGCTGCCGTGGAAGAAGAAAGCATAATGCGCCCAATTTTGGCTGCGTGCTGAATAATCCCCGTCGCGCCGGTTTACAATCCATTCAGTGACGCGAAAATTGGGGGGCGAGTGGGTGACAAGACGCTTAGCGCCGGAGGTGTTGCTGATCCTGCGCAGCGCGGCGCGCTGGGCCGAATCACTCGGACACAGCTATGTTGGCAGCGAGCATCTGCTGCTGGCCATTGCCGGGCGGCCGGAATCCAAACCGGCACAAATTCTGCTGCGCGCCGGCTTCGACCAGGCGGATATCCTCGCGGCAATTGAGCGCGGCATGGGCCGCGGCGACCCCGGTCTGCCGCGCCCGCAGGGGCTGACGCCGCGCGCATTGCATATCTTTTCGCTTGCGGCAGAGGACGCCAGGCGTACCGGCGGCCTGATCGGGGAGGAACACCTGCTGATGGCGATCGTGCGGGAGGATGCCTGCACGGCAGCGCGGCTGCTGCAAACGGCGGATGCAGACTGCGGCAGCCGTGTCTTTTCCGACGCGTATGAGGAACTGCTGCGCCGCGGTGCGTGCGCGCAGAAAAAGGAGAGGGTACAGACGAAACTGCTGGATCAATTTGGAACCGATCTGCTGGAGCGGGCGGATCAGCTCGACCCGGTGATCGGCCGGGAGCGGGAGATCGCCATGGTGATCCAGGTGCTTTCACGCCGGCAGAAAAACAACCCTGTGCTGATCGGGGAGCCAGGCGTTGGAAAAACGGCGATTGCCGAGGGGCTGGCGCAGCGAATGGCCGCAGGCGACGTGCCCGAGCAGCTGCGCGGCAAGCGCCTGGTGGCGCTGGATATGTCGTCGATGGTTGCAGGGACAAAGTACCGCGGGGAATTTGAACAGCGCGTGCAGGAACTGCTTGCCGAGATTACGCGGCTGGGTAACATCATCCTGTTTATCGACGAGATGCACACGATCGTCGGTGCCGGTTCGGCCGAGGGGGCGATCGACGCTGCAAACATCCTGAAGCCGGCGCTCGGACGCGGCCAGCTTCAGATTGTCGGCGCGACGACGACGGAGGAATATCGCAAGCACATCGAAAAAGACGCCGCGCTCGAACGGCGCTTCCGTACAATCCTGGTGGAAGAGCCTTCGCGCGAGCAGACCGAACAGATCCTGCGCGGTCTGCGCCCGGCACTCGAGGCACACCATGGAATCGTCATCGCCGACGAGGCAATCCATGCGGCAGTTGCGCTTTCCTGCCAGTATCTGAGTGGGAAATTTCTGCCTGACAAGGCCATCGATTTGCTGGATGAGGGGGCTGCGCGGGCCAAGATGGCGCTGCGCAGCCGAGCGGAGCGCGGACTGGAGCAGACGCGGCAGAGCCTGTCAATCCGGCTGGACGCTGCGGTGCGTGACAGCCGCTATGAAGCGGCCGCAGAGCTGCGCGATAAGCTGCAGAATGTGGTCAAAAAGCAGCATTCCTCCCGGCGGAATATGCGCGTCGGCGCGGAGGATATTGCCGGCGCTGTCTCTGACCGGACCGGCATCCCGGTGGAGCGGCTGACTGAGGACGAGAAAACGCGTCTGCTTCAGCTCGAGCAGACACTGCACCGCAGCGTCGTCGGACAGGATGAGGCGGTCAATACCGTGGCGCGGGCCGTACGGCGCAGCCGCAGCGGGCTGTCCGATCCAAACCGGCCGCTCGGCGTGTTTCTTTTCGCCGGGCCGACCGGCGTGGGAAAAACGGAGTTGTGCCGTGCCCTGGCCGAGAGCGTCTACGGCAGCCGCGACGCGCTTGTCAAGCTGGATATGTCGGAATATATGGAGCAGCACGCCGTTTCGCGCCTGATCGGTGCGCCGCCCGGCTATGTCGGGCATGGCGAGGGAGGCGAGCTGACGGAGCGAGTGCGCAAGCGGCCATACAGTCTGATCCTGCTTGATGAACTGGAAAAGGCGCATCGCGACGTAACAGGGATTCTGCTGCAGGTGTTTGAGGACGGCGTGCTGACCGACGCAATGGGACGGAAAGCGGATTTCCGCAACGCAATGATTGTGATGACAACCAATCTGGGGGCCGAGCAGGCGGCCGCGCAGGGCCTTGGATTTGTTCCTGAACGCGGCGACAGCCGTACCATGCAGAGCCTGCGCGCGTATTTCAGCCCGGAATTCCTTGGTCGAATTGATGCTGTCGCGGTTTTTCAGCCGCTGGGTGAGCCGGAGTTCGGACGCATTGCGGGGAACCTGCTCCGTCAGAGCCTGCTGCGCGCACAGCGCGCTGATGTTGCGGTGTCGGTGACAGATGGGGCGGTGGCGCTGCTGGTGCAGCAGGGTATGCGGCGCGGGAGCGGTGCACGTGGGCTGCGTCAGGCGATCCGCACGCTGGTGGAAGAACCGCTTGCCGACGCACTGTTGCGCGGCGAGCTAGGGCGACATGTAGAGCTGTGCGCGGCAGACGGCCAGATTGTGTTTCGATGATGAAAAGCCGGTGTGAATGGATCCCAATTTACGCCGGTTTACATAAATTCTTTTCCTGAAAGAGAATAGAAAAACGAATGTTCGGAAACACCGATGATTGCGCATATTTTTTTCATTCTGCGTGAAAAAAAGTGAAACGGATGGTTGATTTTTATGTTAACAGCCGTTATACTGAACCTTGTAGTGGAGCAAAGTGGATGAAATATGAGCAAAATGGAGCGAGGTGAGCGGGATGACAGGAAAATACACCCATACGGTGGACCCCAAGGGCCGTTTGTTCGTCCCCGCAAAGCTGCGCGAAGAACTCGGCGACGTGTTCTATGTGACGCTTGGCCTGGACCATTGCCTCTCGGTGTACACCCAGCAGAGCTGGGATGCAATTCTGGAGAAATACAACAGCCTGCCGATTTCCCAGGCGCGGCGGATGCGCTTCCTGTTTGCCAACGCCGCACGCTGTGAGCCGGACCGGCAGGGCCGGTTCTTGATTCCAACCGATCTGCGCGACTACGCAGGGCTGTCGCAGGAGGTCATGTTTATCGGCCTCGGCAGCCATGCCGAGATCTGGGATGCGGAGGCGTATCGTCAGCTTGAGCGCGAGACGCTCACGCCCGAAAATCTGGCTGCCGCGATGGAGGAGCTGGGTTTCTGATGGAGTTTGCACACCGCTCTGTTCTTTTGAACGAATGCATTGAGTCGCTTTCCATTCATCCGGATGGGACCTATCTCGACGGGACGCTGGGCGGCGCCGGCCATTCGCTGGAGATTGCCCGCCGCCTGACAACAGGGCAGCTGATCGGTATCGACCGGGACGAGGCTGCGCTGCAGGCCGCCGCAGCACGGCTCATATCGGTCGCAGACCGCGTCAAACTGGTACACGGCAACTTTGCCGAGCTTGACACAATTCTGGATCGGATCGGCATTGCGGCCGTCGACGGCATGCTGTTTGATCTTGGCGTGTCCTCGCCGCAGCTTGACGATGCTGCGCGCGGTTTCTCGTATTTGCACGATGCGCCGCTGGATATGCGCATGGATCGCAGCGACAGCCTGACGGCCTATGAGATTGTCAATACCTGGCCGCAGGAGGAGCTGCGCCGGATTTTGTTTGAATACGGTGAGGAGCGGTATGCGCCGCTGATTGCAGCTGCGATCGTGCGCGAGCGCGCACATGCCCCGATTCAGACGACGGTGGAGCTGGCTGAGCTGATCCGCCGCGCCATGCCGGCAAAAGCGCTGCGCGAAAAACAGCATCCGGCCAAACGCAGCTTTCAGGCGATCCGCATCGCGGTCAATGGCGAACTCGCAGCGGTGGAGCAGATGATGCGTCAGGCTGTTGCGCGCCTGAACCCGGGCGGCCGGCTGTGTGTGATTACGTTCCATTCGCTCGAGGATCGCATTGTAAAAAATCAAATGGCGCAGGCGGCCAAGGGATGTATCTGCCCACCGGAATTTCCGGTTTGTGTCTGCGGACGTACGCCGCAGCTGCGGCTGATTACCCGCAAGCCAATCACAGCCGGTGAGCAGGAACTGAAAGAAAACCCCAGAGCACGCAGCGCGAAGCTGCGCGTGGCTGAAAAGATCGGCTGAGGCCGAAACAGGAAAGAAGGACCCGTGATGGCACAGAGAACAAATCGGCGCCCGGTGCGCCGCCCCGAACCGACGGGCGGCCGTATGACCGACGGCAGCGCGGCGTTTGATCGCGCCTATGCACTGCGCATGGCGGCGCAGCCCGCGCCGCAGCCGCGTCCGCAGCTCCCGGAGGAACGCCCTGCGCCGCGCCCGCGGCCGATCCGTGTACGGGCCAAGGCGGCGCTGTCGCCGTTTGCAATCGTTGGCCTTGCGGCGGTCAGCGTTCTGCTGCTAATGATGATCTCTGCCTATGTCCGGCTCTACGAGACGACGACAGAGGTTTCTGCACTGACCTCAGAGTTGTCCGCGCTCCAGAGTGAGCAGTCACAGCTGACCTCGCAGTACGAGAGCAAAATCGACTTGAACCATATTGAGGAGATGGCAGTGTCCGAGTTGGGTATGACAGCGCCAAGCTCGGATCAGACCGTCTATGTTAACCTGTCCGGCCCGGATCAGGCTGAGGTGATCCAGACAGACCGTTCCCAGACGGCAAAGACCATCTGGCAGGCATTCAGCGAGAGCGTATCGGACCTGCTGTCGGATCTGAAGGCATATTTCCAATAGAGCAGCATACTGTGTAACGGGCGGCTGGACAGCCCGGTCGAAGGCATGGCGCCGCACTGCACGGCGCCATGCTTTGCCGCAGTTTCAGGACATCGGAGGAACCCCATGCAAAACAGAAATGACCGATCGAAAAACCGCCGGCCAAGCCGACCGAACCGCCGGGAAAACCGCCCGGCTGACCCTGAGGCGCGCGCCCGTGCCCGTGAGCGTGCCAAGGAGAAAAACCGGATCAAAAACGAGAAAGCCGGCCGGGTGATCCTCGGCCGAACGCTGGTTGTTATGACCATCTGCGGTGTGGTGCTGTTCCTGCCGCTGTTTGCGACGCTCTACAATCTGATGATCACGGATCACGACTATTATGAGTCCCTCGCCACCAACAACCAGACGCGAAGCACGTCGGTTTCGGCCTCACGCGGAACGGTCTACGACCGGAATATGAACGTGCTGAGCATGTCGGCGAGTGTGGAGAATGTTTTCATTGACCCGAATGAGATCGCGACCAAGGATCAGGATCTTGATTTGATCGCGAGCGGGCTGGCTGCGCTGTTGGATGTGGATGCGGACTGGGTCAAGGAGCAGGCGGCGGACACGTCGATGCGTTATAAAATCATCAAGCGCAAGATTGACACAACGCTCGGCGACGAGGTGCGTGCGTTCATCAATGAAAACGAGCTGTCTGGCATTTATCTCGAGCCGGACACCAAGCGATACTATCCGTCAAGCTCACTGGCCGCCCAGGTGCTGGGCTTTGTCAGCAGTGACAACGTGGGAATTGAGGGCATTGAAGCGCAGTATGACTCCTATCTGACCGGCACAGCCGGCGAGATCATTACAACGAAGGGCAACAACGGGACAGAGATGCTCTATGAGTACGAGAAGTACTACGAGGCGTCTGACGGCGACAGCCTGGTGCTGACCATCGACTCGACCGTGCAGTACTATCTGGAGAAAAACCTCGAGGAGGCCATCGAACAGTACGATGTGCTCAACGGCGCATTCGGCATTGTCATGGACGTGAATACCGGCGAAGTCCTCGCGATGGCGACGCTCGGCAGCTATGACCCGAACAATTATCTGGAAATCTATGATGCGGATACCGCAGCGGAACTGGAAGAGATGTACCAGGAGGCAATTTCCCACGAAGAGGGGAGTGCACTTTACAATCAGGGCCTGGAGGAATATAATACAGCCGTTGCGTCCGCGCGGCTGAAGCAGTGGCGCAACCGCTGTGTCTCCGATGGCTATGAGCCTGGTTCGACGTTTAAGATTCTCACGCTGGCCGCCGCGCTGGAAGAGGGGACTACAACGCTCGAGGATACGTTCTACTGCGGCGGCACGACAACCATCCTGGGCCGTGAGGAGAACAATCCGCTGCATTGCTGGAAAGCCGGTGGTCACGGCAGCGAAACGACCGCGCAGGCGCTGCAGAATTCCTGCAATATTGCATTTGCCGACATCGGTATCGCACTCGGCGGCGATAATCTATACGACTATGTCGAAGCGTTTGGCCTGCTCGAACGCACGGGCATCGATCTGCCCGGCGAAGCGTCCGGCATTTTCTTTGACCGCGAGACGCTCAATGATCCGAACAGCTACGCGTCGCTGACGTCGGCCTCATTTGGCCAGACGTTCCGCATCACACCGATTCAGCTTGTGCGTGCGATTTCGGCGGTGGTGAACGGCGGATACCTGCTCGAACCGTATGTGGTCAGCGAGATCCTGGATTCCGATGGCAACACCGTGCAGAAAAACACGACGACCGTGCTGCGCCAGGTCATCAGCGAGGAAACCTCTGCGATCATGTGTGAGCTGCTTGAGTCGGTCGTCACCGAAGGCACAGCCGGCAACGCGGCGGTCGCTGGCTACCGCATCGGCGGCAAGACTGGCACGTCCGAGAAAATCGATACCTACGACGAGAATGGAAATCCGGTCGAAGACAAGATCGTCTCATTTGTTGGCATCGCGCCGATCGACGATCCGCAGTACATCTGCCTCGTTGCGCTCGATACGCCGAGCACGGAGACGGGCTATTACATTTCAGGCGGCATCATGGCGGCACCGACGTGCCGTGATGTATTTGCCGACATCCTGCCGTATCTCGGCGTAACGCCGGAATACAGTGAAAGCGATATCGACCAGGCCGATATGACCGTCCCCGATGTCACCGGCATGACCGAAAGCGAGGCGGCCGCGGCGCTCTCTGATCGGTATCTCAACTACCGTGTCGTCGGCTCCGGCACGACTGTGACCGAACAGGTCCCGTCGGCCAATGCCAAGATCCCGGGCCGCTCGACCGTCGTACTGTATATGGGCGAAGAGGCGCCGAGCGATCTCATTACCGTACCGGATCTGACCGGTATGACGGTGTCGCAGGCCAACGCGGCGATTGCCAACAGCGGACAGCTGTATCTGAAAGCGAAAGGATCGACCGCTTCGACCAGCAGCGTCGCAACCGACCAGGAGCCGGCCGCCGGAAGCCAAGTCGAACGCGGCACGGTGATCACGGTGGAATTCACCGATATGTCCGCACAGGATTGACGGAAACAAAGGAGACGATGCGGGAATGAAACTGCCAGAGCTGCTTCGCGGCGTGGAGATTCTCGGCAGCGGCGGCATGCTGCCCGAGACGGTCACAGGCGTCAGCTATGACTCGCGCACAACAAAGCCGGGCGATCTGTTCGTTGCCATCAGCGGCTTCGCCGTTGACGGACACCGGTTTATTCCGGCTGCGGTTGCGGCCGGTGCGGCGTGCGTGCTGTGCGAAAAGCCGCCGCAGGACGATGTGCCATATCTTCTTGTGCCGTCGTCGCGCGCCGCGCTTGCGCAGCTCGGGGCAAATTGGTACGGCCATCCGGCTGACCGGATGACGATGATCGGCGTGACCGGCACCAATGGAAAGACGACGGTCACCTACCTGCTTAAGAGCGTACTGGAGCAGACGTGCGGCGCCCGAGTCGGCCTGATCGGCACGATTCATAATATGATCGGCGACGAAGTGCTTGAGACGGAGCGCACAACGCCGGAGAGCTTTGAACTGCAGGGGCTGCTGCGCCGCATGTGCGATGCCGGCTGCACCCATGTGGTCATGGAGGTTTCTTCCCATGCGCTTGTGCTCGACCGCGTTGCCACCATTCACTATGATACCGGTATCTTTACCAATCTGACACAGGATCACCTCGATTTTCACCAGACGATGGATGCATACTGCGATGCAAAGGCGATGCTGTTTTCCCACTGTGATAAGGCTGTGATCAACCTCGACGATGCGTATGCGCCGCGGATGCTCGAGGCTGCGACCGGCCGCGTGTTCACCTGCTCCGAACAGCGCAACGATGCGGACCTCGTAGCCAAGAATATCCGGCTGCGTGCCGACCGGACGGAGTTTGAAGCGCTCTGCGGCAGCGACATCTGCCGCATCGAGGTCGGTATTCCGGGGCGCTTTACGGTCTATAATGCGATGAGTGTCATCGGCGCGTCGCTCGGGCTGGGTATCCGTCTGCAGGAGATTGCGGCGGCGCTGCGCGCGGCGCATGGCGTCAAGGGCCGCGTCGAGGTTGTGCCGACGCCCGGTACGGACTACACCGTGCTGATCGACTACGCGCACACTCCGGACGGACTGGAGAACGTCCTGCGCTCGGTCAAGGACTTCTGCCGCGGCCGGCTGATCGCGGTATTCGGCTGCGGCGGCGACCGCGACCCTGTGAAGCGACCGATCATGGGCCGCATTGCGGCTGAGTGCGCCGATTTTGTGGTCGTGACTTCAGACAATCCACGCACCGAGGATCCGCAGGCGATCATCGACCAGATCCTCGCAGGGATGGCGGACACCAAGACGCCGTACTACGTCGAGCCGGACCGGCCGGCGGCCATTCGCTGGGCAATGGATCACGCGCAGAAAGATGATATTATCGTGCTTGCGGGCAAGGGCCACGAAACCTATCAGATCCGCGGCACAGTCAAATACCACCTGGATGAACGCGAGGAGGTCGCGGCGCATCTGGAAGAAATCAAATCGGAGGGATGATCCCGATGAGACCAACTACTTTACAGCAGATCGCCGACTGGTGCGGCGGCCGGGTGACGCGCGGCGATGAGGGGCTGAACATCACCGGCGTGACGCGCAGCTCGGATCAGATCCGGCCGGGTGACCTGTACGTTGCGCTGCAGGGGCAGCGTTTTGACGGGCACAGCTTCATCGCTGAGTCCATTCGAAAAGGCGCAGCGGCTGCGCTGTCAATGTATCCGAGCACAGACGGCACACCGATGGTGCTGGTGGAAAATACGCTGACTGCACTGGGCGACATTGCGGCGGGTTACCGCCGGACGCTTTCCGCGCGCGTGTTCGGCATCACCGGCAGCGTCGGCAAGACAACGACGAAGGAGATGCTTGCGCAGATCCTCGCGCGCCGTACGCGCGTCTGCAAGACGCAGGAGAATTACAACAACAACATCGGGCTGCCGCTGACGATCCTCAGTGCACCGGAGGACTGCGAATCGCTTGTGCTGGAAATGGGAATGAATCACTTTGGTGAGATGTCGCGTCTGACGGCTATCGCGCAGCCGGACGCCGTGATCGTCAACAACATCGGCACGATGCACATTGAGAATCTCGGCAGCCGCGAGGGGATCCTGAAAGCCAAGCTGGAGATCCTTGAGGGACTTGCGCCGGACGGGACGGCGGTTTTCAACGGCGACGAGCCGCTGCTGTGGGATCTGCGCGAGCGCATCACCTGCCGTACGATGTATTTCGGCGTGGAAAACGACCGGGTGGATATCCGCGCGTCGGAGATCGAGACGGATGAAGACGGCGTGAGCTTTACCGTCTCCGGTTTCGGAAAAAAATTCCGTGTCAAACTGCCGATCGACGGGCAGCACAATGTCTACAACGCGCTCGCGGCGATCACTGCCGCACTCGACGCCGGTGCGGAGCCGGAGCAGATTGAGGCCGCACTGGCTGAGTTCTCAAACACGGGCATGCGGCAGAACACCTACAAAAAGTATGGCTATACGATTATCGACGACTGCTACAATGCGGGGCCTGAGTCGACCGAGGCGGCGCTGCGTGTGCTCGATGACCGCCGCTGCGCCGGCAGAAAGATCGTGGTGCTCGGCGATATGCTGGAGCTGGGCAACCGCGCGAGCGCAGAGCATTACCGCATCGGCCGCATTGCGGCCGGCATTGTCGAACTGCTGCTCGCCTACGGACCGCAGGCGCCGAATATGATCACCGGCGCGCAGACCGGCGGCATGTCGCTGCGCAAGACGCTGGCGTTCGATTCGCAGGAGGAACTTGTCAACACGCTGGTCTATCAGGCACGGCCAGGCGATATGATCCTGTTCAAGGGCAGCCGCGGCATGAAGATGGAAAATGCGCTGAATCTGTTCCTGGAGAAAGTCGCGCATGCGCGGGAGGAATCAATATGAATACGCCGCTGCGGCTGATCATCGCCTGCCTGACGGCGTTTGTGCTCGGTGTGCTGCTCGCGCGGATGATCATTCCGATTCTGCGTGCACTCAAGGCCGGGCAGTCCATCCGGGAAATCGGGCCAAAGTGGCACGCAGGCAAAGCTGGTACGCCGACAATGGGCGGCCTGATCTTCATCCTGGCCCTGCTGGTGTGCCTGCCGGTCGGCTGGACGGAGATCATGGCCGGTGATCGGACGATTCCGTATCTGTACGGCTTCGCGCTGGTGTTTGGCCTGATCGGCTTTCTCGATGATTTCTTCAAGGTGAAATTCAAGCGCAACCTGGGGCTGACGGCGCTGCAGAAGTTTTTGCTCCAGCTTGCCGCGGCAGTGGTATTCCTGTTCCTGCTGCGGCGCAGCGGCATCCTGTCGCATGCGCTGTATGTGCCGTTTTTGAATGTGTCGCTTACTATCCCGTGGCCGGTCTATCTGATCTTTGCGGCGTTTATTATGGTCGGCTGTGTCAACGCCGTCAATCTGACCGATGGCGTCGATGGGCTGGCAACGGGTGTCACAATGCCGGTCATGCTGTTTTTTGCGCTGTTGGCCGCCCGCTGGAATCAGATGGGAACAGCGATTTTCTCGATCGCGCTGTTCGGCGCGCTGGCGGCGTTCCTGTGCTTTAATTTTCATCCCGCCAAGGTGTTTATGGGCGACACGGGTTCGCTCTTCCTTGGCGCGGCTGTCTGCGGGACGGCCTTTGCACTCGATGTGCCGCTGGTGCTGATTCCGGTCGGCATCGTCTACATCATCGAAACGCTCTCGGTGATCCTGCAGGTGGGCTATTTCAAGCTGACACATGGAAAGCGGATCTTCCGCATGACGCCGATCCACCACCATTTTGAGTTGGGCGGCTGGAGCGAGGTAAAAATCTTCTTTGTATTTACGGCGGTTACAGTCGTCGGCTGCGCACTGGCGTGGCTTGGCACGGCGGGCCGCTTCTGATCCCGCGGGGAGGAGGCCAAAATGGACACCACCATCCAACGTCTGCCGACACAGCAGCAGGAGGTCATCACAGACGAGCGCGGCATGCTTGATCTCCCGTTTCTGCTGCTGACGCTGCTCCTGGTCATCATTGGCCTCGTCATGATGTATTCTGCAAGCTATGCGCGCGCCTATGCCGAAACCGGCAACGCAGCGTACTATTTTACCCGGCAGGCGATCTTTGCCGTGCTGGGCATTGTCGCCATGATGGTCATCAGCCGGCTGAACTATCAGATCTGGCGCATGGCGGCGTTTCCGATGCTGGCCGTGTCGGTCGTTCTGCTGCTGCTTGTCGCTTTGTTCGGCGAGGAGGAGGGCGGCGCAAAACGGTGGTTTTCCATTGCCGGCATCACGTTCCAGCCGTCTGAGGTTGCCAAGCTGGCAGTCATTGTTTCGTTTGCCACGCTGATCTCCGGCTATCGAGAGAAAATGCAGACATTCCGCTACGGCGTTGCACCGTTTGCGGGCGTGCTGATCGTGATCATTGCGCTGCTCGTGCTCGAACCGCACCTGTCCGGCATCGTCATCATCGGCGGCGTCGGTGCAGCAATGATGTTCCTGGGCGGCACGCGGCTGCGCTGGTTCGCGCTGGCGGCCGGCGCCGCGATGGTGTTCGGCTATGTATACCTCAATGTAATGGGCTATGCCGATGCACGCATCACCGCATGGCGCGATCCGTTTGCCGACGCGACCGATTCCGGGTATCAGATTGTGCAGTCGCTGTATGCGATCGGTTCCGGCGGGCTGCTCGGCCTGGGGCTGGGTCACAGCCGGCAGAAATACCTCTATCTGCCGGAGGAGCACAATGACTATATCTTCGCCATCGTCTGCGAGGAGCTGGGCTTTGTCGGCGCGGGCGTGATCATCCTGCTGTTCATGCTGCTGATCATCCGCGGCTACTGGCTGGCCATCCATGCGCGCGACCGTTTTGGGTCGCTGCTGGTGGCAGGCATCACGACGCTGCTGGCGCTGCAGGTGTTTTTCAACATCGGCGTCGTGACCAACTTTCTGCCGGCGACCGGCATTTCATTGCCGTTCTTCTCCTATGGCGGCACGGCGCTGCTGATGCAGCTTGCGGAGATGGGAATCGTTCTGAATGTGTCGCGGTATAACCGCAACACGCTTGTCTAGCAGAGGAGGCGGTGCGTTTGCGCGTGATTTTTACCTGCGGCGGTACGGGCGGACATATCAACCCGGCCATCGCGGTGGCGAACCTGCTGCGCGATCGGCGGCCGGGGAGCGAAATCCTGTTTGTCGGCGCGAGCGACGGGATGGAGCGTGATCTGGTGCCGCGGGCCGGCTATCGGCTTGAAACACTGCGCATCTCCAACTTCCAGCGCCGGCTGACACCGAAAGCGGTCTGGCACAACGTAGAAACGGCGGGGCACATTCTCGGCTCACTGCGGCGTGCCGGACAGATCCTCGATGCGTTCAAGCCGGACGTCATCGTCGGCACCGGCGGCTATGCCAGCTTCCCTGCGCTGGAGATGGGGATCCGCCGCGGTATCCCGACGGCGGTGCATGAGTCAAACGCGGTGCCCGGCCTTGCCACGCGGCTGGTTGCCGACAAGGTCAGCCGGATCATGGTCTGCTTTGAAGAGTGCCGCGCGCAGTATACGCATGCCGACCGGGTCGTCGTGACCGGCACACCGGTGCGCGAAGAATTTGTCTTTCAAAAAAAGCAGCCGGCTCGCGAGGCGCTTGGGCTGGACGGCCGACCGCTGATCGTATCATACTGGGGCAGCCTCGGCGCGCGCGAGATGAACAAGAAAATTGCCCGATTCATGCAGCTGGAGGCACACGACGGCGACGTGCAGCACATTCATGCAACCGGCTCGTTCGGCTGGCGCTGGATGCCGGACTATGTCAGGGAGCAGGGGCTGGATTTGACAGCGCATCCGCAGATTGAAATGCGCGAGTATATCTATGATATGCCGATGGTGATGGCGGCGGCGGATCTTGTGATCTGCCGCGCGGGCGCTTCCACGATCTCTGAAGTGGCCGCGTCCTCCACGCCCTGTATCATGGTACCTTCGCCAAATGCGACGGACAATCATCAGGAGAAAAACGCGCGGATTCTTGAGCGGCGCGGCGCTGCGGCCGTGGTGCGTGAGGCTGACTGCGACGGGGATTCCCTCTACCGCACGGCACGCGGGCTGCTGGCTGACCCGGCACGCTGCGCCGAGATGGAGCGGGCGCTGCGTTCGGTCGCTGTGCTCGACGCGGCAGAGCGGATTTACCGCACAATTACCGAGCTTGCAGGATGAACGGAAGAAGCCGGACCGACATAGGATGGGATGATTTTTCATCTGGGCGGAGGGCCGGCATATGGAGATGTTTGTCATTCGCGGAGGCGTCCCGCTCTGCGGCGAAACGGAGATTCAAGGGGCAAAGAACAGTGCGCTGCCCATTCTGGCGGCGGCACTTCTCACACGCGGCGCGTGCGTGCTGCACGGCTGTCCGCGGCTTACGGATGTTGACGCATCGTGCGCGATTCTGCGCCATCTGGGCGCAAAAGCGGAGCGCGAGGGCGGCAATGTGATCGTGGAGGCCACGGCACCGTGCTGTGTCGAGATTCCAAACGTGCTGATGCAGGCGATGCGCTCATCGGTTCTGTTTCTCGGCCCCATGCTCGCGCGGATGGGACAGGCGGAGATCAGCCTGCCCGGCGGCTGCGAGCTTGGGCCGCGGCCGGTGGATCTGCATCTGGAGGCACTGCGTGCGCTCGGCGCGCAGATTTCGGTCGATGGCAGCCGGATCCGCTGCCGCGGCACGCTGCATGGCGGTTCGATCCGCCTGCGCTATCCGAGCGTCGGCGCGACGGAAAACGCAGTGATGGCGGCCTGCCTGGCGCAGGGAACGACGACGATTGAAGGCGCGGCCTGCGAACCGGAGATTTGTGATTTGGCCGATTTCCTGCGCACGCTCGGTGCGCACATCGCCGGAGACGGTTCACCGCGGATCACAATCGAGGGCGTGGAGGCGCTGCACGGCGGCAGTCACTGGGTGATGCCGGATCGGATCGTGACGGCGACATGGCTTTCCGCCGCGGCGGCAGCCGGTGGAGAGATTGCGCTGCGCGGTGCCGTGGCGGAGCATCTGCGGCCGGTGATTGCGGTCTTCGAGCGTGCCGGGGCGCGCGTCGAGAGCGAACCCCGGCTGATCCGAATGCAAGCCGGCGCGCTGACTGCGCCGGGGCGGATCGAGACGGCGCCATATCCCGGCTTCCCGACCGATGCACAGGCGCCGGTGATGGCCGCACTGCTGCGGGCGGCGGGCCGGACAACGATGCGGGAGACAGTGTTTTCCTCCCGATTTTCCCATGTGCCGGAGCTGCGCAAGCTCGGTGCGCAGATCGAAACGGACGGAGATACTGCGGTTGTAACCGGCGTGACGGCACTGCACGGCGCGCAGCTGCACGCAGAGGACCTGCGCGGCGAGGCAGCGGCGATTGTCGGCGCGCTTGGCGCAGCGGGACAGAGCGCTGTAACGGGACTTGACCATATCGACCGCGGATATGAGGATGCCGTCCGCGATCTGAGCAGGCTTGGCGCCTGCATCGAACGGGTGGAACTTCCCGATGAAATGGTGTATACTACATAATCATCACGACGAGTACGGAGGCTGTCATGGCGCAACGAAACCAGAGAAAAAGAACCAGGCGGAGCGCTGTGTTCTGGCCAAAGCTGCTGACCATGGCGGCGGTCGTCGCGGCGGTGGTGTTGTGCATCGCGATTTTTTTCCGCGCCAGCGAATTTACGGTAACCGGTAATGTGCGCTACAGCGCAGAGGAGATTATCGCGGCATCCGGCATTGCAGAGGGCGATAATCTGCTGATGATCAGCAAGTCCGAAGCAGCCGGGCTGATTGTGGCGAAGCTGCCGTATGTGACGCAGGTTCAGATTCATCGGCAGCTGCCAAACAGCGTCGTGATTGAGGTTGTCGAGAGCGCTGCTGCTGCTGTGGTGCAGGATGCCTATGGCGGACAGTGGCTGATTGCAGCAGACGGCAGAGTGCTTGAACAGGCAGATGAGACGGCCGCGCAGCGCTATCCGCAGCTGACCGGCCTGACGGCGGTCAACCCGCAGGCGGGCGGACAGCTTCAGGCGGCTGAGGAGGATGGCGAGGCAAAGGTTGCGGCGGCCGAGGCCGTGCTCTCGGCGCTCGCCGAGAGCAGCGCCAGCGGCCATATTGTCTCGATTGATCTCGAACAGCTCTATTCCATCCGTATGATGTACGAGCAGCAGTATGAGATTGTCCTGGGCGGGACAGACGATTTGACCTATAAGTTTACCTATCTGGAACAGATCCTGACGGAGCTGGCGGAGCAGCGGCCCGGTGCGGGCGGACAGATCGACCTGACGCTGGAGACGGATGGAACCGCGCGCTTCCTGCCCTGGTAAAAAAGGGCGTCCCAGCGGCGGAAAAATGCCGAAATGCCTATTGACCGCTTGCAGTTTTAGCGATAGAATAAAATAGTATCACAATAAGATGATGAGAATGAAAATCCAAGTTTAACGGGCGAAACCGGCGCGGGCGGCGTCGACGATAACATACACAGGAGGAAGCATAATGTCCGAGACATTTACAGATAAGGTTGTAAACATCAAGGTCATCGGCGTGGGCGGCGCCGGCAATAATGTCGTCAATCGCATGATCTCCAGCGGCATCGGCGGCGTGGAGTTCGTCGTGGTCAATACAGACCGGCAGGATCTCAACAAGTCGATCTGCGAGAACAAAATCCAGATCGGCGAGAAACTGACCGGCGGCATGGGTGCGGGGTCCAAGCCCGAGATCGGGAAGAAGTCCGCGGAGGAATCCCGCGCGGCTATCGCCAAGGTGATCGAAGGCGCTGATATGGTCTTTATCACCGCTGGCATGGGCGGCGGCACCGGGACGGGTGCTGCGCCGATCATTGCGGACCTTGCGCACGAGGCCGGCGTGCTCACCGTCGGCGTCGTTACCAAGCCGTTCAAGTTCGAGGGCGCCAACCGCATGAAGCAGGCGGAGTCTGGCATTGCAAACCTATCGGAAAAGGTCGACTCACTGATTATCATTCCGAACGACCGGCTGAAATACGTCACGGATCAGAAAATTACGTTTGCCAATGCGTTCTCCATTGCGGACGACGTGCTCAAGCAGGCGGTGCAGTCGATTTCCGAGCTGGTCGGCTTCTCGGACAAGGTCATCATCAACCTCGATTTCGCGGACGTCTCCGCGATCATGCGCAACGCCGGCCGGGCACATATGGGCGTCGGCACGGCTTCCGGCCGTGACAAGGCCGAGCAGGCTGCCATGATGGCGGTGGCCAGCCCGCTGCTCGAGACGTCGATCAACGGCGCGATGGGCGTCCTGATCAATATCACCGGCTCACCGGAGCTGGGGCTCGACGATGTTGAGTGTGCGGCCAATATCGTAATGGAGGCTGCCAATCCCGAGGCGAACATCATCTTCGGCGCCGCGTTTAACGAGGAGTATGAGGATGTCATGCGCGTTACCGTAATTGCCACCGGATTTGACGACTCCGGCGAGGAGAAGAAGTCCGGCGCGTTTACCGCTGCGGCTGACCGCGCGGCAGAGCAGGTGATTCCGGTCGACGACAATCCGGACTGGGACAAGGATATCCTCGATATCTTCAACCGCAAATAAGGAAACGACACCGGCATGTAGCGTGCATGCCGGTGTTTTTGATAAAAAATCGCCGCCTCCGGCTGAACAGAGGCGGCGATTTGGATGTTATCGGTGGATGATCTCCTCGCGTTTCGGGCCGGTGGAGACGGTTTTGATCGGCACGCCGAGCTGTTGCTCCAGGAACAGAACATACTCCTGTGCCGCTTTCGGCAGACTGTCCCATTCGGTGACGCCGCGCAGATCGCATTTCCAGCCGGGCAGCTTTGTGTAGACCGGTTTGACGCGGCTGAGCTTCGGCGTGACAGGGAAGTCGGTCAGAATTTCGCCGTCTATCTCATAGCCGGTGCAGACTGGAATCGTGTCAAGGTAGCCGAGCACATCCAGGCATGTCAGCGCGACTTCGGTCGCGCCCTGAATGGCGCAGCCATAGCGCGAGGCGACACAGTCGTACCAGCCCACATCGCGTGGCCGGCCCGTCTTGGCCCCATATTCGCCGGCATCGCCGCCGCGGCGGCGGAGCTCTTCGGCCTCGTCGCCGGACAGGCGACAAGGGAACGCACCGGCACCGACGGCGCTCGAATACGCCTTGGTCACGGCAGTGACGGCCTGGATTTCACACGGCGGCACGCCCGCACCGACGCAGCCGAAGCCGGCAAGGGTATGCGAAGAGGTCGTGAACGGGTAGATCCCGAAGTCCGGATCGCGCATCGAACCGAGCTGACCCTCAAGCAGTACCTTTTTTCCGTCCCGGAGCGCCTGTGCCAGAAACGCACGTGTGTCAGCCAGGAACGGCGCAAGCTGATCGCGCCAGGCATGCAGCTGTGCAAGCAGGACGTCCGGCTGCAGCAGCGGCTTGTGATACAGATGCTCAAAGAGAACATTTTTCAGCGTGCAGACTTTCTCGACGCGCGCGCGCAGCGTCTGCTCGTTGTATAACTCACATAGCTGAATGCCGATTTTGGCGTACTTATCGGAGTAGAACGGCGCGATACCGGACCGCGTGGAGCCGTAGGCTGCGCCAGCCAGGCGCTCCTCCTCATAGGTGTCCTGCAGCACATGATAGGGCATCAGAATCTGCGCCCGGTCGGAAACCAGCAGATGCGGCGCGGGAACGCCCGCGCCGGTCAGGCTCTTCAGCTCAGACAGAAACGCCTCGGGATCAAACGCAACGCCATTGCCGATGATGTTGGTGATGTGGCTGTAAAACACGCCCGACGGCAGCAGATGCAGCGCAAATTTCCCATAGTCATTGATGATGGTATGCCCGGCGTTTGCGCCGCCCTGAAAGCGGACAACCACATCGGAATCGGCGGCAAGCATATCGGTGATTTTGCCCTTTCCCTCGTCGCCCCAGTTGGCGCCGACGATCGCTGTAACCATAGAATCTCCTCCTGATGCGGGGTTTTGCAAGCCGGGCGGCTTTGCCCTATCCCGCGTCCCGTCTATGCATACGAGACTATTATAGCGGACGGCGCACCAATCTGCAACGGCATATCGCCAAAAATTTCGTCGGGAGGCTTTACTTCCACAGTTTAATTTGTTAAAATCAACGCGATAATTAAAGAAACAGCGATGAACGGAGGCACTGTTATGAACAACAAGAACAAACGCTCCAATCCAGCCAATGATCTGTATCGGGCAATCCTGATGCTCCGCGACCCGGAGGAGTGCTATCGCTTCTTTCAGGATCTGTGCACGGTTTCGGAGCTGAAAGCGATGGAGCAGCGATTTGAAGTGGCACACCTGCTCAGCCAGGGGCTGATCTACAACGACATTCTGGAAAAAACGGGCGCGTCGAGCGCAACGATCAGCCGCGTCAACCGTAGTCTGAACTACGGCAACGACAGCTATCGTGAGCTGTTTGCCCGGCTTGACCGCGCAGACGCGGAAGACGGCGGGAATCCGGCATGAATGCATACGGTGCACTGGCGGCGTCGTATGACCGGCTGACAAACGACGTCGATTATGATAAAATGCTGGATTTCTACGAGCAGATTCTGCGCCATGAGGGCGCCGCGCCGCGCGATGTACTCGACCTTGCGTGCGGCACCGGCTCTCTCTCGGTGCGTCTGGCGCAGCGCGGATATGCGGTGCTGGGCGCGGATGCATCGCAGGCGATGCTCTCTGTCGCCTATGACAAGGCGCAGATGCTCGACGGGAATCGCCCGTTTTTCGTGCTGCAGACCATGCAAAAGCTGCGCCTGCCCGAACCAGTCGACTGGGTTGTCTGCTCGCTCGACAGCCTGAATTATCTGACCGATCCGCGCGAATGTCAGGCTGCAGTGCGCCGCGTGTACCGAGCGCTGCGGCCGGGCGGCGTGTTTACGTTTGACTTGAACAGCGTCTACAAGCTCCGCTCGCTTGACGATCAGGTGTTCCTGGATGAGGACGACGACGTATACTGCATCTGGCGTGCGTCATTCAACGAAGCGGACAACACGCTCGACTACGGGATGGATCTGTTTCAGCGGCGCGGCGCGCTGTGGGCGCGCTCACAGGAGGAGCATCGCGAATATGCCTATTCGATTGGCCAGATGACCGGCTTTCTGTACGAGGCCGGCTTTACGCGCATCAAGGTCTATGGCGACGGCCGGCTGGACGCCCCGGAGCCGGAGGAGATGCGGATCTATTTCTCTGCCAAAAAGGAGTCGGAAGCATGAACGATCAGATTGTCCGCGCAATCAGTGCGGATGGATATTGCAGAGCAACGGCCATCACTGCACGCGGTATCGTGGAGCGGGCACGTCAGATCCACAAGACCCTGCCGACAGCGACGGCTGCGCTCGGGCGCCTGCTGTGCGCCTGTTCCATGATGGGCAGCCAGCAGAAAGAGGAGGACGGCTCGCTGACGCTCCAGATCAGGGGAGGCGGGCCGCTCGGCACGCTGCTCGCCACCTCCGACAGCGACGGAAATGTGCGCGGTTATGTACAAAACCCGCAGATCTCGCTGATGGAGAAATACCCCGGCAAGCTCGATGTCGGCGCTGCCGTCGGCACAGACGGTACGCTGACGGTGATCCGTGACCTGCACCTGAAAGAGCCGTATGTCGGCAGTGTCGCGCTTGTCTCCGGTGAGATCGCAGAGGATGTAACGGCCTATTTTGCGCGCTCGGAACAGACGCCCACTGCCTGCGCGCTTGGTGTTTTGGTGGACACGGATCAATCGGTACGCGCGGCGGGCGGCTATCTGATCCAGCTGCTGCCGGGTGCGCCGGACGAGCTGATCGACCGGATCGAGGCGGGAATTGCGGCAGCCGGCACGGTAACGGAGATCCTGGACGGCGGAGCAGACGCCGCAGCGCTGCTGCGCCGCGTACTGCCAGATGTCGCGCTGGAGATTCTGGAGACGGCGCCGGTGGAATACCGCTGCTACTGCACGCGCGAGCGGGTGGAGGCCGTGCTGCTCAGCCTCGGACGCGAGGAGTTGACGCAGATGGCCGAAAGCGGCGAGAGCGCAAAGATCGAGTGCCAGTTCTGCGACACAGACTACACGTTTTCACCGGATGAGATCCGTCGATTGCTGGCGTCTGCTGAAAAATAAAAAACTTTACAATCCTGCTTGACAAATGGCGAGCTTGCCATTATAATAACCAACGTCGCTGCACGGCGAACGAATGGGAGCATAGCTCAGCTGGGAGAGCACATGCCTTACAAGCATGGGGTCATCGGTTCGAGCCCGGTTGCTCCCACCATATGATGGCCCGGTGGTGCAGTCGGTTAGCACGCCAGCCTGTCACGCTGGAGGTCGACGGTTCGAGCCCGTTCCGGGTCGCCACTTTTTGAAATTTATATGTATCATCTTCGGATGTTTACATATATTTGCCTCTGTAGCTCAGTTGGTAGAGCAGGGGACTGAAAATCCCCGTGTCATT
>CAZGBU010000021.1:0-22163 GCA_964523945.1 uncultured Oscillospiraceae bacterium
AATGAGGAATCCCTCAACGATTCTTGGGTAATTGTACGGTGTTGCCTTAGAAACTTTTTATGTAAACCTATGGAAAAATCCATCCGCCTGTGCTATACTGAATACCGTATTGTTATAGGGAGGATGCGACCATGACCTATCTTTCCGCCGTTATCCTGGGACTTGTCCAGGGTGTGGCCGAGTTCCTGCCGATCTCCAGCTCCGGACATCTGGCTATTTTCTCGACTTTTTTCGGGCTGGAGGATCCGGAGGCGGCCGGAGATCTGTTCTTCGATGTCCTGCTGCATTTGGGCACGCTTGTTGCTGTATTTGTAGCCTACCGACACGAGATTGCGGAGCTGATCATCGAGTTCCTGGAAATGACGCGGCTGAAAAAGACGGCGGCAGGGAAGCGGCCGGATTATCCGAGCCGCAGAATGATCCTGATGCTGGTGATCGCCACGCTGCCGCTGCTGCTGGTGCTGCCAATCAAGGATCGTGTGGAGTCGCTGTATACGAACATGTTTTTCATTGCAGGCGCGTTGGTTGTAACCGGTCTGCTGCTGTTCCTGGCAGACCGGCTTGGCCGCGGCAGCAAGACTGCGCGGAACATGACGCTGCTGGACGCGGTCGTGATCGGTGTCAGTCAGGCCATCGCGGTTGTCCCGGGGCTGTCCCGTTCGGGGACGACGATTGCTGCAGGGCTCTCACGCGGGCTTGAGCGCTCGTTTGCCGTGCGGTTTTCGTTCTTGCTCTCCATTCCTGCGGTGCTCGGCGCGAATATCCTGACACTGGTCGATGCGATCGGATCCGGTATTGATACGGCGCTCCTGCCGGTCTACCTGGTCGGCGTGCTGACGGCGATGGTATCCGGATACCTGTCGATCCGTCTGCTCAAGTTTATTGCTGAGCGCGGTCGCTTCGGCGGCTTTGCCTACTACTGCTGGGGCGCGGGCATTGTAACGCTGGTCCTGTCCCTGGTCGCCTGAGAATTCTGTACATAAGCGGGGGTACGCCATGTCTGGCAAATCTACCAATTCCGGCCGCTCCGGCACGGGCGGCAAAAAGACGACTCGCCCATCCGGGACAAAAGGAAAATCAGGTGCGAAGACAGCAAAGGGCCTGCCGCAGCGGCGAACCTATCACCGTGAGATTGGCGCGTTTGTCTGCCTGGCCTTTGCAGTCGTTACGATGTTCGGCCTGTTTGGCGTCGATGCCTGGCTGGTCAATCTGCTGCGCGGCTTCCTGCGCGGCCTGGTGGGGTATGGCTTCTATCTGCTGCCATTTTCGCTGCTGCTGTGCTTTGTCACGCTGCTGATGCACGGCGGGCGGCCGGTCCGGATGCGGGTAGCCGGCGCTTTGGCTCTGGTGCTGGCCGTCGGTGCGCTGGTCCATGTGTTTGCGTGCCGGATCGATTATGAATGGAGCTTTTCCATGCTTGGCCGGCTTTACAGCGACGGGGCAGACGGCCTGTCCGGCGGTCTGCTCAGCGGCTTTTTTGCGGTGCTGTTTACGTCAATGCTCAGCCGTGTCGGCGCGGGTATCGTTCTGATCCTGCTGGTGCTGCTGTTTCTGCTGTTCGCGCTGAATATGACACCGGCCAGCCTGATCCGGGCGATCGAAAACCGCCCGCGTCCGCCGCGTGACGAGGAGGAAGAAGAACCTTACGTCGATCCTGCCACAGCGATTGTCAACAAGGTGGCCTACCGTCACATTGAACGGGTCGAGCGCCGTCGTGCGGCGGAATATGATCTGCCGGTTGACGATCCGCCGCTGCCGGTTTCAGACGGGAGCAGGAAACGCAAGAAGGCTGCGGTGCAGTCCCCGGATGAATTCATCGAGATGCGCCGCGCGGCTGCGCAGCCATCTGCGCAACCGGAATCGGAGCAAGCCGATCCACCGGCGGACAATGCGCCGGCGGCGGCCGAACCGGCACCGGGACCGATCCCGGTTGTCGAACCGGAGCCGGAAGAGGCACCGGTGGAGGCTGTGCCGCCATCGCCGTCTGGCATGCCGGAGCTGGTTCTGGCAAACCGGACGCCGGAGAAGCCGGCGCAGCTGACCCGTCAGGATACGGCTGAGGCAGCTGCGCAGATCGCAGGCGACATTGCTGCGAACGAGGCTGCGGCCAGCGCAGCGTATCACTTCCCGGATTTGTCACTGCTCGCGTCCGGTACGGGCGGAACAGTCGACGCGACCGACGAGATGCGCGCAAATAAAGAGCGGCTCGATGCGACGCTCAAGAGCTTTGGCATCGACGCGCATATCACCAATGTCACGCGCGGGCCGAGCGTCACGCGCTATGAGCTGGAGCTCGACCGCGGCGTCAAGCTTTCCAAGGTCACCAATCTCGCCGACGATATTGCGCTCGCACTCGGCGCGTCCGGCGTGCGCATCTCCGCCATTCCGGACAAGATCTCCATCGTCGGCATCGAGGTGCCCAACCGCCAGGTCAGCACGGTCTACCTGCGTGAGGTAATTGATTCGCCGGAGTTCCGCAATCATAAGTCCAAGGTCGCTTTTGCCGTCGGCAAGGACATCGGCGGTGCGCGGATCATCGGCGATATTGCCAAGCTGCCGCATATGCTGATCGCCGGCACGACCGGTTCGGGCAAATCGGTGTGTATGAACAGCCTGATCATTTCGCTGCTGTACAAGGCCAAGCCGGATGAGGTCAAGCTCATTATGGTCGATCCGAAGATGGTCGAGCTTGGCGTGTACAACGGCATTCCGCACCTGCTGATTCCGGTTGTGACCGATCCGAAGAAAGCCGCCGGCGCGCTGCAGTGGGCGGTGACAGAGATGATGCGGCGCTACCGGCTGATGGCCGACGCAGGCGTGCGTGATCTCGACTCGTACAACCGCCTGGCTGAGGGCAGCGCCGAAATGGACAAGCTGGCGCAGGTCGTCGTGGTGATTGATGAGCTGGCCGATCTGATGCTGGTGGCCGCGAAAGAGGTGGAGGAGTCCATCTGCCGTGTCGCCCAGATGGGCCGCGCAAGCGGCATGCATCTGATCATTGCGACACAGCGCCCGTCGGCGGATGTCATCACCGGCCTGATGAAAGCCAATATCCCGTCGCGCATTGCGTTTGCGGTGGCGTCGGCGATGGAGTCTCGTATTATACTCGACACATCCGGTGCGGAGAAGCTCGTCGGCAAAGGAGATATGCTCTACGCTCCGCTTGGGCAGGGCAAGCCGCAGCGTGTGCAGGGCTGCTTTATCACCGATGCCGAGGTGCAGACGGTTGTCGACGCGATCAAGAAAAACACGACTGCACAGTACTCCGACGAGGTCATGCAGCAGATTGAGCAGTCGGCCAGCCAGACTGGCACAAAATCCGGTGGTCCGGCAGAGTCCGCTTCCGACAGCGGCTACGGCGACGAGCTGCTGCCCGCGGCGGTTGAGGTTATTCTGGAGACGGGACAGGCCTCCGTCTCGATGCTCCAGCGCCGGCTGAAGCTCGGCTATGCACGCGCCGCACGCATTGTCGACGAGATGGAGGAGAAGGGCATCGTGGGACCGTTTGAGGGCTCCAAACCGCGACAGCTGCTGATTACAAAAGAACAGTGGGCCGAGATGCAGGGCCTGCCGGCCGCTGCCGAGCCGCTGCCGCCGGTCGAAGAGGAGATTCCATAGACTGTACACGTTCTTAACGTTCATAAAATGTTCAAAAAACATTTTCGGGGGATTCACGGTTTATTCATATTCATGCGGTACAATGCAGACAGAAATCAGGGAAACCGATGCTGCGGCGGACGCCGCAGATGTGCCGACGGAAGAACTGATTTCACAGACATACCCTCTCTTTCTCCTTACAAGCAAAACAGCAGCCCATCCGGGCTGCTGTTTTGTATTTCCAGCGGATTGACAAAGCCGGATGGATGGCATACTATTGTCAGGAAAACAAAACCGGAATCTGGAGGGATGGAAAACAATGAAAGTCAGTGAATTGCCCTATCGCCGCATGACAATCGAGGAATATGAGGCCGCAGCGAAGAAAAACATTGCCGACGTGCGTTCGGCTGCATCGGTCGAGGAGATCCTGCGCGCCCGCGACGAGCAGAACCGGCTGAGCCGGCATTTTTCCACCGTCGCCTCGCTGGCGTATATGCGCTATACCATCAACACGGCGGACCCGTTCTATCAGGCGGAAAAGGACTATTATGATGAAATCAGCCCGCAGGTGGAGAATCTCCAGCTCCAGTATTGCTCCGCCATGCTCGATTCACCGCTGCGGCCTGCGCTTGCGCAGCGCCTCACGCCGGTGCTGTTCCGCAGCTGGGAAGTGCAGCGCAAATCCATGTCGCCGGACATCATCGACGATATGGTCGAGGAGAACAGAATCGTCACCGAATACAGCCAGCTCATGGCCGGAATGGAATTCGAATTCCGTGGCGAGAAGATGCCGCGCGCGATGCTGATGCGCTATGCCAAGGAAGACGACCGCGCGATCCGGAAAGCATGTTATGAAGTTCTCGGCCAGACGCTGCAGACTTATGCGCCGCAGCTTGACGACATCTTTGACCGGCTGGTCCATGTGCGCGACCGGATGGCCAGGAAAATGGGCTATGAGAACTTCATTGCGCTGGGCTACTACCGGATGGGACGCCTGTGCTACGATCAGAAGATGGTTGAGACATTCCGGCAGAACGTCCTGGACGATATCGTTCCGGTTGTCGCGCGGCTGCGGACGGAAAATGCCCGCCGGCTTGGCATTGACCACATGATGCTCTATGACAACGACATCATCATGCCGGGCGGCGACCCCAAGCCGTGCGATAAGGCCGGCATTTTTGCCGCTGCGAAGCAGATGTATCATGCGATGGGCAGCGAGACGGGCGCATTCATCGACATGATGCTGGAAAACGAGGCGTTTGATGTCGATGCGCGCAAAAACAAGTGGGGCGGCGGCTACTGCACCGAGTTCGCCGATTACCGGCAGCCGTTCATCCTGGCCAATTTCAATGGCACGGCGGGTGATGTGGACGTCGTGACACACGAGGCAGGGCATGCGTTCAACGCCTATCTCGGCTTTGACAATCCGTACAACGATGAACTCGGCTGCGGCGGCATGGAGACGGCGGAGACGCATTCGATGAGCATGGAGTTCTTCGCCTGGCCGTATATGGACCTGTTCTTCGGCGACAAGGCAGACCAGTACCGGTATATGCACGCGCTCGACTCGTTCTCCTTTATCCCGTACGGGACGATTGTCGACGCGTTCCAGCACATCGTCTATGCCAATCCTGATATGACGCCGGCCGAGCGCAACGCCGCCTGGAATGATCTCGAAGCAAAGTACCGGCCGTATCTGTCCACGGCGGGCATTCCGTATCTCGAGAAGGGAACGCGCTGGCAGTATCAGATGCATATCTATGAGAGTCCGTTTTATTATATCGACTATGTGCTTGCCCAGACGGCAGCGTTTCAGTTCCTGCTTGCTTCGCGGCGCGATTATGATGATGCATTCAAGCGATATGTGGCGCTCTCGCGCAAGGGCGGATCGGAAGTGTTTACCGACCTGCTGGCCGAGGCGGGGCTGCGGTCTCCGTTTGAACCCGGCGCGCTGAAGGGTTTTGCGGAAGAAATTGAGGCAGTGCTCAACGAGATTCGTGTTTGAGGTACCGGGGCCGCAGGGCATATTCTGCGGCCCCGGTTTTTTGTGCAGCATAAAACAAACGCACGTCTGCAGGGACAGACGTGCGTCTTGGACAGCATATCCAAATCAGAGACGTTCAGGCGCCGGTCAGCATCTCGGCGACGCGATAGATGTCGCCGGCGCCGACCGTGAGGATGAGATCGCCGGGTCGTGCCTCTCCGCGCAGAAATTCAGCCACCTCGGGCAGTGTCTCACAGAAGACGGCGCCGTCGATCTGATCGGCCAGATCGCGGGCGGAAATGCCGATGGTGTTGCGTTCCCGCGCAGCATAGATTTCGGTCAGCACCGCGAGGTCAACGGTGCGCAGCTCGCGCACAAAGTCGTCGAACAGCGCGCTTGTGCGCGTATAGGTATGCGGCTGAAACGCACAGATGACGCGCTGATAGCCAAGTGAGCGCACCGCCTCAAGCGTGGCGTGCAGTTCTCCGGGGTGGTGGGCATAATCGTCGTAGACATCGGCACCGCCACACTTTCCTTTGAACTGCAGCCGCCGGTCTGCACCGGTAAATGCGCTGAGCGCACTGCCTGCGTCGGCTGCGTCCACACCGAGCACCCACGCGGCCGCTGCTGCAGCCAGCGCATTGCAGGCGTTGTGCCGGCCGATGACGTTCAGCGACACATGGCAGTATGGTGCGCCGTCGCAGACGACGTCAAATGTGCGGAAATCCGCTGACATATTCTCTGGATGGACGGTGTTGTTCGCACCAAAGCCGAATGTGATCATCGGACGGTCGATCCCGCGGAGCGCTGCGCTGGTATTGGCGTCGTCGCCGTTTGCGATGACCAGACCGTTGTCCGGCACCAGTTCGGCAAAGGAGCGGAACGAAGATTTGACGTCCTCAAGATCGCGGAAGAAGTCGAGGTGATCCGCCTCGACGTTCAGTACGATGGCAAGGGTGGGATAAAAATTCAAAAAGGAATTGCAGTATTCACAGCTCTCCATCACGATCGTGTCACCGCCGCCGACGCGGTGCCCCGCACCGAGCAGCGGCAGCGAGCCGCCGATCATCGCGGTCGGGTCAAAGCCCGCCTGCAGCAGGATCTGCGTGATCATTGAAGTGGTAGTCGTCTTTCCATGCGTGCCGGAAACGCACACGGCATTGCGGTATTCGCGCATGATAACGCCCCAGGCCTGCGCGCGCTCAAAGACCGGGATGCCGGCCGCGCGCGCCGCTGCCACCTCGGGGTTGTCGTTGTGAACAGCGGCCGTGCGGATGATGCAGTCGGCGCCGGCGATGTTTTCAGCACGGTGCCCGATTGCAACGGGAATACCGTGCTTGACCAGATCGTCCGTGGAGACGGACGAATTCATGTCCGAACCCGTGATGATCAGACCCTTGCCCCGCAGCACCAGGCTGAGCGGCCGCATCGACACACCGCCGATGCCGATCAGGTGGGCGTGCTTTCCGGGGACGAGATAGGATTCGATCTCACTTGTCTTTCCAGACGACATGAACATACCTCCAGACAGAAGTTTCAGCGCATGCGAATGGGATTGCGCAGGAACCAGAACCAGATTATAATACGTTTGCGGCGATATTACAAGTGTAAACTGAGTATTCCCGCACTTTTGTGTTTCATTCCGTGGAAGGGGGGAGAGGGGTGTATGGAGATCCCCGAGGCGGTACGCGGCGTGCTCCGCCGGCTTGAGCGGGCGGGCTTTGACGCACAGCTTGTCGGCGGCTGCGTGCGCGACGGACTGCTTGGCCGGCCGGTCCATGACTGGGACGCGGCGACTGACGCGCGGCCGGAACAGGTGATGGCGCTGTTTGCCCGCACCGTTCCAACCGGTCTTCGCCATGGTACTGTGACGGTCCTCACAGATGGAGCGTCGGTCGAGGTGACAACCTACCGCGCTGAGGGGACGCACTCCGACCGCCGCCGGCCGGATGCGGTACGCTTTGTACGCTCGCTTGCTGAGGACCTTGCCCGCCGGGACTTCACAATCAACGCGATGGCGATGGATCTGCGCGGCAGCCTGACCGACCGGTTCGGCGGCCGGCAGGATCTGGCGGCAGGGATCATCCGCTGTGTGGGCGAGCCGGCGCAGCGCTTCCGCGAGGATGCGCTGCGGATGCTGCGGGCCTGCCGCTTCTGTGCGCAGCTCGGTTTCTCGCTTGAGACGGCAACAGAACGGGAACTGACGGCATGCGCGCCGCTGGCCGCCGGATTGTCTGCAGAACGCGTGCGCGACGAACTGGAGAAAACGCTCTGCTCGCCGCAGCCGGAAGCGGCTGGAAAGCTGCTACAGCTCGGCTTGGCGCGTGCAGTCGGCCTGCCTGCAGGGGCGTATGACCTCAGCGCGCTTGCCGATTTGCCGAACGGGCGTGCCATCCGGTGGGCAGGCTTTTTTGCCGCGGTGCCGTCAGCCGATCCGGCGCGGCTGCGGCTCGACGGAAAGACGGCGCGGACGGCGTGCGCCGCTGCCGCAATCCCGCCGCGCATAGATTCAGATGCGGAACTGAAGGATCTGCTGGCCGAACATGGAGAGGAGACGGTCTGCATTTTCTGCGTGCTGCGCGGCCATACGGCACAGCTTGCGCGGGTGCTGCGCAGCGGGGCGTGCATCTATCTGCGGGAGCTTGCTATAACGGGAAATGACCTGCCAGTGCGCGGACCTGCGATCGGGGCACTGCTCGACCGGCTGCTGCGCCACGTTCACCGCAATCCGGCGGATAACCGGCGTGAGGTTTTGCTGCAGCTGGCGGAGCAGTGGAGCGCGGACAATCCATGCTGAATCAGGGCCGGTGCAGCAGCGATCAGGGGGAGAACGGGAACCCGTTCTCCCCCTGATCGGCGCTTATCGGATGAAGTTGGTGCGGCTGTCGCGCTCTGCAGCCGGCGGGGTTATGCCGTTTTTGCGGCCAAGCTCGATGCAGCGGAGCAGCCACGCCATGTTCCGGCCCAGATTGCGCATGGTCTGCAGTCCTTCGGCGTCCTGGCGCACCTCCTCCGGTGTGTTGCCATGTACCATATTCCAGTAGGTCGTGGAGACAACCGGCATCTGTGCAATGGTGAAATACTTGTTTACAGCGTCAAGCGATGCGGTTGTGCCGGCCCGCCGCGCCGAGGCGACCGCCGCGCCCGGCTTCTGTGCAAAGGCCGCGCCGCCGGAGTAGAATGCGCGGTCAAGAAACGAGAACAGGCGGCCGCTCGGGTGGGCGTAGTAGACCGGCGTGCCGAAGACAAAGCCATCCGCCGCGCGTGATTTTTCCACAAACGAGTTGACCTCGTCGTCGTCAAACACGCAACGGCCCAGCTCCCCGCAGCGGTTGCAGCCGATGCAGTCGCGCAGCGGCTTGCCGCCGATCTGGATGATCTCGGTTTCGATGCCCTCTGCGCGCAGCGTCTGCTCGACCTCATGCAGCGCGGTGTATGTGCAGCCGTTTGGGCGGCTGCTGCCGTTGACCAGTAATACTTTCATCCTGAATCCCTCCATTGGTTTATTCCATTGGTTTTTCGCCTGCGGCCCGTATCACACCGGCTGCGTGTGGTAGCCGTTGACCGTGATAAAAGCGACAAGCGTATCGCGTTCGTCACGGACGGTGACCTGGTACAGGCAGGTGGTGCGGCCGTCACGGATGCATCGTGCTTCCGCGATGAGCCGCCCGCCGTGCGCCGCGCCGAGGAACGCAGCCTGCGCTGTCTGCGAGACGGTGCCCGTTGTCTCGTGGTTTGCCGCGACGGCGAAGCAAAAATCCGCCAGCGTGAAGATCGCGCCGCCCATTGGACGGCCAATGGCGTTGCAGTGGCGCGGCTCGATGTTCATTGCGCACCGGGCATAGCGCTCGCCAATCTCCAGGATCTCGGCACCGGCGCACTCCACCGCAAACCGGTCGCCGCGAAAATACGCTCGTGTCTGCTGCAAATCCATGTTCAGTCCTCCAGAAAAATGCGGAACGCGGTCGGGAGTGCAACATCTTCCGGCCGGAGCCAGTCGAAGCAGTCCGGCTGCGCACCGCATACGATATCATATGCGCGCATATTCCATTCGACATGTGTAAAGATATGCGCCTTTTCGACCTGGCGCAGCGGGCCGTCAGGCCGCACGCCCCAGCGCTCCGCCTGATGGAGCGCATCGTCAACCGGCAGATGACCGGGCAGGTTCGGCAGTTCATAAAGTCCTGTGAGCAGCCCCTTTTCCGGCCGCCGGCGCACCGCGATCCGGTCGCCGCTATGCAAGACAAAGACGGTCAGCTCCTCCGCTCGCCGGGGCTTTTTGGGCCGCTTGCGCGGGAATGTCGCCTGCGTGCCGGCCGCCCGTGCGGCGCAAAGCGCTGCAGCCGGGCAAATTTCGCACCGGGGCGCGCCGTTTGGCAGGCAGACAATGGCGCCCAGCTCCATCAGCGCCTGCGTGAAATCGCCGCAGTGCCCGGCCGGATAGACGTCGCGCAGCGCCTGTGTGACGGCGTTTTTGACCGCCGGCGTGTCGACCGGCTCCGACAACGCGCCAAGCCGCGCGATGACGCGCAGCACGTTGCCGTCTACCGCCGGCTCAGGCTGGTCAAAGCAGATGGAGCAGATCGCGCCGGCCGTATATGCGCCGATCCCCGGCAGCGAGAGCACGGCGTTGTAATCCGAAGGGAACACGCCGCCGTATTGTTCCATCACAACCCGCGCCGCTTTTTGCAGGTTGCGCATGCGCGTGTAGTAGCCGAGCCCCTCCCACAGCTTCTGGAGTGTCGCCTCGTCGGCGCCGGCAAGCGAAGTAATGTCCGGCAGGACGGCCAGAAAGCGCGTATAATAGGCGCGGACAGCTTCGACGCGCGTCTGCTGGAGCATGATTTCGGACAACCAGACGTGATACGGCTCGCGGTCGGCGCGCCATGGAAGCTGCCGGGCGTTTGCTGCAAACCAGGGCAGCAGCACGGCCGGCAGATGTGCATAAAAACCGAAATGATCCGCCATTGGCGCGGCCCCCTTTCACACTGCCTATTGTAAAAAGAAGCGCGCGATCTGTCAATGTGCGTTGCAGTTTACGCGAATTTCACGCAGATTCTACCGCTGGGGGATGTTGTCCGCGCGCGTTTTGCGCTACAATGGAGCCGTTCAAAGGGGGAAACGGTATGAACCAGATTGCAATTGGCGATTATATCAGCCAGAAAAGGCGGGAAAAAAACCTGACACAGGCGCAGCTTGCTGAACAGCTCGGCGTCTCTGACAAGACCGTATCCAAGTGGGAAAATGGAAAGAGCATGCCGGACTATGCCGTGATTGAGCGACTGTGCGGCGCACTTGGTGTAAGCGTTGCGGAGCTGCTTGCCGGCTGCGATCAGCACGAGCAGGGCACCGATCCGGCGCAGATGCTCGAACTCATCCGAAAGACGCAGGAACTCGAAGCGCAGAAGAACGTCATCTACAGCCTGCTGCTGGTGGTCCTTGGCATTGCGATGCTGGCTGCCTCGCATACGATCGGCGGCAGCACGGTGCGGGATTTCCTGTCCGGCGCGATGCTGGGACTTTCTGTTGGCGTGATGATGCTCGGCGTGGTTCTGATCGTCGTTCATCTGGTCAAAAGGCCATGAGCCCGACACGCCGTAGCACATACAGACACAGCGCCGCCTCTGCGATCAGGATTGCCGGAACGCCGAGGTAGAACTTCGGATGGCGCGTCTTGTGGCGAAAGGCATACATGCCCAGCAGAATCCCGGGGCTGCCGCCGAACAGCGCCAGCAGAATCAGCGTCCGCTCCGGCACACGGCGCCGGCCGAGGACTGCAAATTTTTTATCCGCATACATAATTGCGACCGCCGCCGCATTGATTAGCAGCAGGACAACCAAAACCAGCTTGACGGGCATAGGCTCAATCCTTTCGGAGGTGGATGGGAATGAAAAGGCTGCTTGTGTGTGTGGTGTGTGCGCTTCTGCTGGCCGGCTGTGCGGAGCAGACGGAGTGGGAGACGGTCAACGATACGCTCGATGCGGCGATTGAAACAGCGGCGATCGGGGAAGAACCATATCAGATCATCTTTTCCGTACCGATGGATGCGGTGCTCGAGACGTTCTCACAGAGCGATACGCGCACCGTGTACACCCACGTGGACGGCGACTACGAGATCGAGGCAATGGTTTTGTCAACGTCCAGCATCGACGAGGTCGTGCAGGAGCTGACTGGGTTTCAGCCGGATGCGGTCGAAACAATCCAGACGACGCGCTTTGACATGCCGGAATACCGCTTTGTCTGGTACTCGTCCTCAGACGAGGGCGGTTATCTGCACCGCGCTGACGTGCTGACCGACACGGAATACAGCTATGCGCTGGTATTCTCAACCAGGGAGGAGACGGGAACGACTTACCAGGACTGCATGAACGAGGTGCTCGACTCGTTCGGCCTGTATGTCTACGAGGGCGTCTGATCCCTTCTATTGTATCATACAGCGCAAGGGCTGACCGGCGCAGCGGTTGCAAAACCGCTGCGCTGGCGGTATAATAGGCCAAATCCCAAACAAAGGCGGGAACAACATGGCAAAAACACTGGTGCTGGCCGAAAAGCCGTCGGTCGGCCGCGAGATCGCGCGCGTGCTTGGCTGCAGCTGCGGCGGAGAAGGGTATCTGGAGGGCGGACAGTATCTGGTCACCTGGGCGCTGGGCCATCTGGTCACGCTGGCCGATCCGGATGTTTACGACAAGAAGCTCGAGCACTGGAATATGGACGACCTGCCGATGCTGCCCGATCCGATGAAGCTTGTCGTGATCCGGGAGACAAACAGGCAGTTCAAAATTGTGCAGGGGCTGATGAAACGCGGCGACGTCGGCGAGCTGGTCATTGCGACCGACGCGGGGCGCGAGGGCGAGCTGGTTGCGCGATGGATCATGATCAAGGCCGGATGGAACGGCCCGGCGAAGCGGCTTTGGATCTCATCGCAGACCGACCGCGCGATCCGCGAGGGCTTTGAACATCTGCACCCTGCAGAGGAGTATGACAATCTGTTCCGCTCTGCGCAGGCGCGCAGCGAGGCCGACTGGCTGGTCGGACTGAACGTAACGCGCGCACTGACGTGCCGGTTCAACGCACAGCTCTCGGCCGGCCGCGTGCAGACGCCGACGCTTGCGCTGATCGTCAAGCGAGAAGAGGAGATCCGAAAATTCGAGCCGCAACCGTATTGGGGCGTCCGGCTGAAGCTTGACGGCTTCCAGGCGACCTGGCGCACCGCGTCCGGCTCTGCACGCACATCTGACCGGGAGACGGCCGAGCGCATTGCCGCAGCTGCCGCGCGCGGTGAGGCAGTGCTGACAGGCGTCCAGCGTACCAGAAAATCGACGCTGCCGCCTGCGGCATACGATCTGACGGAACTGCAGCGCGACGCAAACAAAAAGTTTGCATACTCGGCGAAGGAGACGCTCAACCTGATGCAGAGCCTGTATGAGCGGCACAAGGTTCTGACGTATCCGCGCACCGATTCGCGCTACATCTCCGACGATGTGGTGCCTACACTGCCGGAGCGCCTGCGTGCCACAGCCAATGCAGAGTATCGTGATCTGGCGCAGAAGATCCTGCGCGGCAAGCCGCTGCAGACGCGCTATCTTGTCAACAATGGGAAAGTCACAGATCACCATGCGATTATCCCAACGGAGGAACAGGTTGACTTGTATGCGCTCTCCGGACCGGAGCGCAACATCTATGATCTGGTGGTGCGGCGGTTTTTCGCCGTACTGCTGCCGCCATATGAATACGAAGAAATTCGACTGACCATGACGGTCGGCGGTGAGACGTTCACCGCGCGCGGGCGCCTTGTGCGCAGCGAGGGCTGGCGCGCCGCCTACGGCGCGGACACAGCTGACAGCGATGACGAGCAGTCGGACGACGAAACCGATCAGGCCCTGCCCGAGCTGCATGAGGGCGACCGCCTGAGCGTGCGCAGTGCGGCCGTGACCAGCGGAAAAACTGCTCCGCCGGCGCGCTATACAGAGGCGACGCTGCTCTCGGCGATGGAACACCCGTCCGGACAGGTCGAGGACAGGACACTTGGGAGAATTCTGGAGCAGACCTCCGGACTTGGCACACCCGCCACGCGCGCCGATATCATTGAAAAGCTGTTTTCCGCGTTTTATGTGGAGCGGCGCGGCAAGGAGCTTGTGCCGACATCGAAAGGCATCCAGCTCATCGGGCTTGTCCCGGAAGAGCTGCGTTCACCGGCGCTGACGGCCGAGTGGGAACAGCGCCTGGCCGATATCGCCGCCGGCCGTGCGAGCGACCGCGACTTTGTCGCCGAGATGCGCCGCTATGCCACTGAGCTTGTCCGCGAGGTGCGTGCGAGCGACGCGCACTATGTCCATGACAACCAGACGCGGAAGCCCTGCCCGGACTGCGGGAAAAACCTGCTGCTGGTCAAGGGCAAGCGCGGCGAGATGCTCGTCTGTCCGGACCGGGAATGCGGCTATCGCCGCTCAGTCAGTCAGACGACGAACGCGCGTTGCCCGAACTGCCACAAAAAGATGGAGCTGATCGGCGAGGGCGATCGGCAGACATTCCGCTGCGCATGCGGCTATCGGGAAAAGCTCACCGATTTCAAAGAGCGCCGCCAGCGTGCCGGCGCAAACAAGGCGGAGGTGCGCCGGTATCTCGCACGACAGGAAGAGCCGGCCGGCGGCAACAGCGCGCTGGCCGAGCAGCTTGCAAAATGGAAGGCCGCGCAGGAACAGAAGTGAAGAAAAACCTGGCCCGCTCCGAGCAGGAGCGGGCCAAGCTGTGCGCATCAGCAGCCGCAGGTGCGGTAGCCGCCGACCGCGCCGGTCGAGCCGTTCGTCTGGCAATCGCCGGGGAAGAACTCGTCAACCGGGAACGTAATAGAGGAGAATACCTCACAGGGATCGTCCGTCGCGGACGACAGGGACGCCGAGCATTCCTTGGTCGGGATGCAGTAATCGTAGCAGGGAATGAGGAGCTGCGTCTCGCGCTCGAGCCGGATGATTGAGAACTGGCCGAGGGTGACCAGCAGCCGCTTGGCCTCGCCGCCGAGCACCAGTTCGCCGCCGAAGCATTCGCAGTTGGCGTGCGGGATATCGTTCAGATCGGTATCGCAGCAGTTGCACGAGCACACGTCGCACACACGCGCGGCGAGGATCATCGGGTCAACCACCTCGACGACAGCGATGGGCTTGTTGCAGCGCATCATTGACTGCGGATCGAGTGCATCGGTGCAGGCGATGCTGCTGAAAATTTTTGACGTGCCGCTGCCGCCGCAGAGCACGCAGCGTTTGGTAAACACGGCCAGCCCGCAGACGGTACCCGGCCGCGTGCCGCCGACGATCGCATCGGCGACAATCCGGTAGTAGAATGTAATATCGACGGTATAGAATCCTTCGTTGTACGCCAGCGGCTCCACCTCAATGTTCACATAGAGCAGCTCGGCGCTGCGCGCCCGGACGGATGTGGCGCAGTCGAGAATGGACTGCGAGTCGCGCGTCAGGAATACGCGCAGATCCTCAATGCAGTCTTTGTCCCGGCAGGCGTCCATGATTTTTTGGTATGGATGCAGACGGCTTCGCGGATGCCCGGCAGATCGCTGCCCACTGCATTTTGGCACTTATCCGACATCGGATTACCTCCTAAATTGATGTAAAGCAAGGATGCTCTCATCCCAGTTTATGCACCCCGGGGCACGATGTGAAAAAAGGTCTGATTTCGTGCTGCGCGCCGAAAATCTGATCTGGTTGCACAGGTTCATGCAACTTCCGCGCCGCGGCACGATGCGGGCAGGAGTACTCTGTATGGAATATCAAAGGGGGAAAGGAGCTGCAGAATGACAGAAGAGGCCTTCGCGGTTCAGCTCGCACGCATCGATGAGCGAAGCCGCCGCAACGAGGGGCGCATCAAAGCGCTGGAAGCTGCGACCGAAGCGCTGCATAAAATCGCTGCATCAATTGAGGTGATCGCGAATGAGCAGCGTAATATCAAAAAGGACGTGCGCGCGCTGCACGAGCGCACAGCAGCGGCCGAATCGCGTCCGGGCCGGCTCTGGGACCGGCTGATGGCCGCGCTGCTCGGCGCCGCGGTATCGGGGCTGGTGGCATTCTGGCTGACGAGGATGGGGATGGGATGAAAAGGATTCAGTTTTCCAAGCTAATCGTGTTGATGGAGACGGCGCTCGTCGCGTGGACGACCTGGCGGACGCTCGGCTTTGTCCGTATGGCAATCGAGCTGAATTTTACCGGCAGTATGCCTTATCTGACGACGCTGATCTCCGCCGTCTGGGCGGCCTATGGCACCAGCGTCTCATTCTATTACAACAAATCCAAGGCGAAGAATGTCACCCGAATGGGGGCAGGCACCGCAGAGCACAGTGAAATCTGAGGAGGCAGAATGGAAACTCTGATCAAGCGGCTGGCCGGCCTGGTCACCGTCAAGAGCATTGTCACATTGCTGATGAGCGCCGGGTTTACCGTGCTCTCGTTTCGCGGTGTGATTTCCGGGCAGGAATTCCTGACCGTGTTTTCGGTTGTGATTGCATTTTATTTTGGTACGCAGTCGCAGCGCGTCGCTGATGCCATCGACAGAGCGGAGGAGGAAGCCCGATGATATTTGAACAGTGCGCGTCCGGCAATTACAGACCGGGGCGGAGCGGCGGTATCGAATACATCGTCATCCACTACACTGCCGGCAACGGCGAAACGGCGCGAAACAACCTGCAGTATTTTGCACGCAACACCGTCGGTGCGTCAGCGCACTATTTTGTTGATGAGAGCGAAGCCTGCCAGAGCGTCCGTGACAGTGATACAGCCTGGCACTGCGGTGCAAGCCGATATGTGCATCCGGACTGCCGGAACAGCAATTCCATTGGCATCGAGTTGTGCTCGCGGATCGACAGCGCTGGCAACTACTATTTTCAGAGCGGGACGGTCGAGCGGGCCGCTGCGCTCACCCGTGAAAAAATGGCGGAATACGGGATCAACGCCGACCACGTCGTGCGCCATTACGATGTGACCGGGAAATGCTGCCCGGCACCGATGGTGAAGCATCCGTCGATCTGGGAGAATTTTAAAGCGCGCCTTACCGCGCACGGGGAGGAGCAGGCAGATATGGAAGATTCATTTGGTGCAAGCAGCTATGCCGAGGAGGCAGCCCGCTGGGCGGTCGAGCGTGGCTATATTCAGGGAGATGGACAGGGGCAATATCGCTGGCAGAGCGCACTGACGCGCGAGCAGTTTGCCGTTGTGCTCAAACGCTTTGCGCAGGCCAACGGCCTCGCCTGAGCCACGCCGTTTCAGCCGTCGGGTTCCAATTAGATTTGGAGCCCGGCGGCTATTTTCGTGGACAATTTTTTCCGTGTGTGCTATAATCACTTCGTATATCCTGCCGCGGTGCGGCAAGGCCGGAGGGAAGCATATGCGTGTCGACGTGATGGGCGTCGGTTTCGACAATGTCACAATGGAAGAGGCGCTCGCGCGGGCGGCGGCACTGCTGGAGCAGCCTGGCGCTTCGTATGCCGTGACGCCGAATGCGGAAATCGTCTATGAGGCGATGCACGATCCAGCCCTGCGCGCACTGCTCAATGGGGCAGATCTTGTCCTGCCGGACGGGAGCGGTATTGTGCTCGCGGCCAAAATCCTGAAGACGCCGCTGCGCGGCCGCGTGGCGGGAATTGACTTCGCCGCGGCACTGCTGGATGTCCTGGCAGCGCGCGGTACGCCGCTGTATCTGCTTGGCGGCCGGCCGGGAATTGCCGAACGTGCTGCGGAGAATATGCGTGCGGCGCACCCGGGGCTTGTCATCTGCGGCACGGCGGACGGATATTTCAAAGAGGAATCGCCGGTCGTGGATGCGATTAACGCTTCCGGCGCGGCGGCGCTCTTTGTCTGCCTTGGTGCGCCGAAACAGGAAAAATTTATGACCGATCACCAGAACGAGCTGAACGTGCGGTTTATGGCTGGACTGGGCGGCAGCCTCGACGGGTTCGCGGGCACGGTGAAGCGCGCGCCGCACTGGATGCAGCGCGCCGGATTGGAGTGGCTCTATCGCCTGATGCGGGAGCCGTCGCGATTCGGCCGGATGCTGCGGCTGCCGAAATTTGTGCTGGCAGTGATCGGCCGGCGGCTGAAAGGCGGTGCGAAATGGGAAAACTGATCGTGCTGGAGGGGACGGACGGCTCCGGGAAATCGACGCAGAGCGGCCTTTTGACCGACCGGCTTGCGTCAGAGGGTATGGCGTTCCGAAAGCTGGTGTTCCCGCGCTACGACGAGCCGTCGTCCACCCTGATTCGGATGTATCTGGGGGGCGAATTCGGCGGGAGGCCGGACGATGTCAACGCCTATGCCGCGTCGCTGTTCTATGCGGTCGACCGGTACGCGTCCTACCGGCAGGACTGGGGCGATTATTATGCATCGGGCGGCGTTCTGATCTGTGACCGATACACAACATCCAATGCGGTGCATCAGGCGCCAAAGCTCAGCCCGGCAGAACGCCGCGCGTTTCTGGCCTGGCTGTACGATCTGGAATATGGAAAGCTGGGCCTGCCGGCGCCGGATCTTGTCGTCTACCTGGACATGCCGACGGAGCTGTCCGAACAGCTGATGCGCAGCCGCGAGCAACGCACACATACGGCTGCAGACATACATGAGCGTGACGCGGCGTATCTTGCACACTGCCGTGACGCCGCCCGTGAGACAGCAGAGCTGTCCGGCTGGCACGTGATCGTGTGTGCCGCAGACGGTGCGCCGCGCGCCGTCCAGGAAATCCATGAGGAAATCTACGCGCTGGTTCGCGCATGTTTGGAGGATTGAACGATGGTTTGCATTTTGCTGGGAAACGGATTTGAAGAGATCGAGGCGCTCGCTGCCTGCGATATTCTGCGCCGCGCTGAGGTGCCGGCCTGTCTGGCTGGCATCAGCGGCAGCGTGATCGTTGGCGCGCATGGCATCCATGTGCGTGCGGATGTGCCGGTTGAGCAGATCCGGCCGGAGGATCTGGAGATGGTCGTGCTGCCCGGCGGCCTGGGCGGCGTCGAGTCGATCGAGGGTTCGGCTGCCGCGATGGCGCTGATCCGCGATACAGCGGCAGCCGGCAAATATGTCGCCGCCATCTGTGCTGCGCCGACGGTTTTGGCAAAGCTCGGGGTGACGGATGGCAAAAACGCCGTGGTTTACCCCGGCATGGAATCACAGATGGGCAGCGCGGTCATCCACCCGGATTGCCCGGTCGTCTTCGACGGCAGGCTTGTGACCGGGCGCGCCCCGGGCGCAGCGATCGATTTTGCGCTTGCGCTGGTTCAAACGCTGCGCGGCGCGGAGGCGGCCGAACAGGTTGCAAAGGGCCTGGTCTATGACCGATAAGGCGGCGCTGCGCCGCGCCTGCCGCGCGCTGGCCGTACCGGATGACGCGGCGAGCGATGCGATCTGCGACCGCATTTTGGCGGCACCGGAGTTTGCGCGGGCGGAGTGCGTGTTTGCGTTCCATCCAATGAGAACAGAACCGAATATCCGCCGCGTGCTGGAGACGGTTCTCTGGACGGGGCGGACGCTGCTGCTGCCGCGCTGCGGCGCGGCGGGAGAGATGCGCGCGCTGGTTGTCCGTTCGATGGACGAACTGGTGCAGGACGGTTCGTTTGGCCTGTTCCAACCGCGTGCGGATGCGCCTGAGGGGTTGCCGGATCTTGTGCTGGTACCTGCGGTTGCGTTCGACCTGGCGGGCTATCGGCTCGGTCATGGCGGCGGATATTACGACCGGTATCTGAGCCGGTATTCCGGCGCGTCGCTCGGCGTCTGCTTCGAAAAGATGCTGCTTGAGCGCGTGCCGCGCGAAGCGCATGACCGGCCGGTTGCAGCGGTTGTAACGGAATGCCGCGTCCTGCGGCCCGATCCCACGAAAGGAGGTCTGCCCGATGGCAGATCAGTTTGACGAGACAAGGCTGTTTCACCTCGACGGCGGTGACGATGATAAAAGCGAAATTGATGCGCTGATCCGCGATACCAAGCAGGAGCTTGAGCGGCTCGATCAGATGATCGGCGACGCGGATGCGCCGGACGCAGATGCACATGCGCCGGCAGCGGAAGCCGAAGCGTCGGAGGAAGCGGCAGAGGATCCGCCGAAAACGGCGCACCCGGCGGACGAGCCGGTGGAAAAACGGGAAAAGCAGAAGCGGGCGCCGAAAGAGAAAAAACCAAAGCGCGAGCGGCAGCGCCTGCCCGGCAGCATCCGCGTGCTGATCTATGTGGTCAGTGTGCTCGCCGGATCTGCGCTGCTCGCACTTTTTGCCTGGATCTGTGCGGATGATGTGCTGGCGCTGACAAAGCCGGACGAAGTTGTGACCGTTGTTGTCGGCGAGGATGATACGATGAAAGACGTTGCCGACACACTGCACGAGGCCGGACTGATCGAATTTCCGTGGCTGTTCCGGTTCTACGCATGGTTTTCCAATGCCGATGAGAAGATCGATCCCGGCACCTATGAACTCAACAAGGTGTTTGATTATCACGCGCTGGTCAACGGCATGATCGCCACTGCCGAGACACGTGCGACTGTTACGGTGATGATTCCAGAGGGCTATGAAGTCAGCCAGATCTTCGAGCTGCTGGAGGAAAACGGAGTCTGCTCGGCGGAGGAGCTGTATGAGACGGCGGCCAACTACGAGTTCGACTATGCATTCCTGGACGGCCTGGAATACGGTGCGGACAACCGGCTTGAGGGGTATCTGTTCCCGGATACCTATGAATTCTATGTCGATGATGACCCGGTCAATGTGATCGACCGGTTCCTGCGCAATTTTGAGGATAAATTTGACGATGAGATGCTGGCTGCCATCGATGAACTCAACGCGATGCTGCGTGAGCAGATGACGGAAAACGGTTTCACCGAAGCGGAGATTGAGGCCGGTATGATGGATCAGCAGAAGATCGTCATTGTTGCATCGCTGATCGAGAAAGAGGCGGCGACTGCGTCTGAGCGTACGCGGATCGCATCGGTTATCTATAACCGCCTGTGCTCGAAGCTCTATCCCTGCCTGCAGATCGATGCAACGGTGCAGTATGCGCTTGGCGAGCGCAAGGAGACGCTGACGACGGAGGATCTTGCGATCGACAGCCCGTACAACACGTATAACAATGCGGGGCTCCCGGTCGGCCCGATAGCAAATCCGGGATTGTCGTCGCTGCGGGCGGCGCTTTACCCGGCTGATACCGACTATTACTTCTACGCGCTCGACACCGATGGGACGCATCACTTCTCCGAGACGTATTACGAGCACAATGAATTCCTTGAGGGACTGGAGAATGGCTGAGCGGAAACCAGAGCTGCTCTCGCCGGCAGGAGATTTCGAACGGCTGGAGATGGCGGTTGCCTTCGGAGCGGACGCGGTGTATCTTGCCGGACGGCAGTTTGGAATGCGCGGCGGTGTGCCGAATTTTGACGATGCAGAGATTGTTCGCGCAATCCGGCTGTGTCATGCGCACGGCGTGCGTGTCCATGTGACGGTGAACACCCTGCCGCGTGCGGACGAGCTGCCGGTCCTGCCCGCGTTTCTCGAACAGCTCGATGATGCCGGCGCCGATGCGCTGATCATCGCCGATCTCGGCGTGTTCCGTCTGGCGCAGCGTTATGCGCCGCACTGTGAACGGCATGTCTCCACACAGGCCGGCATCGTCAATGCTGAGACGGCGCGCGCGTGGTATGAGCTTGGTGCAAGCCGCGTCGTTCTGGCGCGGGAGATGAGCTTGGACGAAATTGCGGCTGTCCGGCAGGGTACGCCGGCCGCGCTGGAGATCGAAGCATTTGTCCACGGGGCGATGTGTGTCAGCTTCTCTGGCCGGTGCCTGTTGTCGAACTATATGACCGGGCGCGACGGCAACCGGGGCGTATGCGCGCAGCCGTGCCGCTGGAAGTATGCGCTTGTCGAGGAAAAGCGGCCGGGACAGTATTTTCCGATCGGCGAGGACGACGGCGGAACCTATATTATGAATTCCAAAGACCTGTGCATGATCGACCATATTCCTGCACTGCTGGATGTTGGTGTGGATGCGCTGAAAATTGAAGGGCGTGCCAAGTCTGCCTACTACACGGCGGTCATCACAAATGCATATCAGCATGCAATCTCGGCAGCGATGGACGGCCGGCCGCTCGAGCCGGTCTGGCGCGATGAGGTCGAAAAGGTCAGCCACCGCACCTATTACACCGGGTTTTATTTCGGTGTGCCGGAGCAGGGGCAGTTCTATGCGGACGCACGCTACATCCGGGACTGGCAGGTGACAGCGCTTGTCGTCTCCTGTACGCCGGATGGCAGCGCGGTTGTCACACAGCGCAATCGTTTTGCTGTCGGCGAGACGCTTGAGCTGCTTGCCCCGGGGCGCGAGCCGGCGGCGTTTCTGGTCGAAGAAATTCTGGATGCAGAGGGCCTGCCGCTGCGCGAGGCGATCCATCCGCAGATGCATGTGCGCCTCCGGCTGCCGTTTGCCGCGCCGCCGCATTCGATCTTGCGCAAAAAAGTCGATTTGTCGCCGCAAAAGCGTTGACAAGCGGCCGGATTGCGGGTAAAATATTAAGGCATTTTGAAAGAGAACATTGCATTCTGGCCATGACGAAGCCAGCCGGACG
>CAZGBU010000022.1:0-22042 GCA_964523945.1 uncultured Oscillospiraceae bacterium
CTATGTCATCTATCGCTATACACGTGCGCTCGTGCGCAAACAGAACACCACCGACGAGTCGATCCTCAGCCTGCTGCAGAACCGCAACAAAGAGCTGGCCGAGGAGAACTCGAATAAGAACACCATGATTGCCGCAACGCAGCGCGACTACATCGCCGGTGAGGTCTCGCGCGACCTGACCCGGCGCATCCTGCTGCCGGATCGGATTTCCAAGGCGCACGACGAGGGCGTGCTGCACTTCCACGACGCGGACTATTTCGTCCAGCCGATCTTCAACTGCTGCCTGATCAACATTGGCGATATGCTCGATAACGGCACGGTTATGAACGGCAAGATGATCGAAACGCCGAAGAGCTTCCAGGTTGCCTGCACGGTCATGACACAGATCATTGCCTGCGTCGCGTCGAACCAGTACGGCGGTCAGTCGGTCGACATCCGCCATCTGGGCAAGTATCTGCGCCGCAGCTATGAGAAGTTCAAAAAGCAGATCACAGCGGACTGTGGTCCGGGCGCGGATCCGGGCATGATTGAGCGGCTGACGATGGACCGCCTGCACGACGAGCTGAAAAGCGGCGTGCAGACCATCCAGTACCAGATCAACACGCTGATGACAACCAACGGCCAGAGCCCGTTCGTCACGCTGTTCCTGAATCTGCAGGAGGATGACCCGTACATCGAAGAGAATGCGATGATCATCGAGGAGATTCTCAATCAGCGCATCCAGGGCATCAAGAACGAGGTCGGCGTGTATGTCACGCCGGCATTCCCGAAGCTGGTCTATGTGCTCGACGAGCACAACTGCCTGCGCGGCGGCAAGTATGACTACCTGACGCGCCTGGCCGTTCGCTGCTCGGCCAAGCGGATGTATCCGGACTATATCTCCGCCAAGAAGATGCGGGAGAACTATGAGGGCAACGTCTTTTCGCCGATGGGCTGCCGCAGCTTCCTGGCACCGTGGAAGGATGAAAACGGCAATTACAAGTTTGAGGGGCGGTTCAACCAGGGCGTCGTCTCGATCAACCTGCCGCAGGTCGGTATCGTCGCTCACGGCGACATGGAGCTGTTCTGGAAAGAGCTCGACGAGCGGCTGGAGCTGTGCTTCGAAGCGCTGATGTGCCGTCACAACGCGCTCAAAAACGTCAAGTCCGATGTCAGCCCGGTGCGCTGGCAGTACGGCGCCATCGCGCGCCTGGGCAAGGGCGAGCCGATCGAGCCGTTCCTGTACGGCGGCTATTCGTCCATCTCGCTCGGCTATATCGGCTTCTACGAGGTCACCAAACTGATGACCGGCCAGTCCCAGACGGAACCGGAGGGTGAAAAATTTGCGCTGGCGCTGATGGATCACCTGCAGCAGACTGTCCAGCGCTGGAAAGCGGAGACCAAAATCGGCTTCGTGCTCTATGGCACGCCGGCCGAGTCGCTGTGCTACCGCTTTGCCCGCATCGACAAGGAGCGCTACGGCTCCATCCCGGACATCACTGATAAGGGCTACTACACCAACAGCTACCACGTTGACGTGCGCGAGCCGATCGACGCGTTCTCCAAGTTCATCTTTGAAAACCAGTTCCAGGCGAAATCCACCGGCGGCTGCATCAGCTATGTCGAGATTCCGAACATGCGCGGCAACCTCGAGGCGCTTGAGGATGTGGTGACGTTTATCTACGATAACATCCAGTATGCCGAGTTCAATACCAAGTCCGACTATTGCCACGTCTGCGGCTTCGACGGCGAGATCATCATCAACGACGATTTCGAGTGGGAGTGCCCGCAGTGCGGCAACAAGGATCACAGCAAAATGAACGTCACGCGCCGCACCTGCGGCTATCTGGGCGAGAACTTCTGGAACGTCGGAAAGACAAAAGAGATCAAGGCCCGCGTGCTGCACCTGTAAGGCGGCGGGGAACGGCGCGGCAGACGCTGCCTCGTCCCGGTAAGGAGACAACGAAAATGAACTATGCCACCATCAAGCCGCGCGACATCGCCAACGGTCCCGGTGTCCGAACGAGCCTGTTTGTATCCGGCTGCCGCCGGCACTGCAAAAACTGCTTCAATCCCGAGACATGGGCGTTCGGCTATGGGACGCCGTTCACACAGGAGACGATCGACGAACTGCTGCGGCTGATTGAGCCGTCGTATATCCGCGGGCTGACCGTGCTCGGCGGTGAGCCGTTCGAGCCGGAAAATCAGGCTGCCGTACTCGAGCTGACGCGGCAGGCCAAGGCACACTGCCCGGACAAAGAGATCTGGGCGTACACCGGCTTTCAGCTCGAGGGTCTGCTCGCCGGCGCAACAGAGACGACGGCGGCGCTGCTCGGAACGATTGACGTGCTCGTGGACGGCGCGTTTGTTGAGGAACTGAAAGATCCGGGGCTGCGTTTCCGCGGCTCCTCGAATCAGCGGATCATCGACCTGCCCCGGACACTGGCTGCGGGGGAGATCGTTGCGTGGAATGGGGTGACGCATCTGTGAAACCGATTGTCCGGGTGAAAAAACTGGATCCGCGCGCGGCGCTGCCGTCATTTGGATCGGATTGGGCGGCAGGCGCCGACCTGCGTGTGTGTCTCGATGCGCCGCTGACCATCGAGCCGGGGCAGACCGTGATGCTGCACACCGGCCTGGCGTTGGAGATCCCCGCCGGCTATGCCGGGCTGGTCTATGCCCGCTCCGGCCTTGCGGCCAAGCGGGATCTCGCACCGGCGAACAAGGTCGGCGTCGTCGACGCGGACTACCGCGGCGAGTTGATGATCGCCATGCACAACCATGGCGCTGTCCCGCAGACCATCGAGCATGGCGAGCGTGTCGCACAGCTGGTGATCACGCCGTTTCTCGCCGTTGACTACGAAGCGGCCGACGAGCTGAGCGATACCGCGCGCGGCGCGGGAGGCTTCGGCTCCACGGGCACGGCGTAACGGCCGTCCGCGGACAGGAAGCCACCGCATGCATCGCAATATCTGTCCGCCGTCTGTGTACAATGTACACAGACGGCGCATTTTTTTGCGTATTTTTTGCGCGAAATGTGCGGAAAGCGGACAGTTTTTCTGAAAAAAACTGAAATAACTAAAATAAATGTAAAATTGACGAAAAAGCGTTGCAAAAACACGTTCAAAACTGTATAATGTGACCGTATTTCAGCAGCTGCGTTGAATCAATGCGTAGCTTTGAAGGAGGGAACGCTTTTGAGCGAAACAAGAACCATTGCACGACTGGAGCAGATTGTCAAGGTTTTCCCGGGTGTGCGCGCGCTCGACGGCGTCAGCTTTGATGCGCGCGAGGGAGAGGTGCACGCGCTGTGCGGTGAAAACGGCGCCGGAAAGTCAACGCTCATCAAGGTGATGACCGGCGCGCACGCGTCCGACGGCGGCCGGTACTACATCGATGACCAGGAAGTCCACTTCCGGTCGACACAGGAGGGTATCGCAGCCGGTGTGTCCTGCGTGTACCAGGAGCTTTCCATTGCGCCGCAGCTCGATGTGGCCAAGAACCTGTTCATCGGCAATCTGCCGATGCGCGGGCCGCTGATTGACTACCGTAAGCTCTACGCAGACGCAAAAGAGATCCTGAACCAGCTCGGCATGACGATCTCACCGAAGCAGCTCGCAGGCAGTTTGTCTGTCGGCCAGCAGCAGATGATTGAGATCGGCCGCGCGCTGACGCGCAATGCGCGCATCATCATTATGGACGAGCCGACATCCTCCCTGTCCGAGGCCGAGACAGAGACGCTCTTCCGCATCATCCGCCTGCTGACCGGGCGGGGTATCGCAGTGGTGTACATTTCTCACAAGCTCGATGAGGTCATGGAGCTGGCCGACCGCATCACCGTCATCCGCGACGGGCAGAACATCATCACGATGAACAAGGATGAGACAACGCAGGACGAGCTGATTGCCCACATGATTGGCCGCAGCCTGGAGAACCTGTATCAGAAGGTGCCGGCCGAGATTGGCGACACGGTGCTGCAGGTCAAGGGGCTGACGCGCCGCGGCGTTTTCTCCGATGTCACGTTTGAGGCGCGGCGGGGCGAGATCCTCGGCTTCTTCGGGCTGGTCGGCGCGGGACGGTCAGAGATTATGCGCGCGATCTTTGGGGTAGATCACTACCAGTCCGGCGAAGTCATTCTGGACGGGGAAAAACTGCACGGCGGCAGCCCCGCGGCATCCATCCGTGCCGGCATCGGCTTCTGCACAGAGGATCGCAAGTCCGAGGGCCTGGCGCTGCGGCTGTCGATTCTGCAAAACATGACGATCGTCCATCTGCCGAAGCTGGCCAGGGCCGGTGTGATCAACCGCACGGCGCAGCGGCAGGCGGCGGATCAGTACATTGCATCAATCTCAATCAAAACACCGTCGGTGACGCAGTTGGCCGGGAATCTCTCGGGCGGCAACCAGCAGAAGGTCGTTGTGGCCAAATGGCTGATGATGGATCCCAAGGTTTTGATTGTCGATGAGCCGACGCGCGGCATTGATGTCGGTTCAAAGTCGGAGATCTATGGCCTGCTCAGCCAGCTCGCGCAGAGCGGTATGGCAATCCTGGTTGTCTCGAGTGAGATTGAGGAGATCATGGGCATCTGCGACCGTGTCATCACCGTGTGCGAAGGGAAGCTGACAGCGCAGTTCCCGGTGAAAGGGCTCAACAGCGAGCGGGTCCTGGCTGCGGCGCTCGGCAAGACTGACCGCGCGGATCAGACGGATGGAGGCGGCGCCACATGAAAAATAAAAGCGGACAGAAACTCGGTGTGGCCGGCGTCTGGCGGGCGTATATCTCCAAGCCCGGTGCGGGCGTATTTCTCGCGCTGATTGCGTTTATCATCCTGGTCTCGATCCTGGCGCCGCATGTGACAGGCGGCCGGTTCCTGACCGTGTCGAACATCATCAACGTGTTCCGCCAGCAGACCTATATCGGCATTATTGCCTGCGGCATGACGCTGGTGATGATCACTGGCAACATCGACCTGTCGGTGGGCAGCCAGCTGACGCTGATGAGCGTCATGTGCGCGCAGCTCAGCCGCCGGATGGGTAACACCGCCATTGTGCTGACGCTGCTCATCGGCCTGGTGTGCGGTCTGATCAATGGGCTGCTGGTCAGCGGGCTGCGGCTCAATGCATTTATTTCCACGCTTGGCACCGGCTCGGTCTATGGCGCGCTGACGCTGATTCTCGCTTCTGGGCAGAGCGTCCGCGCAAGCACGCCGCTGTTTGAGGCGATCGGCTCGGGCAGCGTGCTCGGCGTTGTGCCGGTTCCGGTGCTGATCCTGCTGGCGGTGGTCATTGTGTTCGCATTCCTGCTTTCACGCACGGTGTTTGGCCAACGGCTCTATGCCATTGGTGCCAATCCGGTGGCGGCGCGTTTTTCCGGCATCCACAGCCGCCGCGACGTCGCCATCACCTATGTGCTCAACGGCCTGTGCTGCGCCATTGCTGCTGTGACGCTGGTCGCGCGCTCGAACTCGGTCAATCCGCAGATCGGCGCGAGCAAGGAGATGGACATTATCTTGGCCGTCGTCCTCGGCGGAACCAGTATCCTGGGCGGCAAGGGGAGCGTATGGGGCACAGTCGTGGGCTTCCTGTTCATTGGCTTTATGTCCTCCGGCTTTACGTTCCTGCGATTCGACCAGTATACGCAGTGGATCGTCATGGGCGTGATCCTGATTATTGCACTTGCGATCGACGTGCTGAGTGAAAGGGGGGTCAAGCTGTGGAAAAGAAAAGCAAAGTGAGCGGCCAGGCCAGGCGCCTGCTGCTGAATTACAATTCCGCGCTGATCCTGGTGGTTTTGCTGATCATTGGCTCGTTCCTGGTCAACCGCTTTACCCGGAATCTCTCGACGATTGTCTTTGAGTCGAGCATCTACGGCTGCATCGCCATTGGCCTGGCACTGGTGATGGTGACCGGCAACATTGACCTGTCGGTTGGCTTTCAGGCGGCGACAAGCGCTGTCCTGGTTGTCCTGGTCATCAACGCCACGGGCAGTGTGGCGGCCGGCGTTGTTGTGGCGCTGCTGGCCGGCCTGGTGATGGGTGCCGTCAACGGCCTTGTTGTCACCGGATTTGGCATCAGCCCGCTGATTGCAACCATTGCGACAAACTATATCTATAAAGGCATTGTCTACTATTTTACCAAGGACGGGTCAATCTACCCGGCTGATGCGCTGCGCAGCGCACTGCGCGACAACATTGCCCGGCTTCAGTTTGGCGGCAGCCGTTATCTCTCGCTGACGGTGCTGATTGTCGCGGTGATTCTGATCGTGCTGGCTTTTGTCATGCGCAAGACCAATTTCGGCAATAACCTCTATATCACCGGTGACAATGCAGAGGCCGGCAAACTCGCCGGCATCAACACAAAGCGCACGGCCTTTCTGGCATATGTCCTCTGCGGCTTCCTGTGCGGCCTGGCGGGCGTGTTCCTGGCCTCCAACCAGGGCGCAGCGATCTATACGCTCGGCGAGGGGCGCGACGTGTTTGCGATCTCGGCCTGCGTCATCGGCGGCATTAAAATGGCCGGCGGCAAGGGCACGATGCTCAATGTGCTCATTGGTATTCTGATCATGCGCATGATCTCTACGGCGATGAATCTGCTGCTGATCCCGGCTGCCTGGGTCGACTTTGTCTCGGGCATGCTGCTGATCGTCGTGCTGATCATCGACCGCTTCACATCGGGCGAGAAGCAGTCTGCCTGAGCCAACCGATATGACAGCCGGCTGACGGCTTCATATAAAATGCACTTGGAAAGGGAGTTATGTTGTGAAACACATGAAAAAGCTCATTGCGCTGCTGCTGGCGCTGTCGCTGGTCTTCGCGCTCTCCGCCTGCGGTGGCGATGAGGGCGGCGGCTCGGACGGCGAGTCCCTGGCGGCTGACCGAAACGGAGACGGCACTGTGACCATTGCCTACTCTGCTGTCGCCTACAACATTGCGCTGCTGCCGCAGTACCTTTATTCGAACCTGGAGCAGACCTGTGAAGATCGCGGCTGGGAATTCCAGGCGCTGGCCGCCGAGGGCGATGCTGCGCTTCAGGGCGAGCAGGTTGAGCAGCTCATTCAGCTCGATCCGGACTACTTTGTCATCTTCCCGGCTGATCCGGAACTTGCCGTTGACTGGACACAATCCATTGCAGACGCCGGCATCCCCTGCATTACACTGCACACCGACGTTGCCGAGAGCGGCCAGGAGTATGTCGAAGCTTACTGCGGTCCGGACAACGTGCAGATGGCGGCGGACATTGCCAAGGCGATTGTCGACGAGCACGGCGCAGACGCCGGCCTGAAGATTGTCGAGATCGGCGGTGTACCGGTTCAGTCGGACTATATCCAGCGCGTCAGCGGTTTCGACACCTATATTTCCGAGAACTCCAACTATGAGATCCTCGGCATCCAGTGGGCGTTTTCCAGCCGTGCGGATGCGCAGACCATCATGGAAAACTTTATCTCCACCTACGGTGATGAGATCGATATCCTGATGGGATTTGACGATGACCTGACGCTTGGTGGCGTCAACGCGCTGCAGAATGCCAACATGACCGACGTCGAGGTCTATTCCATCACCGGCCAGAAAGACGCTGTCGAAGCAATCGAGAACGGCACCATGACGCTGACCGCGTTCTATTCGACAGCCGACACGGTGGCAGAAGTATTCGCAGTCATTGACGATCTCGCTGCGGGCGAGGACGTGGAGTACTTCCACTACACCAATGTCCCGCATATCACGGCGGACAATGCCGCCGATTATGCCGACGAGCTTGAGTTCTGAGGCAGATGTAGAAGAAACAACACCGGCTGCCGCAATTTTTTGCGGCAGCCGGTATTTTGCTGCTTGACACATAATACTATGCGTGATATAGTATAACGCGAGAGGAGGCATGACATGGACATTCAACTCAAGCGCGGCCTGCTCGACGTCTGTGTGCTTGCGGCCATCAAGAACGAGGATTCCTATGGCTATCAGATCATTCGGGACATCAAGCCCTACGTCACCATATCCGAATCGACGCTTTACCCGATTCTGCGCCGGCTCGAGAGCGCGGAGCTTCTGACCGTCCGCTCGGCTGAGCACAACGGCCGGCTGCGAAAGTACTACCACATCACGCCGGCGGGGCTGGCACGCATCGATGAATTCTTGGAGGAGTGGAAAGAAATCATGTCGATCTATCAGTTTATTGTCAGGGAGGAACAGAACGATGGATAAACAGCAGTTCCTGTCTGCGGTCCGCGGGCAGCTGGCCGGTCTGCCGCAGGAGGATCTCGACCGCGCGCTTGACTACTTTGCCGAGATGATCGATGACCGCGTCGAAGACGGCATGACCGAGGAGAGCGCGGTCGCCGCCATCGGCTCGGTGGACGAGGCCGTCGCACAGATTCTGGCCGACATGCCGCTGCCGCGGCTTGTGCGCGAGCGGGTGCGCCCGCGGCGCGCACTGCGGGCCTGGGAGATTGTACTGCTCGTGCTCGGCTCGCCGGTCTGGCTGCCACTGCTTGCGGCTGCGGCGATCGTATTTGCAGCGCTGTATCTGGTACTTTGGGTGCTGGTTGCGTGCGCATACATTCTCGACGGTGCGCTGGCCATCAGCGCACTCGGCTGCCTGGCCGGTGCCGTGCTGCTGTTGATCTTCAGCACGACGGCGCAGGCGGTGTTTGTGCTCGGCATGGGCCTGGTCTGCGCCGGGCTTGCAATTGCGGCGGTGTTTGCCTGTAATGCTGCTGCTGCGGCGACTGGGCGCGGCACAAAGCGGTTTGCGCTCTGGACCAAATCCCGCCTGATCCGGAAGGAGGCTGCGGCATGAAAAAGGCAAAAAAATATGCGCTGATCGTGGCGGCCGTGTGTGTGGCCGCCGGCGCCGCGCTGATGCTGGCCGTGGGTGCGGTACACGGCTTTGATCTGTCAGAACTCGACCGGGAGGAGACAGAGATGTGGACAATCCCGATTGAAGCGCCGTTTACTGCGCTGGAAGTGCACGGGGCGTCGGGCAATGTCACCGTCCTGCGCGCTGACGACGGCGCGTGCCGCGTGGAATGCGAACAGACCGACCGTGTGCGATTCTCGGCAGCAGTGACGGACGGCACACTGCGCATTGCCCTCGAGGACAACCGGCGCTGGTACGATCACATCGGGTTTTTCTGGCATGCGCTCTCGGTGACAGTCTACCTGCCCGGGGATGCGTATGATTCGCTTCAGCTCACAAGCACCAGCGGCGACATCCGCGTAGAGGAAGGCTTTGCGTTCGGCGCTGCGGCACTGGAGACCGCCAGCGGAGCAGTCGCCTTTTCCGGCACAGTGGAGGGCGCGCTGACCGTCCAGACCACCAGCGGCGATGCGGTGGTTGCGGACACGACATGTGAGACACTGTTCGCGTCGTCGACCGCCGGCGAGGTGACGCTGCGCGGCGTCACGCTGACGGGCGTGCTGACGCTTTCGACGGTCAGCGGCGACCAGACACTTGAAACCGTGACGGCGGGCGAATTGACCGCATCAGCGACCAGCGGAAACCTGCGCACGCAGGACCTTCGCATCAACGGACAGCTCGACGCAGAGACAGTCAGCGGCGACGTCCGCCTGACGCAGAGCGATGCCGCGTCGCTCCGGATCGGAACGACCAGCGGCGATGTGAACGGCAGCCTGCTCTCGCCGAAGGCGTTTGCCACGCACACCACCTCCGGCGATGTCGACGTGCCGCAGTCTGTCCAGGGCGCGGGCCTTTGCGAGGTCACGACGACAAGCGGAGATATCACGTTCCGTACGGCGGGCGACTGACTGCCTGCCGAAGCACCGGCTGGTTTTTCGGGGAAATTTGGCGGGATTGCCGCTAGGCATCGCCCGCCGGATGCGATATGATGAAAGACATATCCCCGATGAAAAGAGGAGACGGAGTGGAGCTTTCGTTCTGGATGACCGCGCTGGTCTGCGCCGGTACCTTTTTCGGTGGCCTGATCGATGCCATGGCGGGCGGCGGCGGCCTGATCACGCTGCCGGTGTATTTCCTGACCGGCATGCCGTCGCACATGGCGCTGGGTACCAACAAGCTCTCCGCCAACTGCGGTGCGGTGGTCTCCTGCCTGCGCTATGCAAAAAACGGCTGCGTCGATTGGCGCTTTACGCTGCCGGGCATGGCGGCTTCGGTCGCCGGTGCGCTGCTCGGCGCGCGCCTGGTGCTGCTGGTGGACGATCAGTATCTGCGCTATCTGCTTGTGGTGCTGCTGCCGGTGATTGCAGTCTTTGTCCTGCGGGACAAGAACATGGCAGTGCCGGAGGGAATGCGTACCCGCGGGCAGACAGCAGCGCTGCTCGCGCTGATGTTTGTGGTTGGCGTCTACGACGGCTTCTATGGCCCGGGCGCCGGGACGTTCTACCTGCTGGTGCTCGTCAAGCTCGGCCGGTATGATGCGCGCCATGCATCCGGTGTGATGAAGTGGGTCAACCTCGGCTCAGGGCTGGGCAGCCTGGTGGTGTTTTTTGCAACCGGGCAGGCGATGCTCTGGCTCGGGCTGCTGGGCGGCGCGTTTTCCATCGCCGGCAGCTATGTCGGTACGGGTCTGGTGCTCCGCCGCGGCGCAAAGGCTGTCCGGCCGGTGATCCTGCTGGTGCTGGCGATGCTGTTTGTGAAGATCGTGGCCGACTTTTTCTGACGCGGCCAAGTGCCCGGGCTGCCCGCCCGGGCGCTTTTGGCGCAGTTGAATGGACGGGAGAGGAGCAGACGGATGATTGCAGTACAATCATGGCTGGAGATATTTTGTCAGGCGCTGCGGGAGACGTTTGGTGCGCGCGTGTGGTTTGTCGGACTGCAGGGCAGCTATGGCCGTGGCGAGGCGGCGGATGACAGCGATATCGACGTTGTTGTGATCCTCGATGCGCTGACGCGCGATGACCCGGCAGCCTATCGCGCGATGCTCAGCCGCCTCCCGGCACGGGAGCTGATCTGCGGCTTCTTCGCGGGGAAAGACGAGCTGCTGCACTGGGATGCGGCGGATCTGTTCCAGTTTTATTACGATACCAGGCCAATTCAGGGCAGCCTGGACACCTTGCTGCTGCTGTTGGACGATGCGGCCGTGGAGCGGGCGATCCGGGGCGGCGCGTGTAATCTGTATCATGGCTGCATGCACAATCTGCTACATGAAAGAAGTGAGAAGACGCTCTGTGCGCTCTATCGGGCCGCTCGTTTTGTGGCGCAGGCGATCTGCTTCCGGCAGACGGGCGCCTATGCCAAAACGTGGGATGCGCTGCTGCGCGCGGCCGGCGCAGAGGAGCAGGCGATCGTCCGGACAGCACTGGCGCTCCGGCACGGCGAAGCGCCGGCGTTTGATGCGATGTCGGAAGCGCTGCTGTTCTGGGCCAGACGATGGATTGTGCAGACGTAGCGCGATTGAAAAACGCTGCTGCAAGAAACGTTCTTGCAGCAGCGTTTTTACAGTTGGGAGAACACTTCGCCGATGGGGGCGTGAATGGCGAGGTCGGCCTCGCCGTCGGCCGGTGTCGGGTCCTTGTTGATGAGCACAAGCCGATGGCCGCGATAATAGCGAATCAGCCCGGCGGCCGGGTAGACGGTCAGACTGGTGCCGCCGATGATCAGCATATCGGCCTGCGCGATCGCGCCCACGGCGCCGTTGATGCAATCCTCGTCCAGGCTTTCCTCATAGAGCACGACGTCGGGCTTGACAATGCCGCCGCAGGCGGTGCAGCGCGGAATTCCGATGCTGTCGCGGATGAATTCCGGCCCATAAAACGCATGGCAGCGCATGCAGTGGTTCCGATAGCACGACCCGTGCAGCTCGAACACTGTTTTGCTGCCGGCCTTGGTGTGCAGCCCGTCGACGTTCTGCGTGACGATGGCTTTCAGCTTGCCCTGCGCCTCCCAATCGGCAAGTTTTTTGTGTGCCGCATTCGGCTCGAAGTCGAGCGGGAGCAGCTTGTCGCGGTAGAAATCAAAAAATTCCTCGGTATGCGTCTCAAAAAAAGAATGGCTGAGCATCGTCTCGGGCGTGTATTTGAATTTCATCGAATACAGTCCGTCAACGCTGCGGAAATCCTTGATGCCCGATTCCGTCGAGACGCCGGCGCCGCCGAAAAAAACAATGTTGTTCGACGCGGCGACCCATTGCTTCAGGGTTTCAATCGCTTGATCCATGGGATTCCTCCTCCTCGAGCTGCCGGAGCAGCATGCGGTCCTCCTTTGACGACAGATCCAGCCTCGCGTACAGATCCGGCCGGCGTGCGCGCGTGCGTGCCAGCGCCATCTTCCGGCGCCATTTGCGGATGTTCTCATGGTGCCCGGAGAGCAGGACCGGCGGCACGGACAGCCCGTGCCAGACAGCCGGCCGGGAATACTGCGGGTATTCGAGCGTTCCACTGTAATGGCTCTCGTCCTCGAAGCACTCCGGATCGGGCAGCACGCCCGGCACCATACGCGCAACGCAGTCGGCCACGGCCATCGCCGGGATCTCGCCGCCGGTCAGCACAAAATCGCCCAGTGAGATCTCCTCGTCGACGCACTCCCCGATAAACCGCTCGTCGATTCCCTCGTAGTGGCCGCAGACAAGCACGAGGTTATCGTATTGCAGCAGCTCGCGTGCAACGCGCTGCGTAAAAGTCCGCCCGGCCGGGGAGAGATAGATCGTATGAACCGGCCCGCCGGCCTCGTCGCAGATATGGGTCCAGCAGTTGTAGAGCGGATCGGCCTGCATCACTGCGCCGCGCCCGCCGCCGTAGGGATAATCGTCGACCTGGTTCTGCTTGTTGGTCGTGTAATCGCGGATCTGATGCGCTTCGATTTTGATATAGCCGCGCTCCTGCGCACGGCCGAGGATCGACTCATTCATCATATCGCAGACCGTCTCGTCGAAGAGCGTCATAATGTCAATTCTCATCGGTGCGCATCCCCTCGATCAGCCGCACGCGGACGAAGCCTTCTGCGACGTTGACCTCCTCGACGAATTCCTTCACCGCCGGGATCATGTATTCGTGCGCGCCGCGCACGACATAGACGTCGTTGGCCGGCGGCTGGAACACCGAGACAATTGTCCCGATCTCCGTTTCGCCGCACAGAACGCGAAGCCCGATCAGGTCGGCAAGAAAGACCGCCCCGTCGGGCAGCGCGGCATCGGCGCGGTTGATGGAGACGACCTTGTCCTTCAGCCGCATCGCATCGTTGACATCGTCGATGCCTGTGAATTTGCACAGCACGCAGCTGCCATGGACGCGCGATGCGGCGACGCGCCATGGCTCGCCGCCGATGTAGAGCAGCTCAAACTGCGTCAGAAACTGAGGCGAATCCGCCCACGGCAGGATCTTGACCTCGCCGCGGGTGCCATGCGTGGCGACGATTTTGCCGGCTTCGAGAAATTGCTGCATGATATTCCAACCTTTCCGCGCAATGCGCGCCGGAGAAAAAGCGTGCCACCCCAGGCACAGACGAGACGCCCCGCGCAGACGCGGAGAAAGACGCTTCGCCCGGCGTACCCGGGATGGCATGGTGCGGCAGGCTGTGCCCGCGCACTCAGTCGACGATGTCGACTGAAACCTTTTTGCCCTGGCGCTGCGCCACGGACTTGACGACGGTGCGGATCTCGCGTGCGATCCGGCCCTGACGGCCGATGACCTTGCCCATGTCCTCGGGTGCGACGCGCAGCTCGAGCACCGTCTCATCGCCCTCGATCTCCGCGACGGATACCGTGTCGGGATTGTCGACCAGATTTCGGGCAATGTAGAGCAACAGTTCTTTCATCATGGGCTCTCCTTACAGAGCGCCGGCCTTTTTCAGGAGCGCTCTGACGGTGTCGGTGGGCTGGGCGCCGTTGCGGATCCAGTACTGAGCGCGCTCGGTGTCAACCTTGACGGCGGCCGGATCGTTCAGCGGATCATAGGTGCCGATCTCCTCAATGCAGCGGCCGTCGCGCGGGCTGCGGGAGTCTGCGATCACGATTCGATAGAAGGGAGCCTTCTTAGCACCCATTCTGCGCAGTCTGATTTTGACCATGGGTATCACCTCCAAAAGTACGGTTAATCTATTCGTAAAGCAAACATGGCTTGTTACGACGCTCAAAAGCCGGGGATGTTGAAGCCGCCGCGGCGGCCGCCACCGAGCCCGGCAAGCCCGCCCGGCAGATTTTTGAACTTCTTCTTCCGCTTGCCGGTGGCCGTCATCTGTTTGACGAGCGACTGCATCATATCAAACTGCTTGAGCAGCTGGTTGATCTGCTCGACCTTGACGCCCGCGCCGGCGGAAATGCGGCGCTTGCGGCTGTGGTTGAGGACGTTCGGGTTTTCGCGCTCGTATGGCGTCATCGACAGGATGATCGCCTCCGTGCGGGCGAGCGCCTTTTCGTCGACCTGGACGTTTTTGATCCCGTTCATGCCCGGCATCATGCTGAGCACATCTTCCATCGAACACATGCTCTTGAGCTGCACCAGCTGGTCGTAGTAATCCTGCAGTGTGAACTTGTTGGAACGCAGGCGCTCTTCGAGCTCTTTGGCCTTTTTTTCGTCAAACGACTGCTCAGCCTTTTCGATCAGCGTGAGCATGTCGCCCATGCCGAGGATACGGCTGGCCATGCGGTCGGGATAGAACGGCTCAATGTTGTCGAGCTTCTCGCCGTTGCCGACAAATTTGATCGGCTTGCCGGTTACCGCACGCACGCTGAGCGCTGCGCCGCCGCGCGCGTCGCCGTCGAGCTTGGTCAGCATAACGCCGTCGACGTCGAGCCATTCGTTGAACGACTGCGCGGCGTTGACCGCGTCCTGCCCGGTCATCGCGTCCACGACGAGCAGGATCTCATCCGGTGAGACGGCGGCTTTGATGTTCTTCAGCTCGTCCATCAGCGCCTCGTCGACGTGGAGACGGCCGGCCGTATCGAGAAAGACCATATCGTTGCCGTGCTTGTTGGCATATTCCACGGCGGCCTTTGCGATGTCGACCGGGTTGGTCTGGCCCATCTGAAACACGGGGATACCGAGCTTTTCACTGACAACCTCGAGCTGACGGATTGCGGCGGGGCGGTAGATATCGCATGCGACGAGCAGCGGGCTTTTCCCCTGCTTCTTGAACAGGCCGGCGAGCTTGGCACCGTTGGTCGTCTTGCCGGCGCCCTGCAGACCGACGAGCATGACGATTGTCGGCGGCCGGGATGCGATCTGAATCTTGGCGTTTTCGCTGCCCATGAGCCGGGTCAGCTCTTCGTCGACGATCTTGATGATCATCTGCGCCGGGGAGAGCGCCTCGAGCACATCGGCGCCGACGCAGCGTTCGGTGACCTGTTTGACAAAGTCCTTGACGACCTTGTAGCTGACGTCGGCCTCGAGCAGCGCCAGGCGCACCTCGCGCATCGCCTCTTTGACGTCGGCCTCAGTCAGGCGGCCCTTGCCGCGCAGTTTTTTAAATGCATTGGAGAGTTTTTCGGTCAGGCCTTCAAATGCCATAGCTTACTCCTTCAGAGCGTCGACAGCGGCCAGAATGGCCGTGCGCTGGTCAGATGCGGGCAGCGCAAGCGCTGCGCTTCGGATGGTGTCGAGCGCGCGGGCGACCTGCGCGGCGCACGCGACGCAGCCGGTTTTTTCCTCTATTTCGAGCAGCGCATGCTCGGCGCGGACAATGGCGTCGTGCACGCCCTGCCGCGAGATACCGGACAGCTCTGCGATCTCGGCCAGGCTGTAGTCCTGGCTGTAGTACAGGTCAAAAAACTGCTGCTGTTTTTCCGTTAAAAGGCCGCCATAGTAATCGAACAGCAGCGTCATGGAGACCGCGTCGTTTTTCAACACAAACACCTCTGCTGTGAAGGCAGCGGCCTTGACAGCTCCATTATTTTAGCGGATTTCGGCATATATGTCAAGCAAAATATCTTGACACGCCTGAGAATTCCTCTTTTCTTTTCCGGGAAGATGTGTTAACATAATCACATTCCTGCAAGACCACGGAGGTAACTGCCATGAAACGAACCGCTTTGCGCCTGCTGGCGCTGCTGCTGACGGCGGCGCTGCTGCTGCCCACCTGCCTGGCCGCCGCGCTCGGCGGCATCCTCCGGGAGGAGGGCATGACCATCTATCCGGGCATGACCTACCACGAGACGACATACTGGAGCACAGCCGCCAACGGCCGGCAGACCGAACACTATTATACATATACGCCGGATGGCGCAGTCACGCCGTCGGTCTATTTCGGCACAACGCTCTACGGCCGCAGCACGCTCGATGAGGTAACAGAGATGGCCGCGGCGTCCGGGCAGACAATTGTCGCTGCGGTCAACGGCAGCTTCTTTCAGATGTCCAACGGCATCCCGTATGGCCTGGTGGTCACAGACGGGATCCTGCGCAGCTCCGGTGATATCAATTCCGTCGGTTTCTACGCGGATGGGACAGCGGTGATCGGCACACCCGGCCTGAAGGTGCGCATCACGCTCGGCACGTCGGCCACAGCGGCGCACTACAACAAGGCGATGACCGTCAGCAATGGGCTGATTATCTATTCGCGCGACTATGATACCTATACGAAAAACACAATCCGCTCGTATAACGTCGTGGTCCGGCCGGAGCGTGCGGAGCTGACAATGAGCGGCTCGGTCCGCGCGGAGGTGCTCTATGCCGGCGAGGCGTATTCCGCTGAGATCCCGGAGGGGTGCTTTACCATTTCGATGGCGGTGGACACGCCCTATACCACGACGCTTGCAGAGCTGCAGTCGCTCGAGGCGGGCGATGTGATTACCATTGAAACGGCCTGTGATGCGGCATGGGAGCAGGTGGTTTATGCCTGCGGCGGCGACGATCTGCTTGTGGAGAACGGCACGGCGCGCACCGCATTTACGCTCGACAGTGCGGACAACCGCACCAGCCGCACGGCGATCGGGCTGCGCGCGGATGGTACGCTCGTCGTCTACACGGTTGACGGCCTGCAGACCGGCTACAGCCTCGGCGTGACGCTTTCGGAGCTGGCCGCGCGGATGGTGGAGCTTGGCTGTGTGATCGCGCTGAATCTCGACGGCGGCGGCTCCACGACGGCGGGGCTGCGCTATCCGGGCTATGACGCGCTGGAAACAGTCAATTCGCCGTCGGGCGGTGTGCAGCGCGCCTGCGCTAACTTCATCCTGTTCACGATGCCGACGCAGACGGCCGGCCAGGCGGAGCAGCTCTTTCTGTATCCGCAGCAGGCGATTGCGCTGCCGGGGGCGGAGATCTCGTATGAAGTCCGTGCGACTGACGCTGCCTATTACACAGCCGATGTGCCGGATGGCCTGATCTTCTCCGCCAGTGCCGGCACCGTGTCCGACGATGGCGTCTTTACTGCCGGCGATGCAGCCGGCACGGTCACGGTGCAGGCCATAGGCGGCCTGGCGAGCGGCAGCGCGACCGTAACCGTCATTGACGAGCCAACCTCGCTGCAGATCCGGAATGGACAGACGACGGTGAGCGGATCGTCTGTTTCGGTCGCCTATGGCGGCAGCGTTGATCTGACTGCGGCTGCAGTGTACTCCGGCTTTGAAATCTACTGCTCCGACCGCAGCGTGACTTGGTCGGTCACAGACGGGCTGGGCACCATCGACGAGGACGGCGTATTTACGGCAAACGGTACCGGCGTCACCTCGGGCACCATCACAGCGACCTGTGGCAGCATCTCGGCCAGCGTCACCGTCCAGATCACGGATCTGGACGAAACGCCGCCGATTGTATCCGTCCGGCTCGACGGCGGCACGCTGACGGCGCAGATCACCGATGATCTGAGCGGAGTGGACGAGCTGGTTCTGACCTACGACGATGAGCCGGTCGAATACACCTGGGACGGCCAGACGCTGTACGCGCAGGTGCCGGATGGCGTGACGATCATCAAGCTGACTGCGTCCGATCGGGTCGGTAACCGCGCCGGCGCATATGTAGAGACAGGCTATGAGGCGGAGAATGTGTTTGCTGATATGGAGGGCAACTGGGCGAGCAAATATGTCAACTATCTCTACGGACGCGGCGTATTGCAGGGCCGCAGCGATGCTGCGGGCAATCTGATCTATGCCCCGAGCTCCGCCATGACCCGTCAGGCGTTTATCACGTCGCTGATCCGCTGGCTCGGCGTCGACACGAGCCAGTATGACAGCGTGGAGCTGCCGTTTGCCGATGCCGATCAGATCTCCGATTATGCGTTGCCGTCGATTCGGGCGGCCTATGCACTGGGCTATCTGAACGGTCGGACAATTGACGGGGAACTCTGCGCCGACCCCGGCGCGACAATCACACGGCAGGAAGCCATGGCAATTCTCGGCCGCTCACAGCCGACCGGCTATGCGGAGGATGACCTCACATCGTTCTCCGACGCGGATCAGGTGAGCAGTTATGCGCGCAGCTACATCGCCCAGATGGTTTCGCGCGGCATCATCTCCGGATCGAACGGGCTGCTCAACCCGCGCGGCGCGGTCACGCGCGCGCAGGTCGCAAAGATGCTGTATTATCTAACCTGAGTCGAAGACACGGCCCCGGCTGCCTGTGGCAGCCGGGGCCGTGTCTTATATGTTGAACAGAATAATAAACGCGATGACGATCATGACAATGCCGCCGATGCGCTGCCAGACCAGTGCGGCGTCGGATGGCTCGGCGTCACGGAAGCGCCAGCCGATCGACATGTGCCAGCCTGTCTCCGGGGAGAGGGCAGAGATCGCGCCGATGGTCAGCAGGATCAGAAAGAGGATGATGCCCATGTGCACACCTCCGCCACAGTTCAGACTGCTTACTGCTCGCGGCTGGGCAGACGGACCGTGAACGGGCAGACCTGCAGGATGCGCTGCTTAAAATCCTCCGCCCAGCAGACGAGGTCAATGAAGCAGCCATGCTCGTTTTTGTACTTGTCGGTGACATAGCCCTTGCAGATGGCGGTGTCGCCTTCGATGCCGTGACGGTCACAGTAGCGGCCGGCCATCGACGGCACCTTCGCCAGCAGATCGGCGCCGGAGGTCGGGTCGAAGATCGGGGCCTGCACGTTGCAGAACCGCCAGCCATACTTTGTGACGAAGCCTGCGTCGCCAATCCAGTTGGTCACCATGCGGATGACAAAGTTGCGCGCAGTGTGGTTGTAGAACAGCGCGCCGGAGTTCGGCAGATGGCAGTCGTTGTAGTGGCGGGCCAGGCCGTGCAGCTTCTGGCCGAGCGGGTCGACCATCAGCTCTTCGCCCGCTTCGATCAGCTTCCGCGTGGACGGGAAGTGCAGCAGCATCTCGCCGTGCAGCCGGATCATGTCGATCGCGGAGATCGGGCCGGAACAGGTTGGCCACGGCTCGTCACCGATCTGGACGTCCTCCCAGTAGAGCGTGTCCTTGCCGCGGATCATCTCGTCTTTCCACATCTGCTCGATGATCTCCCACTCCTCGGGCGTGGTGACGTGAGGGGTCAGCGGATTGGGCAGCTTTTTCCATGCGAAGCACTGGTCATACTCGCTCGGGATCTCACCCGGGCCGTCGAGCCGCTGCCAAGCGTTTTTGCCGAGCGTACGCGCGTGGCCGACCTTTTCACCCTTGGCGTTGTAGGCTGTGCCCTCGCCGTAGAGCTGGAAGCGGCGGTAGATGCTGCCGTTCGGGTCGGTGATGTCCTCAATGCCTTTTTTGTCGACGAGCAGCGTGATCTGGTCGCCCGGGCGGACCGGCTCAAAGAATTCCACGTCGCCGCCGTCGTTGCCATAGTAGAAAATATCGCCGAACACATCGCAGTAGTCGTCGAGCATCGGGAAGCCGACGCTCGGCTCCACTGCGCCGGGGAACGCAATGACGCCGCCCCACGGGGAGTTTTTGGCGTATTCCGGATCGAGAAACAGCGGGTTATACTCGTCCCAGGTGCGTGCATACGCGAGCAGGGTTTCTTCCTGGATGACGCCGGCTGCATCCGGATTTTCCAGGCTGATGCCGGGTTTTCCGATCTGCTCTTCGCACTCTTTGGCTACCTTGTCGAGAATGGCCTGCTCTTCAGGCGTGTACTGGCCGGGATAGTAAGTGACGTACTGATTCATGGTGTTCCCTCCTGTTGATGTTGTTGACAGCACCAGTTTACCTGATTGGGAAGCATTTGTAAAGTTTGCAGCGAAACTTTTTTATGCCTTATGAAATGCAGAGCAGGAATAAATGCCGCACAGAAAGATGGGCAACCGGAATCAGTGCCGCAGATCAGCTCTTTCGGCGCCGGTATTACAGCTCGATCAGCTCGTATGCCCGGCTGCCAACGCCGAGATCAGCGGCGGCCTCGATGGTGTGGATGCCGTTGCGGCTTGTGACGCGCTCCATGAAGTGCTCCTTGCCCGGGTCATCGGAGGACATCACCAGATCAATGCAGGCCTGGTCGATGGCCACCGGATCCAGCGAGGCCAGGATGCCGATGTCCTTCATGCAGGGATCCTCGGCCACGGCGCAGCAGTCGCAGTCTACGGAGAGGTTTTTCATCACGTTGATGAACGCGATCCTGCCCTGGAAGTGCGCGACCACACTCGAGGCGGCGTCCGCCATCGACTCGGGGAACGCCACAGAATCGGCGTGCTGTTCCCAGGTTTTATAGCGGTCGTCCGTTTTGCCGGCGGAGTGGATCAGCGCCTTGCCTGCGCGGGAGGCGCAGCCAATGGCCAGCTGCTTCAGCGCGCCGCCGTAGCCGCCCGCCGGATGGCCCTTGAAGTGCGCCAGCACCAGCATGGAGTCGTAGTTCTCGATGTGCTTGCCCAGATGGTTTTCTTTGAGAATCTTGCCGTTCGGGATGGGCCAGACCACATCCGGCTCCTCGGCATCCATCAGGTCTACGTCGAAGTATTTGGTCCAGCCATGCTCTTCGAGCAGCTTGAGGTGGGACTCGGTGTTATCCCGCACGCCGACGGTTGCGTCACCGTAGGCCGTATTGCACTCGACGATGGTGCCGTGGACCGCCTCCACCATGGGCTTCCAGAATTCCGGATGCAGGAAGTTCTGATTGCCTTTCTCGCCGGAATGCACTTTCACGGCAACTCTGCCGGGCAGCTCCACGCCCAGCGCACGGTACAGCTCGACGACTTTTTCCGGGGTGATGACACGGGAGAAATAGACGTTCGATTTCATAATAAGACCTCCTGATATGATTGACTTATTTGCGCAGCCCCCGTACCGGCGAGAGCGCCGGCACGAGGGCTGTGGGTTCAGATGTTGTACTCGTCTGCCGGAATGGCAGCGACAACGGCGGCGCAGCGGTCGCACAGCTCGGCATGGTGACCGGGCGTACCAATGTGCACGTCATGATTCCAGCAGCGCGGGCATTTTGGCGCGTCGCTGAGCGCGACGGAGATCGTGCAGGGGATCAGGCAGTCCTGCGACGGCTCGCCTGCGACCGGATCGGTCGTGACGTTGACCTGGGAGACAATACACAGCGCGGCCAGATCGACGCCGGAAAGGAAGGCGGCATCCTCCGCGCGTTCGACAGAAATGGTCAGCTCTGTGTCCTGTGCTTTTTTGAACACGCCGGCGGCGCGCGCGGTCTCAAGCGCCTTATTGACGGCGTCGCGCAGGGAGATCAGACGCTCCCAGCGTGCGGCAGCTGCCGCATCGAGTGTCAGCGTGGGATCGAAACCCGGCATATCGTTGAACAGGACGCATTCGGCATCGTCACCGGCGGCGTGCGGCATGGCCAGCCAGATTTCCTGGCTGGTAAACGCAAAAATCGGCGCGAGCAGGCGGGTCATGCCGTCCAGAATCGTATACAGCGCGGACTGCGCGGAGGCGCGGCCGGCGTCGTCTCCGCAATAGAGCCGGTCCTTGATGATGTCCAGATAGAAGTTGGACATCTCCACAACACAGAAGTTGTAGATGGCGCGATAGACCACGTGGAATTCATACCGGTCATAGGCGTCCCGGCAGGTTTTGACCAGCGCATTCAACTGCGCCAGCGCCCAACGGTCCAGCTCCGTCATCGCCGCGGGAGCGACGGGGCGGTCGGGATCGAAGCCCGCCAGGTTGCCCAGCATATACCGGGCGGTGTTGCGGATCTTCAGATAGGCCTGGCTCAGCTGCTTCATGATTTCGCCGGAGATGCGCATGTCCTTGGTGTAATCGGCGGAGGCCACCCACAGCCGAAGCATATCCGCGCCGTAGTCCT
>CAZGBU010000023.1:0-1231 GCA_964523945.1 uncultured Oscillospiraceae bacterium
CCTATTGTTTTCTCATTACTTTGATAGAATGGAATGTGTATTAGAGCAGACGGAACAATCATTATTAACCCCAGTTTCCACCAGAGCCGACCACAATAATCGTGCGCAAATTTCCATGTGTCCATATTTTTCATAGATCGAGTTGTCCTATACCCTGTTACGCTATTTATACTTTTAGGGCAGTGCTTCCACATCATTCTTCCAGCGATGAGTATAACAAGAGGAATTAGCAAATCACATATCAACATGAACCACCAAAACCACATACCAATTTCCCCTCCCTGTAAATTCCGATTTGTCGCTCTGTTGTTTAAGAAGATTATACCTTAATGCTGTGAACAAATCCACCTCATTTCAGTCTGTCGGCGGTGCTGTGGGTGCGGATCGTGCCGGCCGTTTGGTGAAACCGCCGGAGTTTAATCCTTTACTACTTATCTTGAAAAGGGGCCGCCCCTGTGGGAAATTGACAATCTGCCGTGCAGCCAGTATAATGGGAACAGCCACCCTGACCGGCGGTCGCACCCGCCGAACTATGATTTAGGAAGTGAGCGATATGGCAAAATTCTGTCACAACTGCGGCACATCTCTCGCTGACGATGCCGCGTTCTGCCCGAGCTGCGGCGCGCAGCAGGTGCAGGCGCAGCAGCCTCCTCAGCAGGCTGCGCCCAGGCAGCCGGCTCCCGCCCCATCCCCGAAGAAGCCGCGCAAAACCGGTCTGATCGCCGGCATTGCAGCCGCTTGCGTCGTGGCCGCGCTGGCGCTGGTGTTCGTATTTGTGATCTACCCCAATCTGTCCGCAGATCCGGACAACTATGAAACCTATCTGCGTGAGGGCGAAAGTGCGCTCGATGCCGAGGCATACGCCGACGCGCGCGACGCCTATTCCCACGCAATCGACCTGGACGACAGCCGCGCCGAAGCGTATATCGGCCGCGGTGACGCCTATGCCGGTCTGGAGAAATTCGAAGACGCGCTGGCTGACTATGAAACCGCCTGCGAGCTGGATGACCAGGATGCCGACCTCTATCTCAAGATGGTCGATCTGTGCATCCGGATGGGCGATGACGCACACGCGCAGGAGCTGCTCGAGCGCGGGATCGACGCACTTGGCGGCAACGAGACGCTTGAGACCCGCCTGGCTGAACTGACGGGCGGCGGCGCATCGCTCTCCACCGATCCGCAAAACGGCGGGCAGACCGGCGATGTCGACCTGCCCGGCGGCTCGCAGCCG
>CAZGBU010000023.1:1331-21522 GCA_964523945.1 uncultured Oscillospiraceae bacterium
TCGCAGCCGGTCAGCGGAACGGTCTCGCTGTCCGCCTCGGTGGAACAGGCGCTCTCCAATACCGCAGACGCCCTGGCCGCGACGCTCGAGCAGTCGCCGTATTCGGCAATCGCGGATTTCACCGCAGCGTTGGCCGATGGCCAGGTTACCATGCTGCTCGAAGCGCATGACAGCCAGAACGACGCTTCTGTCGGCCTGCACTGGAATGGCAATCTGGACGATCAGGAAATCGCCGCATCCATCGGCGTCAATATGAACGGTGAGACAGCCGACCTCGACTTGTACATCAACGACGAGTACGGTGCATTCCACTCCGACCTCATCGACAGTCAGTGGTACGGCGCGACCTGGGCAACGCTGCCGCAGGATCTGTCGGATTCGATTCTCTACGAGGCTGGGATCGTCTCCGCCAGCGACATCAGCAACCTGAACACGCTCTACGAGCAGATATTCCAGCTTGTCGATCAGCTCAACACGGGCAGTTTTGACCTCAGCACACTGGATCTGAACCGCTATGCCGCAATTCTCTCTTCTGCCAGCGTGAGTACATCGTCCGGCACCGACAGCGCCGGGCGCGACTATGAGACGATGTCGATTCCGTATGCGTCGGTTGCCGACGTGGTCAGCGAGCTGGCCGAAACGCTCGCCAATGATGCAGCAGCGTTCGAGCTGCTTGCGCCGATCTTCGAGGCGAATGGCGACACCGTCACGGAATCCGACTGGCGCGATGCGTTGACCGACTTCGCCGCCGATCTGCAGGCTACTGCCGAAGAGATTGACGGCGTGTGCGACCTGACGGTTTATCTTGCAAACAATCGGCTTGACTCGATCACCGTCGACCTTGCCCTGACGGATGGCGCGCAGACGCTTGCAAGTTCGTTTGTACTCTCGATCGAATATACCGGCGAATATCTGACCCGGTTTGACATTTCGCTTTATCTCGAAGTGCCCAACGAGCAGCCGCTCGATTTTGGCATCACCTTTGAGGCCGCGCCAGAGGACTCGTACTATGCTGACCGCTGCGCGCTGCGCATCACCAGCGGCGGCGAGACGGCTTCCGTCTCGCTCGAGAATACATGGGATCGTTCCGCGGACAGCGTCACAACAACCCTCTCTGTCATCGACGGCGGGACAGAGCAGCGGCAGTCATTCAGCTATTCGCTCTCTCAGAGCCGTTCGAGCACGCAGCTCCAGCTTGATCTGACGGCTTTGTTCGGCATCGACAGCCAGGTGACGGTGATCGCCATCCCGGGCGGCGCGTCGATCACGCGGCCAGACCGCTTTGTCAATCTCGATGCATGGGACCAGGCGTTCCTCGATAAGCTCGAGGCGGCCGCCGGGCAGCTAAACAGCCTGCTCAGCGGCGGAACCGCCACTGCAGACGATTATGCTTTTGCACCAGATGCTACCAACGATACCGTAACCGCATTCATCGGCTGATCCATAAAAACACAAAGCCGCCCCGCCGCAAATATCGCGGCGGGGCGGCTTTGTTCATTCAGCTGTTCGGTGCCGCCGGTTTGGCCTGGCTTGCCCCGCAGTAGGGGCAGAACGCCGACGTCTCGGAGATGATCTGTCCACATTTGACGCAGACATAGACAACCGGCTCTGGCGTTTTGGTGCCGCAATCCGGGCAGAAGCCGCTGCCCACCGGCAGCTCGCGCCCGCAGTTGGTGCAGCAGACCACGCCGCGGATGCTGTTGATCTGCGCACGGATGGTGGCCTGCTCGTCAAGCAATTCCGCAATCTGCGCTGTCAGCGCGGCCATCTCCTCCGTGGCCGGGCCGCCTTTCGCCGCAAAAAACGCGCGCCCGAGCTGCTCAAACTGCGCACAAAGCTGCTCGTCAATCGCATGGATCCGACTGTTGAGCCCAGCGATGCCGGTCGCGTCTTTCGCCTTTTGCACAACGTTCCGGCTTTTGCTGCTGATCGACTCGCCCAGTTCCGTGAATTTATCCAAGAGTGCCATCGCCGCATCACCGCTCCTTTGCCCTGTATTCGCCCGGTGCTGCCGCGCCGGAGCATATTCCAATGCTGCTCACAGTATACTCATTTTCGGGGCGCGGCGCAAGAGCGGAATGTGAAAAAATACCGATTCCGTAGATTTCAAAGAAAAAACGCAGATAGGCTGGAAATCTGACGGAAGTTGTGCTAAACTGTGTGCGAGCGAACCACCATATTATTCACTTGTGGAGGGAAAGAAACTATGTTTTGTGAAAAATGCGGCAAGCAGCTGCCCGACAACGCTGCTTTCTGCGATGGCTGCGGCGCGCGCATTGACGCTCCCGCTCCGAACCAGACCCCGCAGGCTTCTGATGCGGCGCCCGCAGCAGCCGGCACGGCAGCAGCTGCCGTCAAGCCCAAAAATCCCCTGAGCACGCTGAACCGGAAAACGCTGATCGGCATTGCTGCGGCCGTGGTCGTGGTGATCCTGGCAATCGTGCTGATCGTTGCGCTGGTCGGCGGCAACGACGCGCCGCTTCTGTATGTCACTGACGGTGAGCTGGTCCATCGTCCCAACCCCAACAATGAAGAAACGTTCGTTGTCAATGACGAATTTGTCAACTCTGATTTGCGGATGTATATGAGTGACGCGAATGCCGCGCAGGGCATGGCCGTTGAAGCCGGCTTCACCCAGGATTATGAGAAGTTTGTCTACCTCGCTGACTATGAGGCCGACAGCGAGGAGATGTCGCTGTTCTGGATCGAGGCCAAGGATCTCGACAAGACTGACGCGGCCGACCGCGTCGTCGAAGTGGCCTCCGGCGTAACGAGCAGCCTGACCTTTGCGGCCGATGCCGATCTCGTGCTCTATCAGCGCGATGACCGCCTGTACTATTACAATTTCAGCAACGATGCTGAACTGGTTTCGCGGGATGTCTATACCTACAGCGTCTCCGACGACGGCGAGTACATTGTCTACCTCACGCGTGAGGACGATGGCTACGATCTGTATGTCTACAACGTCTCAAGCGGCGAGGAGGAGCGCATCGACTCCGAGGTCTTCACCGTCTACTTCTATGACCGGGACAATGGCTTTGCCAACATGATCTATTCCACTGACAACGGTGACGGTACCTACGACGTCTACCGCGGCGGTCTTGGTACTGACGCAGAGAAGCTCTTCTCCGACGCCTACACCGTTCTCTCCGCCTACGGCGACAACGTCTTCTACGTCGAGACCGATGGCTACGATGCCTCGCTGTATCTGTACAATGCGGAAAACGACGAGAAAACAGAACTGAGCAGCAGCTACTCCTACAGCGCCTATACCAGCGCGCGCTACGGCGTCATCGTTTACTCGGAGTATGACGATGATAAGCTCGTCTGGTTCTCTTCCGTTAATGGCGGCGAACCGGTCGAGATGGACAATCCCATCACCACAGGTGCCATTTCCTCCAACGGCGAGACGCTTTACCTCATCGCTCTGGAAGACGGCGCTGACGACGACGAAGGTGAACTGTTCCGTTATACGGTCGACGACCAGGTGCTCTCCGACGGCACCAGCCTGGACAAAGACGTCTATGCGCACTTCCTGCGCCAGATCAACGGTGAGATCTATTTCATGGTCGACTATGACAGTGACAACTACACCGGTACGCTGTGCGTATGGGATGATGAGACGATCGAGCTGGCCGACGAGGTCTACGAGTATCGCGTATACGCATACGGAGACGACGGCGCGGCTTTCTTTGCTGACCCGGACGAAGACTCCGGCATGTTCTACCTCTACGACGGCCGCGAAGCCGTCAGAGTCGACTCCGAGGTGTACATGGACAACTGGACCGAGTTCAACGGCGACGTGCTGTACCTGACCGACTTTGACGAGGATGACGGCGGTTCGCTTTACCTCTACGACGGAAAGGAATCCACCCGGATTGCCAACGATGTGCAGGCAATTATCGAGGTCAACTGATTGACAGGAATGAAACCCCGCCCGCAGCCGATGCTGCGGGCGGGGTTTGTTCAGCTGGACTCGGCCAGAATAATCTGTGCAAGCGCGTCTGCAAACAGCCGCGCCGAGACCAGCGCCTCAGCCAGAGTATTCCCTGATGCGCCGACCTCTACGAGCAGAGAGCCAAGCGTTGCATGCTGGTTAAAGCGTTCCGTGCGCAGGTCGATTGACCGGCACAGATCCGGATACGACCGGTTCAGCAGCGCCTGGACGCGCAGCGCCAGGCTGAGGTTTTCTTCCCAGTCCGGATGTGGAAGGCCGCCCTCGTCGGTGCCGACAACCAGCATCAGCTGCGCGGCATCCTGCCCATCCGCCGTACAGGAGACGGCCACCGCCGAACCGTCGGCATTCTCGGCCGCATCGCGGTGGACATCGATCACAATCTGGATCGACGGATAGGTTGCCAGGTACTCCTCAATCGCCGCAAGGGTGCGGGTATATGAGCCGTTGTAGGTTGGGTAGTCGCGGATGGTGGTATCATGGATCACGCCGATCCCTGCCGCTTCGAGCGTATCGGCCATCTCCTGTCCGACGCGTACAACATTGTAATTCGTGTCCTCGGTGCGCAGTGTGTCGGACGGTTCGTACTCCCAGCCCGGCTCGGGCGTATACGCCTCGCTTGCGTGCGTATGGATAATCAGCACCTGCGGGCTGCCCCGCGAGAAATCCAGCTCCAGCGGATGCTGCAGCAAAAGTTCTGCCACATCCGGCTCATAGCTGCTCAGCCCGGCCATGACAATCCCATCCACATCCGCCTGCGTGAACGTCAGCTCCGGTGCCGGTGCAGCAGCCGTTTCTTCCTCCACTGTATGATCTGCAAGCGAAACCTCAGCCGTTTCTTCCGTCTCCGAATCGGAGGGCTTGTCCTCCTCCGCCGCAGAAGGTTCGGATGGCGCATCCGCCGTGCCGCCGCCCATCTCCAGGCGCAGCAGCGTCTGCATAACCGACGGGCTGGCCGCCGCATCTCGCAGCAGCTCCTGTGTCTCGGCCGCCGTCGCCAGCCGCAGCAGCACGGCGATGGCCAGCATCGCTGCGCACACGCCGGCGTGTGCGCAGTGTCCTGTATCGCGTTTCATGGTAATCCACCCCCCTATACCATATGCGCGGCAGCGCAGGTTTAGAAGTGGAAATCCAAATTTCTCCATGATCTTTGTATCCCAATTTTTTGTGCAGAATACCCTGCACGATCACTTGCATATTCCGGTGCGGCGTGCTAAACTAATAGGGCATAGATAAGACTCTTGTGCCATTGAAAATTCTTTGAAAGGGGTTCCTAACTATGGCTCAGTACAAAATCCAGAGAAAAAAAGGCGTTGAGGGCAGCACCGTCTACGCGTACACCGCGCCCGGTCACAACGAGTGCGTCCCGACCCGTCTGCACGATCCGGCCGACGTTGACGGCGGCAAGATGATCATGGGCATCACCTACTTTATCCCCGGCGGCGGCTGTGACTTCGGCGCGAACCCGCTCGAGTCCATCTACTACATTCTCGAGGGTGAGATGACGCTCAAGACCGACACCGAGGAGACCGTTCTGCACGCGGGCGACAGCTTCCACTGCTGCGGCGGCACGAACAAGTCCGTCACCAACACCGGCGATACGGTCTGCCAGATGCTCGTTGCGCTACTCCCGCCGCAGGGCTGAGCACAGCTTCGGTTCATCAGCCGCAATCCGGCTCTGAATACACAGTATTTTAAAAAGAAGGAGTAATCACAATGCCCAAGGTTTTTTCTGGCAACTATGCCGACATCTTTGACATCACCGGCAAAAAGGCCGTTGTTGTCGGCGGCGCCGGCGGTTTCGGCAAGGAGATCGCCAAGGCGTTTGCACAGCGCGGCGTCGACGTTCTCATTTCTTCCCGCCGCGAGGATGCGCTGAAGGCCGCCTGCGAAGAGATCAAGGCCGGCGCCGCGGAAGGCGTCAAGGTCACATACTTTGCCGGCGACGCCGGTGACGAGGAGACCGTCAAGAAGATGGTCGCTTTCACCGTCAGCGAAGAGGGCATCGGCGGTGTTGACATTCTCGTCAATTCGCAGGGCTACAACAAGAAAATGTGGTCTTGGGAGATCGACACCAACGTCTGGAACGGCATGCTGAACACCAACATCACCTCCCTGATGTTCACCTGCAAGTACTTCGGCAACTGGATGAAGGAGCACAACACCGAGGACGGCACCGTCGCCGATCCGTCCACGTTCGTGGCCGGCCAGGCCACGCCGTGCGCCGGCTACGGCAAGATCATCAACATCGGCTCCGTCCGCGGCATCCGTGCTGTCGCCAACGGCGGCAACGGCAACGTCCCGTACAACACCACCAAGGGCGCCGTTGAGATGCTGACCAAGGCGTTCGCTGCCGACCTGCGTCCGAACATCCAGGTCAACCTGGTTGGCCCGACCATCACCTACACCCCGATGATGGTTGGCCTGCTGCCGCCGGATGAAACCGTCCGCAACAACATCGCCGCCAACGAGCCGGCCATGCGTATCGGCTACGAGTCCGACATCGTCGGCACGGTCATGTACCTGGCCTCCCCGGCGTCTGACTTCGTTACCGCCAACTCCATCTACCCGGACGGCGGCCTGGTTGCCACGTCGTAATCTTGTACCCAAAAACCGGACTGGCTCTGCGCCAGTCCGGTTTTTTGCTTTCCGGCCGAAAGCTTTCATTTCTGTGCAGAAAGCTTTCATTTCTGTGCAAGTTCTCACCAACCCCTTGACAGGCAGATTGTTTTTGCTCTATATTTTTTGCGAATATTTTTGTGCAGGAGGTACCGCAACCCATGGCAAGAAAAGCACTGATTATCTATTCTTCGCTCTCCGGCAACACGGAGGAAATTGTGCAGAGCTTCCGCCGCGGCTTTGAAGCCTATGGCTGGGAGGTCACACTGCAGAAAATCACCGCGCGCAGCAAATACCCGGACGATAAAATCTATTTTGACGAATTTGACGTGGTCTGCATGGGTTCACCGATCCTTGCCGGCCTACCGTACACAAAGCTTTCCGAGTTTCTGGGCCTGTACAAGCCCGAGTCCGGTCAGTTCTTCCGCGGTGACCAGTTCGGCACACCGGAGCAGGCCCGCGACAAGCGCGGCATTGTCTTTTGCACCTATGCCGGCGGTATGACCGGCCCGCAGGAATGCGAGGCAACGCTGGCGGTGCTCAAAACCTATATGGATCTGCAGCACATTCCAACCATCGGCTATTTTGCCTGTGCCGGACGCGAGGTGCGCCATACTGCGGTCGACGGGCTGGCCAATGCGCTGGGTATTCTCGTCGACGAGGCGGCAACCTATGTCATGACCTATGTCTCTGATCCAGGCAACCCGATCTTTGACAACTTCGATGAGAAGAAGATGAAGCTGCTGCGTGAGGCCGCTGCCGACGAGCGTCATTTCGGTCACGATGTCATGGTCTACACAACGTCTGACGGCAAGGAGCTGCTCGGATCGACAATGTGGCATTATGACCTGATGAACCGTCCAAACGATCGTGACCGGCAGAATGCGGAGAACTTTATCCGCAACATCGTCGAGGATTATTTCCTGACCGTTGACGGCAAGCCGCGCGTCGCCTCTGGCGTCTATTACTCCATCAGCTGATCGGCAGCAAGAGGCCGCCCTGCACACAGTATGCAGGGCGGCCTCTTTTCAGCAGCAGCGCGCTTCATTTTGCGCCGCGCAGCTCGATGATCTGATCGCGCAGCACGGCAGCATACTCGTACTCCATCATCCGTGCGGCCGCTTTCATTTCTTTTTCGAGCCGCTCGATCTCTTTCTCCCGCTCTTTCCGCGTCATCTTGACGCCGTCGCGGCGATACGATTCCGTCTCATCGCCCGAGATCTCGATCAGTTCACGTACAGATTTGACAATCGTCTTCGGCACAATGCCGTGTTCGTCGTTATACGCTTTCTGCAGCGCGCGGCGGCGCGCTGTCTCATCCATGGCGGCGCGCATCGACGGCGTGATCGCATCGGCGTAGAGGATGACGTGGCCGCCTGCATTGCGCGCAGCACGGCCAATTGTCTGAATCAGGCTCGTTTCCGAGCGCAGGAAGCCCTCCTTGTCTGCATCCAGGATTGCAACGAGCGAAACCTCCGGCAGATCAAGACCCTCGCGCAGCAGGTTAATGCCGACCAGCACATCGAACTTCGCCATACGCAGGTCACGGATAATCTCCATGCGTTCGAGCGCCGAGATGTCTGAGTGCATATAGCGCACGCGGATCCCGGCCTGCTGCAGATAGGTCGTCAGATCCTCGGCCATCTTCTTCGTCAGCGTTGTGACCAGCACGCGCTCATTGCCGGCAACGACCTGATTGATTTCGCCAATCAGGTCGTCGATCTGTCCCTCGATCGGCCGGACAAATACCTCCGGGTCCAGCAGGCCGGTCGGCCGGATCACCTGTTCAACAATCTGCGCGGAACGGGAACGTTCATATTCGCCCGGCGTCGCCGAGACGTAGACAACCTGATGAATGCGCTGCTCAAACTCGTCGAAGCGGAGCGGGCGGTTATCAAACGCCGACGGCAGGCGGAAACCATATTCGACCAGCGACTCTTTGCGTGCGCGGTCGCCGTTGTACATCGCGCGCACCTGCGGCAGCGTGACATGACTTTCATCAATAAACAGCAGGAAATCCTTTGGGAAGTAATCGAGCAGCGTCATTGGCGCCGAGCCGGGCGCGCGCCCGGAGATGATGCGTGAGTAGTTCTCAATGCCGGAGCAGAACCCGATTTCCTCCATCATCTCAATGTCGTACATGGTGCGCTGCCGGATGCGCTGCGCCTCGAGCAGCTTGCCGTGCGCTTCAAAGTACTTGACACGCTCAAGCATCTCCTGCTCGATCTCCTTGGTCGCGCGCGCCATCTTCTCTTTTGTCGTGACATAGTGGCTGGCCGGCCAGACCGGGATCGTCGTCGGCCTGCGGATCACCTGTCCGGTCAGCGGGTTAAACTCGCTGATGCGGTCAATCTCATCGCCGAAATACTCGATGCGCAGTGCGCTCTGCGCCCAGTATGCCGGCCAGAGCTCAACCGTGTCGCCGCGGACCCGGAACGTATTGCGCGTAAAATTGACGTCGTTGCGTTCATAGCGGATCTCGATGAGCCGGCGCAGCAGCGTGTCGCGCGGCAGATCCGCGCCGACCGACAGCGTCACCATCATCTTCTCGAAGTCCTCCGGCTCACCGAGGCCATAGATGCAGCTGACCGATGAGACAACAATCACATCGCGCCGTTCCAGCAGCGACGCCGTCGCCGCCAGGCGCAACCGGTCAATCTCCTCATTGATCGCTGCGTCTTTTTCAATATAGGTGTCGGTGTGCGCGATGTACGCCTCCGGCTGGTAATAGTCATAATAGGAGATAAAATACTCAACCGCATTGTCCGGGAAGAACTCGCGGAATTCCTCGCACAGCTGCGCGGCCAGCGTCTTGTTATGCGCGAGCACCAGCGTTGGCCGCTGCACACGTTCGATCACCGACGCCATTGTAAACGTCTTGCCCGAGCCGGTGACGCCGAGCAGCGTCTGCTCATCGAATCCCTGCTCGATGCCCCAGGCAAGCTTGTCGATTGCCGCGGGCTGATCGCCGGACGGGCGATATTCTGAAACCAGTTTAAACTCCAATGCGTTCACCTCGGGTTTTGTTCCACCACACGCGCCAGCGCGTTTCAATGCGGGCATAAACACTGTCAAGCAACCAGGCCACTGCAAGAGAAGCCGCACTCACCAGCAAAACAGCAGCGCGTAATACGCCGGCAGGCAGCTGATCCGCACCACCAGCAGCGCGTTGAGCCGATTGATACACTCCACATGCGCCAGATAGGCACGGTAGCTGTGCCGCCCGCAGAACGTGCCGATCCGGGCAAGCGCGTTCACATCCCCAAGTGCCACCGCCAGGCGGCCAAGCGTGACGAAATTGCACAGCGTCAGAAGCGCATATCCCGGCTGCTGCAGACCAACGACATTAAATGCCACGGCGCCCGCGGCGGCATTGGCGCGCCAGTCGGCACGGACGATCAGGACAAGCCCAACAAGGCTGACAGCCAGGCAGGCGGGCCAGATCCGGCGCACCAGCCGGCCGGCCTGCTCCAGATGGCAGCCAACCAGTGCACCGGCCGTAAAATACAGCATCCAGGACGGAAACAGCGCAGGCTGATGCCGGCGCAGGAAGCCGGGGAGCTCCGTCACCGGACATACCTGCAGATACACCAGGACGCCAAGCGAAACCGCAAACAGTATGTTCCAGCCAACGGCGCTGCGCCGCATGCGCTCGATGCGGCGGAACAATGCAGCAAATGCCGGCGCCAACAGCACGAACTGAACAATCATAGGTACATACCAGAGGTGATATGCCGCGCTGCCAAGCACAATTGCCTGCGGCAGATGGATGAGATCGTGCTTGCCGCCGGCACGCAAATAGTAGTAGGCCGACCAGACCACATATGGCCAGAGCAGCTGCCACGCACGCCGCCCCCAAATACCTTCCATAGTGAAAGCCGCGCTGTCCCGTTCGGGCAAGCATCATCCCAAATAGGAAGACAAACAGCGGCACGGCAAAGCGCACCAGCTCAAACAACATACTGATGCCATCCATCTCGCGCGGTCCGATGCCGGATCTCCGGGCGTATGCACCGAGCAGATGCTGCGCGATGACGCCCAGCAGCGCCATGGTGCGCAGCAGATCCGGCGCACGCAGCCGGTTCGACCCCTGTGCCATCTCCTCACCTCACGAAAACAGTCCGTTGTCAGCCATCGAGACAAAATCGTCGTCGGCAATGACGATGTGGTCTGCCAGCAGGATGCCGACGGCGTCGAGCGCGGCGCGCAGGCGGCGGGTCGTCTGCTCATCCTCTGCCGACGGCAGCGCAATGCCGCTGGTGTGATTGTGCGCGAGCACAACGCTCGTCGCATTGTACGCCAATGCCGCCTCGACGATCTTGCGCACAGAAACACCGGCTGTATTGACGCTGCCGCGAAAGAGCAGCCGACAGTCGAGCACCTTGCATTTTGCGTCAAGGCACAACAGATAGACGACCTCGTCGCGCTCGCCATGGAAAAACGGCAGCAGATACCGACCGGCCTTCTCCGTTGTATCGAGCACGGTTTCGACCCGTGCTCGGTCGATCAGATACCGTCGCGCCGACTGCGGCACGAGCGAGAGCAGCATCGCCGCATTCTTCCCGACGCCCTCGATCTGGCACAGCTCGGCAATCGGCGCTTCGAACACGCCAGAGAGCGAGCCGAAGCGGTCAAGCAGCCGGTGCGCGATCGGATTGGTGTCACGCCGCGGAATGGCGTAGAACAGCAGCAGCTCAATCACCTGCACGTCGCTCAGGCTGTCAATCCCCGCGCGCTCAAACTGCCGCCGCAGCCGGTCGCGGTGGCCGGAATGAATGTCGTCTGTACCCTGCATGGCCGCCCTCCTTCCGCCTCAGCCGCGCCGGAGCACCGGCGCCAGGAACTGTCCGGTATAACTGTCCGCACAGGCAGCAATCTGTTCGGGTGTGCCCTGTGCGACAATGCTTCCGCCGCCGGCGCCGCCCTCCGGTCCGAGATCGATCAGATAGTCTGCCGTTTTAATGACGTCGAGATTGTGCTCGATGACGACGACGGTATTTCCCTCGTCCACAAGCAGCTGCAGCACATCGATCAGCTTGTGCACATCGTAGACATGCAGGCCGGTCGTCGGCTCGTCCAGGATATAGATGGTCGAGCCGGTTGAGCGGCGCGAAAGCTCCGTCGCCAGCTTGACACGCTGTGCCTCACCGCCGGACAGCGTCGTCGACGGCTGGCCAAGCCGGATATAGCCCAACCCAACCTGCACCATCACCTCCGCCTTGCGGCGCAGGCGCGGCAGATTGTCGAAAAACGTGACCGCCTCGTCGGCCGTCATGTCAAGCACGTCGGCAATGGTCTTGCCCTTATAGGTGACCTCGAGCGTCTCGCGGTTATAGCGCTTGCCATGGCAGACGTCGCACGGGACATACACATCCGGCAGGAAGTGCATTTCGATTTTGACCAGGCCGTCGCCGCAGCAGGCCTCACACCGGCCGCCCTTGACGTTAAATGAGAAGCGGCCCGGCCCGTAGCCGCGCATTTTCGCCTCCTGCGTGGAGGCAAACAGATCACGGATGTCGTTGAACAGGCCGATATACGTCGCCGGGTTTGAGCGCGGCGTGCGGCCGATCGGACTCTGGTCGATGTTGATGACCTTGTCGAGATATTCCAGTCCCTCGGCACGCTCGTGACGGCCGGCATGAACGCGGGCACGGTTGAGCTCGCCCGCGAGCTTTTTTTCGATGATCTCACCGACCAGGCTCGACTTGCCTGAGCCGGATACGCCGGTCACACAGGTAAACGTGCCAAGCGGGATCGAGACGTCGATATTCTTCAGGTTGTTCTCCTGGCAGCCAAAAAAACGCAGGAAATGGCCGTTGCCGGCGCGCCGTGTCTGCGGCACCGGAATCTTCCGCACGCCGGACAGATACTGGCCGGTGATGGAGCGCGGCTCGGCAATGATGTCATCCACCGTGCCCTGCGCAACGATCTCGCCGCCGTGGACACCGGCGCCGGGGCCGACGTCGACCAGGTAATCGGCTGCGCGGATCGTGTCCTCATCGTGCTCGACGACAATCAGCGTATTGCCCAGATCGCGCAGACGGCGGAGCGTGTCGAGCAGCTTGTTGTTATCGCGCTGGTGCAACCCGATCGACGGCTCGTCCAGGATATACAGCACGCCCATCAGGCTCGAGCCGATCTGCGTGGCCAGACGGATTCGCTGGGACTCTCCGCCGGAGAGCGTCGCTGACGCGCGTCCAAGCGTCAGATACTCCAGGCCGACCGACTGCAGAAACCCAAGCCGTGCGCGCAGCTCCTTGAAGATCTGTTCCGCGATGCGCTGTTCAGACGCAGTGAGCGTCAGCTGATCCAAAAAGGCGAGGTTTTCCGTCACCGACATCTTGCAAAACGCGGTGAGCGTGACGCCGCCGACCGTGACGGCGCGGGCGATCTCATTCAGGCGGTCGCCATGGCAGTCCGGACAGGGGTGCTCGGCCATACACTCTTCCAGCTCGCGGCGCATGGCGTCAGACTGCGTCTCGCGGTGGCGCCGCTCGATGTTGTTCAGCACACCTTCGAACGGCTGCTCGAGCGTGCCGCGGCCGTTGCCGCGCTCATAGCTGAGCTTGAGCTTCTCACCTTTGGTACCATACAGGATGGCATCCATCGCCGCCGCGGACAGCTCACGCACCGGAGTGGTCAGCTTGAAGTGATAGCGCCGGCCGAGCGCCTCGAAATACATCCGGGCGATGGAATCATCTTTCACATTTCCCCAGCCGGAGGCCTGGATTGCGCCGTCCATGATTGACAGGCTCGGGTTCGGAATCACCAGCGCGGCATCGGCCCGGCGCTGTGTGCCCAGGCCGCCGCAGGTCGGACAGGCGCCGTAGGGATTGTTGAACGAAAACATGCGCGGCGTCATCTCCGGCAGCGAGACGCCGCAGTCTTCACAGGCATAGTTCTGCGAATACATCTGATCGGTATCAGAATCGACCAGATTGATGATTGTCAGGCCGCCGGCCTGGTGTGCGGCCGTCTCGATCGAGTCGGTCAGCCGGCGTGTCAGATCCGGCTTCATCACCAGCCGGTCGACCACGATTTCAATGTTGTGCTTTTTGTTCTTGTCGAGCGTGATCGGCTCGGTCAGATCGTACAGGCTGCCGTCGACGCGCGCGCGGGCAAAACCGGCGCGGCGCGCATCCTCGAGCACCTTGACATGCTCTCCCTTTTTGCCGCGGATGACCGGCGCGAGCACCTGAAAGCGCGTGCCTTCCGGCAGCGTCATCACCCGGTCGACGATTTGGTCGATCGACTGCCGGCGGATTTCTTTCCCGCACTTTGGGCAGTGCGGGACGCCGATGCGCGCCCACAGAAGGCGCAGATAGTCGTAGATCTCCGTGACGGTGCCAACGGTCGAGCGCGGGTTTTTCGACGTCGTCTTCTGGTCAATGGAGATCGCCGGCGACAGACCGTCAATATAGTCCACGTCCGGCTTGTCCATCTGCCCGAGGAACTGCCGGGCATAGCTCGAGAGCGACTCGACATATCGCCGCTGCCCCTCGGCATAGATTGTGTCAAAGGCGAGGCTGGACTTGCCCGACCCGGACAGGCCGGTCAGCACAACCAGCTTATCCCGCGGCAGCGCAATGTCGATATTCTTCAGGTTGTTTTCGCGTGCGCCCTTGACCAGGATGGTGTCTCTCATCTTATTCGTTCGCCCCATATGCGGCGAGGTACGCCTCCATTTTCGCTTTCATTTCATCGTCGATGTAGACCGTTCCGTCGACCGGACGATTGTGCAGATGCGCGATCACATCGCGCACCGTGACGATTGGGAACACTGCAATGCCATAGTCGTCGCGCAGCTCGGCCAGTGCGGACTTTTCGCCGGTGCCGCGCTCCATGCGGTCGACCGAGACGAACAGCGCCGTAAACTTCACATCGGCGACGCTGCGGAACAGTGCGATTGTCTCGCGCACAGCAGTGCCGGCCGTCACGACGTCCTCAACGATGGCGATGCGGTCGCCCGATTTTGGCTGATAGCCGACCATGCTGCCGCCCTCACCGTGATCCTTGGCCTCTTTGCGGTTGAAGCAGTACGGATAATCCTCGCCGTAGCCGCGCCAGAGCGCAGCTGCCGCGCTGACCGCCAGCGGGATACCCTTGTAGGCCGGGCCAAACAGCGCATCCGCCCCGCCGGCCTCCGGCAGGTGCTCGTGGATCGCATCGGCATAATAGCGGCCGAGCGCATCGGCCTGTGCGCCGGTCTTGTAGTTGCCGGTATTGATGAAATACGGCGTTTTTCGCCCGGACTTGGTCGTAAAGTCGCCGAACGTCAGCACGCCCGCGCGCACCATAAACTCAATAAACTCCTCACGATAGCCCATCATGCATTCTCCTGTCTCGCGCTGCGCGCGGTTGATTGAGGGTCATTTCATTGTAGCACAGCAGCCGTATAATTGCAAACATTTGTTTTAATTTTTGGTTTCTGGCGCTGCGTCGGTCAACGCTGCGCGCATCTTCCAGCGGCCGGAGAAGAAATACGCGCCCGAAATGGCCGCCGCGCCAAACGGCGCAATCATCGCACCGAGGAAGATGCCGTTGAGTCCCATATCCAGTACAATTGAAAACAGCGCGGCCAGCGAGATGCGCAGCACCAGTCCGTCAAACAGGCACGCAACCATTGTCAGCGCCGAGAAGCCCGTTCCGTTTGTCATGGAGAAAAATGCCGCCATAAACGCATGCGCAATGTACGAGATCGTCAGATAGCGCAGATACGTAGTTCCAATGGCAACGACCTCCGCGTCGCGGTTGAAAATGCGGATGATCTGTCCCGGGAAGAGCTGGATCAGTGCGATAAGCGTCAATTCGATGGCCAGGCCGAGCGCCAGCGTCCACCAGACGGTCTTGCCCGCCCGTTCACGCCGACCGGCGCCGATGTTCTGGCCGACCATTGTTGCACCGGCGGACGAGAGCGCATTCGTCGGCAGCAGCGCAAAGTTGTCCACACGCGTACCGGCGCCATAAGCCGCCGAGGCTGCGACGCCGTAGCCGTTGACCAGCGAGACGACGAACAGCACGGAGATGTTGATAAATGAGAACTGGATGACAAACGGCACGCCGATCTGGACGATCGTCTTCAGCCGCGCGCCGACAATGCGGAAACTCTCACGGCGGAAATCAAATGTAAACGAGTCACGGCGGCGGTAGAGGTAGACCAGTGAAAACACAAACGCGACGCCCTGTGCGATGATCGTCGCCAGCGCGGCGCCGCCGGCGCCCCACGGAATCACCGCCACAAACAGCAGATCGAGCACAATATTGACCACAGTCGCCACGCCGACGAAGATCATCGGGCTGCGGCTGTCACCCATGCCGCGCAGAATCGAACAGATTGCGTTATAACCGAAAATAAAGAAACAGCCGGCGGCACAGACAACCAGATACGCATAGCCCTGGTCAAATGACTCGTCCGGAATGTTGACCGCACGAAGCATCGGCTTGGCAAACACAATCGTCACAATTGTCAGCACGATGCTGAGCGCCGCCATGGACGTGAGCGTCGTGCCGGTCGTCTCCCGGATGGCGTTGTTGTCATTGGCGCCGCGATACTGCGCGACCATGACCTGGCTACCCATCGCCAGACCGGAGCCGATCGAAATGAAAAGCTGTGTAACGAGGCCCGCCGTGTTGACCGCCGACAGGCCAACCGAGCCGACAAACTGGCCGACGACAACCATGTCGACGACGTTGTAGAGCGACTGCATCAGATTGGCCAGCAGAAACGGCCAGGAAAAGCGGGCAAGCAGTCGCGGGACACTGCCCTGCGTCAGGTCCATACCCTGGGACATTGTATTCTCCTTTCGCACCGCTACAGCGGCGCTTTTTTTATTTTGGCCCAGGCGCGCGGATATGCCTCCGGCGTGGGCTCGGTCTTCTGAATTTTTACGATGCAGTGCGCCGTGTCCGTGCCCGGCACGGGGCAGCGCACGATTTCAGCCGGCGCGCCGCCGAGGATGCGCACGGCCCGTGCCGCTTCGCGGATCTCCTCGTCCGCATCGGGGCCTTTCATCGCATAAAACCAGCCGCCGATGCGCACGAATGGCAGGCACAGCTCGCTGAGCAGCCGCAGCCGTGCAACTGCGCGCGACACCGCCGCGTCATACTGTTCGCGGTGGTCCGGCGCATACGCCTCCGCGCGTGCACAGACACAGGTTGCCTGCACGCCAAGCGTCGGCAGCAGACCGCGCAGCCACTCGATCTTCTTGGCCGTCGCATCGAGCAGCGTCAGCTCCATCGTCGGCTCCGCAATCGCCAGCGGCACACCAGGCAGGCCGGCGCCGGTGCCGATGTCAATCACACGTGCGCCCTTCAGATCGGCCGCAGTCAAAAGCGTCAGCGAGTCAAGCAGATGCAGCCGTGCGGCCTGCCCCGGATCGGTGATCGCCGTCAGGTTCATCACACGGTTCTGCTCCAGCATCGCCCGGCAGTAGTTCGCAAGCGCCGTCACGCGCACATCCGGCAATTCCAATCCCAGTGCCGGCAGGCCGGCACGTAAGATCTCCTCCATGCACACCTCCGTCAATACGACTTGCGCAGATAGTACTGCGCGATGGCAAAGCGCCGCTCTGCTTCCGCGGCCGTCTCCGGGAGCACGCTGAGCAGCTCACCGCCGGCGAGGTATTTCCCGGTCGAGTGCAGTACCTGTACCTCGTCCTGCAGCGCGCGGGAGAGCTGCAGAAACGCCGGGCCGGTGTATCCGCACTGGTCAAAGACCTCATTCATCAGAAAATATGGCCCGATCGTCGGCCCCGTACCGATAAAGCTGCCGCCGGTCAGTTCCCTGGCTGCATCGTTTGCCCAGATCAGACAGGGCGTGGCGTAATACGCTTCAAACCCCTCCAGCGTTGTGCGGTCAAGGCTGATGCCAAGCGCTTCATACGCGCTGTTTCCATCGCCAAGCGTCGGCTTGTGGTCGCCGAAGAGCACAATGACAACCGGCTCGGTATCGTCGCGAAACGCGTCCACAAACGTCAGCAGCCGCTCCCCTGTATCGGCAATACCGCCCAGATAGTTGTTGACAATGTAATACTGCTCGTCTGTCAGGCCGTCGTGGCTGACATATTCCGTTCCCCAGGTCAATGCGGTCGCATCATATGCGCCGTGGTTCTGATAGCTGACGCTGAACGAAAAATAGGCGCCGCCGCTTTCCGTTGCGGCTTCGTACTGCGCGCGGATGGCTGGCAGCAGCACGTCGTCATACGCATATTCCGCGTCGGTCAGATTGTCGAAATAGTCCTCTTTGAAATGGTAGGCGTCAAAGCCCAGATTCTCGTTGATGTTCTCGCGATTGTAATACCAGGCATAGCCGGGATGGCACCCCTCGGTCGCGTAGCCCTGGTCGCGCAGCCATTGGACGTTGCTCCAACTGCTCGTGCGGTAGCTCGGGTGCGGGTAGAGTGTGCCGGCCAGGAAGCTGCGCTCCGCGTTAATCGTACCACCGCCCATCGAGTCGGAGATCATCGTGCCGGTGTAGCTTTCCGCCGCCAGCGTGTGGAACGCCTCGTATGGGTCGGCGGTGAAGTTGATCGAGTCAAACACGGAAAAGTCCGAGAAGCTCTCGAGCATAATACACACGAAATTGACCTGCTCATCCGCCGGGATCGCCGCATCGGGGTACTCCTCCATGATCTGCCTGGCCGCTGATTTGGAATACCCCTCCGGCTTTTCTGGAAAGCAGTCCGGAATACTGTGTACAAAGGAGTAGAGGAAACCGTGCGCGGCGTTTTTTTCCGACGGTTCCCACCGGTTGAACAGCGAATAGTTCTCCAGCGATTCATACAGCGTATCATCCGTATACCAGAGAAAATATGCGCCGAGCATTGCAGCGACCGGCGCAAGCGAGATTGCCGCACGCACGCGCAGCCGCGCCACATGACCGCGTGCAAACAGCCACAGCACTGCCGTTCCGCCGAGGCACAGCCAGATGCCCAGGCGGAACTTCGGGCCGAGCGAGATTGTGTAACCCCCGCCGCCGACCATCTGAAACGCCTCGAACATGGAGGCCAGATCCTCGGCAACAAGCGGATCGTCGCGGAAAACGACCTTATAATAGTTCGCATACGTCAGCGAGACGACCAGCGCCGCCGTCAGCAGAAACGCCAGCCACGGCCGGTCTGTCAGAATCCACAGAAACACCAGTACCAGGACAACGGGCAGCAGATTCAGAAACGCCAGCATCGGAACGGAAAAATACGATTCAAACCGCGGCCAGATCAGATACAGCGCACCGAAATACAGGCTCAGACAGCCCAGGCAGATCCCCGCGCATACGACGGCCACCGCCGTGAGCGCGAGCAGGATGCGCCGGTGCACGGGGCTCTTCTCCAGCGGGTCGAATGGCCACCACGCGCGCAAACGACGCCACCGCGCGCACAGAGCGAAGTTGAGCGATCATGCGTCCTTCCTTTCTCGGGATCGCTTCATGTGCCGTCGCCGCCCGTGACAACGGGCAAAAGGCGCACAAAGCCTATGATGGATGCGGGCCATCACGGCCCATATGCCGCACATTCCGGCCACGCCGCACAGCGGCATGACCGTCTTCTGTTTCTGCACAGCAAAACGGGGCGCGGCGCGCCCCGGAAGCGTGCCGGCGGCCGCCCCGGCTTGGTCGGGCCGGGACGGCCGCCGCGTCAGAATACGGTTTTCTCCGCAATATATGCCTCGAGCGCGTCAATTGGGATGCGAACCTGTTCCATTGTGTCGCGGTCGCGGACGGTGACACAATGGTCGGCAGGCGTTTTTTCATCGCCCACCGTTTCGAAATCGACTGTGACGCACAGCGGCGTACCGATCTCGTCCTGCCGGCGGTAGCGCTTACCGATCGAGCCGGCGTCGTCATAGTCGACCATAAATGATTTTGACAGCGTTGCCTGGATCTCACGGGCTTTTTCGCCGAGCTTTTTGCTCAGCGGCAGCACCGCGCACTTGTACGGTGCGAGCGCCGGGTGCAGATGCAGCACGGTGCGCACATCACCCTTATCCGGATCCACGACTTCCTCGTCGTATGCGTCGATCAGGAACGCAAGCGTCACGCGGTCGGCGCCGAGCGACGGCTCAACCACATACGGGATATAGTGTTCGTTCGTCTCCTGGTCGAAGTAGGTCAGATCCTTGCCGGAGGTCGTCTGGTGCGCGTTCAGGTCATAGTTTGTGCGCGATGCAACGCCCCACAGTTCACCCCAGCCAAATGGGAACAGGAATTCAAAGTCGGTCGTGGCGTTGGAGTAATGGCTCAGCTCCGCCTGCTCATGGTCGCGCAGGCGCAGATTCTCCTCCTGCATACCGAGCTCCAGCAGCCACTGGCGGCAGAAGTCTTTCCAATAGGCGAACCACTCCAGCTCCGTGCCGGGCTTGCAGAAGAATTCCAGCTCCATCTGCTCGAACTCGCGCGTGCGGAATGTGAAGTTGCCCGGCGTGATCTCGTTGCGGAATGACTTGCCGATCTGGCACACGCCGAACGGCAGCTTGCGCCGCGTGGTGCGCTGGACGTTCTGGAAGTTGACGAAGATGCCCTGCGCCGTCTCGGGCCGGAGGTAAACGGTATTTTTTGCGTCCTCGGTAACGCCCTGAAACGTCTTGAACATCAGGTTGAACTGGCGGATATCCGTCCAGTCA
>CAZGBU010000024.1:0-21226 GCA_964523945.1 uncultured Oscillospiraceae bacterium
CCTGTCACTCGGACCACTTCGCCGCGAACGTCATATCGTTCGCGGCGACTTTTTCACAAAAGGCACCTCTCATTCATTCTGTTGCGGCTCCTCTCCAAGTCACAACCGCTTGTACTGGGTTATGGTTTTATCTCACCTAAAAAATATCGATTTTTATATCTCCTTCTATCGTCAGAGCAAGCGTGATATCGCTTGCTCTGATTTTTTATTTTCATGCTGCAGACAGAAGCAAGGAGAAGTCCTGAATGCAGAATATTTCTGCGTCTTAACTAAATGTGAGCGGACAAAATTGTTGTATATCCCCAATATAGAACAGAATTCGTATACTAATATACAACGATCTGTCAAAATTGCGACTGACAACAGCTGCTGTTTTATGCTTTATGCTGAGAACGGTGGCTCCGATATCAGCCGCCGTACACAATAGCCGTTTGTCCGACAGTGGCAGAGATTGATTGTTGAAAGCAGGCATGTTATTATGATCCACATGCACAGGAATTCTGTCGAACCTCTGTCTCTGCCCGCAGCGGTTCTGCAAGGATCGAAATGCCTGTTGCACCTGTTCAATACGATTTTCCAGACTTGTTACGGGGAGGGACAGCGATGTCAAAGCTGATTCGGATGGATGAGGATGCCACACTGATTCCAGATGGCGCCACAGTGATGTTTGGGGGCTTTATGGGATGCGGAAGTCCGCATGATTTCATTGACATCCTGGTCGAATCGGGCGTTCGGGATCTGACGCTGATCTGCAACGATGCGGCCATGCCGGGCGGCCCGATGGACGAAGCGCACTACGGCGTGGCAAAACTGATTCACAGCCGCCAGGTCAAACGGCTGATTGCGACACATGTTGGCCTCAATCCGGAGGTGGCAGAGCAGTCCATGGTGGAGGGGACGCTGGAGGTGCTCCTGGTACCGCAGGGCTCCCTGGTGGAGATGATCCGGGCTGGCGGCGCCGGCCTGGGCGGTGTCCTCACACCGACCGGTGTCGGCACGATTGTCGAAGAAAGCCCGCTCTGCCTCGGCAGACAGACCATTCATGGGAAAGACTACCTGCTGATGGATTCGCTGCGCGCCGATGTGGCGCTCATCGCCGGCTCTCTGGTGGATCCGGCGGGGAATGTCTGGTATCGGGGGAACACCAGCAACTTCAATACCGTGATGGCGACGGCTGCGGACACGGTAGTAGAGGCGGAGGAAACCGTCGCGCTGGGCGGCATCCAGCCGGAAAATGTCCATGTTCCGGGTGTCTTTGTGGACTATATTGTGAAAGGGGGCAAACGGCGTGGATCGTTCTGAGGCCAAACGGCTGATTGCTGCACGTGTCGCCAGAGAGCTGCATGACGGAGACGTGGTCAATCTGGGCATCGGCCTGCCCACGCTGGTGCCCCAGTTCCTGCCCGAGGATGTCCATGTGATTCTCCAGTCGGAAAATGGAATCGTGGGAACGGCCGCAGTGGATGACTGGAGCCACCGCCCGCTCCATGTTGTTGACGCAGGCGGAGCGCCGGCCGCTGTGGCGCACGGCGGTTGTTTTGTTGACTCCGCGACTTCATTTGTCATGATTCGGGGCGGCCATGTGGATGCGACTGTCCTGGGCGGGCTGGAGGTGGACGAAGAGGGCTCTCTGTCCAACTGGATTATCCCCGGCAAAAAAATGCCTGGCATGGGCGGCGCGATGGATCTGCTGGTGGGGGCAAAAAAGGTGATCATCGCCATGGAGCACACGGCCAAAGGGAAGCCAAAGATTCTGAAACGGTGCCGCCTGCCCTATACCGCGGTCCGGTGTGTCAACCAGATTATCACCGAGATGGCCGTCATTTCCGTGACGGATTCCGGGCTGCTGCTGACAGAATTCAACCCGGCTTTTACGCTCGAAGAGATCCAGGCTGCCACAGAGGCAAGACTGGTCATCAGCCCAGATCTGAAGAGTATGCTCTGATTTGAAACGCTTCCTGTACGCTTTGCGTGCAGGAAGCGTTTTTGAATGCGACCGATTTCGGCGCGGGCTGCGCTGCTGTGTCACTCATCTGAACCGGACGGAATAGCATGCAACGGGAGGCTCGACGCTTCCCGCTGCATTTTACAAGGAGAGGTGCTGTGACATGAACCAGCCGATTTGCCTGAATGACCTCCGGCCGGGCGAGCACGCAACGGTCCTGGCGCTGCGGTCAACCGGCAGCATGCGCCGGCGGCTGCTCGACCTCGGCCTGATCGCGCATACCAAAGTCGAGCGCGTGGAAAAAAGTCCCGGCGGCGACCCGCATGCTTATTTGATCCGCGGCGCGGTGATCGCCATCCGCGCCGCAGACGGCCGCGACATTCTTGTCCAGCCGGATGAGGACAGGGCATGGGACTGACGAATCGTTCGGTTGGCCGCCGGGCGGCCGCGGACCGTCCGGCCGTGCGTGAGGGACGCTGTGTCGTTGCACTGGCCGGCAATCCGAACGTGGGAAAAAGCACCGTATTCAATGCGCTCACCGGTTCGCACCAGCACACGGGCAACTGGCCGGGCAAGACAGTAACCCGCGCGCAGGGCGAGTTTACAAGCGGCAGCCGGTCGTACTGCCTGGTGGATTTGCCCGGTACATATTCGCTTTTGGCGCACTCGGCAGAGGAAGAGACAGCACGAAACTTTCTTTGCTTCGACAGGCCGGACGCAGTGATTGTCGTCTGTGACGCAACATGCCTGGAGCGTGGGCTGAACCTGGTGCTGCAGACGATGGAGATTACGCCGCACGTTGTTGTCTGCGTCAACTTGCTCGACGAGGCAGCGCGCAAGGGGATCCGGCTTGATCTGAAGCTGCTCGAACAGCGGCTCGGCGTACCGGTGGTCGGCACGTCAGCGCGCCGGCGCGGGAGCCTGGACGAACTGGTGCGCACGTTGGATGAAGTGGTGGACGGCACTCGCGCCGCTGCGCCGTGCAGCGTGCGCTACCCGGCACCGATTGAGCAGGCGTCGGAATTACTCTCCGGCGTGCTCCGTGGGACAGATTGCGCCGGCATACCCGAGAAATGGCTGAGCCTGCGGCTGCTCGAGCAGGATCAGACGCTGCTGTGCGAGCTGCGCGGCCGTTTGGACGGGGCGGCGAAAGGCGTGTCGCTGGATGACTTGACCCATGCCGCGGATGCAGTGCTGGCACAGATGGGGGGTGGATGCCGACGGCGTACGCGACGCGATGGTCGGTGCGCTGGTGGGGCAGGCGGAACAGATCAGCCGCGGCGTGGTCGGCGGTGCGGTGGGCTACAGTGCGCGGGACCGCCGCATCGATCGGATCCTGACCGGTCGGCTCGCCGGGTATCCGGTTATGCTGCTGATGCTGGCGGTAATCTTTTGGCTGACGATCACGGGGGCGAATTACCCGTCCGCGCTGCTTTCTGAGGCGTTATTTGGCCTGCAGGATCAGCTGACGGCGTTGTTTGAGTGGGCGCACGCACCGGCCTGGCTGCACGGCATTGTTGTGCTCGGCGCCTATCGGGTGCTGGCCTGGGTTGTCTCGGTGATGCTGCCGCCGATGGCGATCTTTTTCCCGCTGTTCACGCTGCTCGAGGACGCCGGCTACCTGCCGCGCGTGGCTTACAATCTGGACCGGCCGTTTCAGCGTTGCTGCGCGTGCGGTAAGCAGGCGCTCAGCATGTGCATGGGCTTCGGCTGCAATGCGGCAGGCGTGGTCGGCTGCCGGATCATTGACTCGCCGCGCGAGCGGCTGCTTGCCATTGTGACCAATTCGTTTGTCCCGTGCAACGGCCGGTTTTCCGCTCTTCTGACAATCCTTTCACTGTTTTTTGTGGGAACCGCGGGAGGCCTTGCATCGTCTATACAGGCAGCGATTGGTTTGACCGCGATCATTGTGTTGGGCGTTGTGCTGACGTTCGGAGCAACCTGGCTGCTGTCGCATACGCTGCTGCGCGGCGTTCCGTCGTCGTTTACACTCGAGCTCCCGCCGTATCGCCGCCCGCAGATCGGGCAGGTGATCGTTCGTTCGGTGCGTGACCGGACCCTGTTCGTGCTCGGACGCGCGGCTGCTGTGGCGGCGCCGGCCGGCGCGCTGATCTGGCTGGCGGCCAATGTGACGGTGGATGGATGCAGTCTGCTTGCGATTGCGGCCCAGTGGCTGGACCCTGTTGCGCGCTGGTTCGGGCTGGACGGCGAGATCCTGATGGCGTTTCTGCTGGGGCTGCCCGCCAACGAGATTGTGCTGCCGCTGATCGTGATGGCCTACGCTGCGCAGGGGAGCCTGATGGAGCTGGGCGCACTCGATTCGATCCGGCAGCTCCTGCTTGCCAACGGCTGGACGTGGGTGACGGCAGTGTGCGTGATGCTGTTTTCCCTGCTGCACTGGCCGTGTGCAACCACGCTGTGGACGATCCGAAAAGAGACGGGAAGCTGGAAATGGACGGCGCTGGCAGCCGCACTTCCGACGCTGTGCGGTGCGGTGCTGTGCGCCGGGGTGGCAGCCGCTGCACGATTGATTGCCTGACGGTATGGAGCCGCCCGGCCGGGCGGCTCCGAAATTGTAGATGAGGGTCGGACATGCCTTGCATCCGGTTATGAAACACGGTATAATTGGGGCGGATAATACGGCGGCGCCTGTGCGCCGCGGAAAGAGATATACATAGCATGGGACAGAGAATTCTGATTGCAGAGGACGATGCGGACATCCGCGCCCTGCTGGAGCTGTATCTGGTCAGCGAGGGCTACTCGGTTGTGCTGGCGGAAAACGGCGAGACGGCGCTTGAACTGGCCAGGCAGAGCCCGCCGGATCTCGCAATTCTGGATGTGATGATGCCGAAGATGGATGGGTTTGCGCTTACGCGCGCGCTGCGCGCGCTCGGCGAGATGCCGATCCTCATTCTGTCGGCCAAAAGCCAAGACAATGACAAAATCCTGGGCTTGAACCTCGGCGCGGATGACTATATTGCCAAGCCGTTCAATCCGCTGGAGATCGTCGCGCGCGTCCGCGCGCTGCTGCGGCGCAGCGCATGGACGGCGGCCTGTGTGCTGACGGTCGGGGATCTGTCGCTCGACACGGCGAGCTGCACACTGACACGCGGCGGCGAAATTATTCCGCTTACTCCGACAGAATACCGGATCCTGGCGGTGCTGATGCGTGCGCCGGGACGGATTTTCACCAAGGTACAGCTCTACGAGGCTGCAAACGGTGCGTATTATGAGAGCGACGACAACACGATGATGGTTCATATCTCCAAGCTGCGCAACAAGATCGAGGCCGATCCGAAGCGGCCAACCCATATTATCACAATCAAGGGATTGGGGTACAAGCTTGAAAAATGAGAGGGAGCCCAGCAGCCTGTTTGCGGTGCTGACGCGCCATTTTCTGGCGTTTACCGGCACACTGCTTGTGCTTGCAGCCGTGATCTACGGGCTGTGGACGCACAAGCTCGGCGTTTGGGACAGTGGGCTGAATGTGGACGGGCTGCTCGCCAGCCGGGATTTTGCGGCAGGCAGATATGAGCGCGTCAGTGCGGCACGCTATCTGGGCGACGGGGCAGCGTTTGCGGTGCTTGGCGGCGACCTGCAGGTGCGCTACGGCGGCTTCGGAGACGGACGCAGCGCATATACCGAACGGGAGTTCGGATTCCTGACCGGTTCGTGGTCGGATCGCTATACGCTCTGTCGACAGCCGTTCACAGCGGCGGGGGAGACACGAACTCTCTTGATCTGGCTGCCGGCTGCCGGGAATGCGGGCGCCGGCGGCTTTCTGGCCGCGGTCAACCGCATCTGGTTCGTGCTGATCCCGCTGTATGTGCTGACGACTGCCTGGTTTATCTTCCGGCTGCGGCGGAAAATCGGCCGGCCGCTGGTCCGGCTTGACCGGGCGATTGTGCGGCTGCGCGAGGGAGAGTCGGTCAATGTGTCTGACTGCGGCGGACCGGCGGAGATCCAGCGGATGGCGGAAAATGTCAATGCGCTGGCTGCGCAGCTCACCGAGAGTGAGCGCGAGCGGGATCGCCTGGACAGTGAGCGCCAGAAGCTGATCGCTGATATTTCACACGATTTGAAAACGCCGATTACGGTGCTTGCCGGCTATACGAGCGCAATTCGCGACGGTAAGGTGCCCGAGGGCGAGCTGAACCGCTATCTTGAGGCGATCGACAGCAAGGCCGTGTCGCTGGCTGCGCTGATCAATTCCTTTTATGAATATGCCAAGACCTCGCATCCCGAGTTCCGCCTGACGCTCCGCCCGGTGGATCTGTGCGAGTTCCTGCGCGAGTATCTGGCGGAGAAGTATGACGAGATCGATCTGGCCGGATTCTCTCTGGACGTCCGGATCCCGGACAGCCCGGTGCACTGCCGGCTTGACCGGTTCCAGTTCCGCCGCGCGCTGGATAATATCCTGTCGAATTCTCTCCAGCACAACACGCTTGGCACGCTGATCCGTGTGAGCCTGAGCGTGACGGCACCGTGCGTGGTGATTCGGCTCTCGGACAACGGAAACGGCATCCCGGCGTCGCTGCGCAGCCGGCTGTTTGTGCCGTTTGCAACGGGGGATGAGGCGCGCTCTGGCAGCGGCAGCGGCCTGGGACTGGCGATTGCCCGCCGGATCATCGAGGCGCACCGCGGCTCGATCCGTCTGCTGCCCAACCCGCCCGGCGCGGGCGGATCCATATTTGAGATTTTGCTGCCGCGCATTCGCCCGGACGAGACAGACCACCTTAAGAAAACGTAAGGCGACGTGAATATCGATGAAAGGCATGCCTGATATAGTGTAGTCTGGAAAGGAGTTGATGGCCATGGCGGAAAGCAGCCCGCGCAGCCGGCCGCTGATTGAGCTTCGCAATGTCCGGAAGGAATACCCGGTCGGGGATGAGGTTGTCGTGGCGCTCAGGCGAATCAACCTGACGGTGATGCGCGGCGAAATCTGCTGCGTATTCGGCCAGTCCGGCTCGGGTAAGAGCACGCTGCTCAACCAGCTCGCCGGCATGGAGCGCCCGACGCGCGGCGTCGTGCGCATTGGCGGTGTGCCGATTTCTCAGCTGGATGAAAATGAGCTTGCGTCGTTCCGGCAGCGGCACATCGGCTTTGTGTTCCAGTCGTACAACCTGCTGCCGAACCTGACCGCGACGGAAAACGTCGCACTGCCGTTGATGTTCCGCGGCGTGGAGAAAGCCGAACGGGAAAAGGCAGCCCGGGCGATGCTTGCCAGCGTCGGCCTGCCGAACCGGCTGGATCATTTTCCCAGTCAGATGTCCGGCGGCCAGCAGCAGCGCGTCGGCATCGCGCGTGCGTTCATCACCCGGCCTGACGTCGTCTTTGCCGACGAGCCGACCGGCAACCTGGACACGCATACCACAAAAGAAGTCATGGAAATGATCTGCCGCTTCGCCCGCAAATACCACCAGACAATCATCCTGGTCTCCCATGACCCGGAGATGGCGGCCTATGCAGACCGCATTGTGACACTGCGCGACGGAGAAATCATTCGAGATGAGAGAAAAAACAAGGAGAGTGCCTGAAATGAAACACCTGTTCACGCGCGCTGCCGCTGCGTTTTTGCTCCTGGCGGTGCTGATTTCTGTCCTGCCGGCAGGCGCTGCCGCCGTCGATGCGATCAGCCCGGTCGTCACGTCGTATGAGATCCAGAGCACGGCGGGGAATTCTCTGTCGAGCATTTCGCGCAACAGCCATGTGAATCTGATCATTCATTTTAAAGATACCACTGTAACAAATACTGATGTTGATAATTCGTCGTCAAATATTGATGTCACCAAGTTGGTTGACAGCTTTACCGGCGGTTCAAACTATGCCGTGCAAGTTGACATCACATCTACCAGTGGCCCACTTACATATACAGTGCTACTTCAGGATGTGGTCTATTCCGGCCAGGGACAGAGCCTGCGGATGATGGTGGGCTACCTTAATACCACTGCAGCATATCAGACGATCGACCTGACAATCACGCAGGCGGTGATCTACGTCGAGCCGGAGGTCCCAGAATATGATCCGGGCACGCCGGACACGATCCCAACGCCGATGCTGATCTTCAGCCGCGACGAGATTTCCGAGCCGGTAAAAGCCGGGGAGTCGTTCGAGGTCACGATCCACATCCAGAACCTGAGCAACACGATCCTGCGCTCGCCGGTCATTTCCTATACGCCGTCCGAGTCGCTGATGCTTGCCGGCGGCAGCTCTACGTTTGTGCTGGAGGACATCGGCGCGAAAAAACAGTGACGACCGTGGTGCAGCTGCAGGCGCTTGAGACGATCTCTTCGAGCGTGCAGAACATCGGCATCGAGCTGACCTACAATTATTTCAACAACATTTCAACGACGCAGGCTACCGCAACCGAGACGCTGACCATTCCCGCAACGGTCAACACGGGCGGCAGCGTGACCATTCCGCAGCCGCCGGTCATCATCACGCGCAGCGCGCTCAACCCGATTTCGGCCAATCAGACGTTCGATCTGACGCTGACATTTGAAAACGCCGGCAAAACGGCGCTGGTCAGCCCGGTGGTAACGGTCTCGACGTCCGAGGCGCTGGTGCTGCAGAACAACACTTCTACGTTTGTCCTTTCGGATGTGCCGGCCGGCGGCACGGCCAGCATCACGCTGACCATCAAGGCCGCAGCGCAGATCTCCTCGACAACACAGTCGGTCAGCGCCGACCTCAGCTTCAGCTATGATTCCGGCAGCGGGCTGACGCAGGGCAACACATCCGAACGCGTTAACATATCCGCCAACGTCACCGAGCAGGATACCGGCGTGGAGCCGAGCAGCCCGGTGCCGAATCTGATTATCAGTGACTTCAACATCGGTGGGGAATCCGTCGCAGCCGGTGCGCCGTTCAGCCTGAGCTTTACATTTACCAACACCGGCCGGCTCGGCGTGGAGAACGTCGTCGTGGTTGTCGACGGCGGCGAGAGCTTCACGATCGACGGTGCGACAAACACGTTCTACTATACTTCGCTGGCAGCCGGCGGCAGCCTGACCCAGGAAGTCCCGATGCAGACGCTTGCCACCGCCGAGACCGGCGCGCAGACAGTCAGCGTCTCGTTCCGGTACGAGTATGTGGACGGGTCGCAGCGTTCATCGTCCAACTCAGACATCCGGCTGTCGATTCCGGTCTATCAGCCCGACCGGCTCCAGCTTGACGAGCCGACGCTGTTCGATGTTGCCTACGCCGGTATGGAGACGACCATCACCATGAGCTATGTCAATATGGGCAAGAGCGGCGTTTCCAACGTCGAGGCAACCGTATCCGGCGATATTGATGCGCTGCAGGAGACGCAGTACCTGGGCAACTTTGCCTCCGGTGCGAGCGGGAATATCAGCTTTGTCGTCACGCCGTGGGCGGCGGGTGAGGTGCCGATTACGATCACGATCACCTACGAGGATCCCAATGCCCAGACGGTTACACGGGAATTCCCGATGACCCTGTCGGTCATGGAGATGGACTGGGGCTGGGAAGATCCCGGCATCTCGATCGACCCGATGCCGGTTGAAGAGCCGGAAACGAACTGGGTGCTCTGGGGCAGCGTCGCCGGCGGAGGCGTTGCGCTGATCCTCATTCTGATGATTGTGGTACGCCAGAAGAAGAAAGCGGCGGTGGCCCGCAGTGCCCAAAGCGACTGGGGCGACTGGGAAGACGAGGATGTACTGACCACTGCGGAGGAGCAGACGCCCGCCGGCGTGGGAGGAAAGGAGGAGTAAGCAGTGCGCGGCAGCGATATTCTGCACATGTGCCTCCAAAACCTCAAGCGCCGGAAATCCCGGACGTTCCTTACGGTCCTCGGCGTTCTGATCGGCTGCTGCGCGATCGTCATCATGGTCTCGCTCGGCTTCGGTACGCAGGAGGCGCAGGACAAAATGCTGGCCCAGATGGGCGATCTGACGATGATTCAGGTCTACAACTACAACAATACCGGCGACAACGCGCTTGATGATAGCACGGTTGCCTCGTTTCGCCAGATTGACGGCGTCAAAGCTGTCACGCCGAAGCTCAACCTGGGCAACTACTATTCCGCGCAGCTTTATGCCGGCGTCAACCGCCGGTACATGACCTATTGGAGCGAGATTGTCGGTGTCGACATGGCTTCTGCTGCGGATATGGGCTATGAGCTGCTTTCCGGCCAGATGCCGGAGGAGAGCGATGAGGTGCTTGTCGGTCAGTATTTTGCCTATAACTTCTATGATACGATGCGCCCGGAGGGAATGAACTATGTTGACCGGTACAGTGGCGGCTGGGATGAGGAGGGCAATCTGATCGACATTCCGGATCCGTATTTTGATCCGACCTCAACCACCATCACAATTGAGATCACGCTCTCATCGGGCGCGACATTTACGACCGACGTCAAGGTGACTGGTATCCTGAAAGAGGACTGGAATAAGGGGTATGAGACGTCTGAGGGTATTGTTATGGATGTGAGCGCAATGCGCAGCATTATCGAGCGTGCCATGGCGCAGGAGGGAACCAAAAAAGATATTACCTACAATGAAGTCATGGTCAAAGCCATTGACATTGACCATGTGGCGGATGCACAGAAAGAGATCGACACCTACGGCTTTAACACCTCGTCTATGGAGAGTGTGCGTGAACCGCTGCAGCAGGAGGCGCAGCAGCGGATGCTGATGCTGGGCGGCCTCGGCGCGGTTTCACTGTTCGTGGCAGCGATCGGCATTGCAAATACGATGGTCATGTCCATCTCCGAGCGCACGCGCGAGATCGGCATTATGAAAGCGCTTGGCTGCTACGTCCGGGACATCCGGGTCCTGTTCCTGTCCGAGGCCGGTGCGATCGGCCTGATCGGGGGACTGGTCGGCAGTGTAATCAGCTTTATCGCCATGATTATCATCAATCTGGTTTCGCTGGGCAGTGGCCCATCCGTGCACAATATCATGCTCTGTATTTTTGGCGGCGAGGAGATTACGCGCACCTCGGTGATTCCGTTCTGGCTGATTCCGTTTGCAATCGTGTTCTCCGTGCTGATCGGCCTTGGCTCCGGCTTCTATCCGGCCAACCGCGCAGTGCGAGTTTCGGCGCTCGAAGCCATCAAGTCCTCGGAATAAGGCGGAGCCTGGCGTACAGAAAGAGGGGGGATTTCCTTGAAGAAAATGTTGTTCGGGATGTTCCTGACGACGATCAGTGCGATTTATTCGCTTGTGCTGCTGGTCACGGCGACCGATCATCCGGTGACCTACAACGGAGCCGACGGCTTGTATGCCAATCTGCGCGGCAACGGACTTTTTGTCCCGTTTCTTGTCTCGGTCGTGCTGGTGTTTGTCGGAATTGCGCTGTGCATGATTGAGGCGCACCGAAAGAACTGAACCGGCGCCAAGCGGCCGGAACATCAACAAGCCCGCTGGGGAACATCCCCGGCGGGCTTGTTTTTGTCAGTGGGCAGCTGCGCTGCGCACACGCGATTGATAACTGAGTCCCCACTGCTCCATCGCACTGATAATCGGCAGCATGGCCTGTCCCAGCTCGCTCAGCGCATATTCCACTCTGGGCGGGATCTCCGGATAGACAGTGCGCACAACAATCCCGTCCTCTTCCATAGAGCGAAGGCTGTCGGTGAGAACTTTCTGACTGATCCCGGCCAGGTCTTTCTTCAGCTCGTTGAACCGCCACGGGCGTGCCATTAGGTTGCGCAGGATCAGAAGCTTCCACTTGCTGCCGATCAGCTGGACGGTTGTGGCCACCGGACAGGCGGGCAGCTCCTCTTTGGTCAACATACGGCGCTCCTCCCCGTAAGATATTTTGTCTTATTGTAATGGAAAGCAATATGGCGGTCAAGGAGTTACAAATAGGTGACCTGGTCATAAAATAGTGCGTACTTGTGAGGGAAATTTTCGCCCGTTATACTGAAACCAGGGGGTCAGGAAACACCTGATTTCCAAAGACAAACGAAGGAGGAATGCGATGATGGGATTGAAGAATCTGTTTGCTTGGAGCAGCAAGGCAGCGGCCAATGCTGCTTCCGCCTGCAGAACAGCCTGCGGCGCCGGGGACAAACCAGCTCAGCAGCCAACTGCCTGCGGAGCGGCTGACCCCAAGCCCACCGCCTGCGGCTCGGCCTGCGGTGCCGGCGACAAGTGAGCGAGCACCCTGCGCCCCCGCGGGTCTATCCCCGGGGGCGCAGTTCCCAAGCACCGGCCGCGCCGCGGTTTGGGAACTGCGCTCCCATGACAGAATCAAGCAATCAGGAGGTCAATCACCATGGAATACTTTTCCTTTCAGTGGCACATCACCGAGGCCTGCGACCAGCGGTGCAAACACTGCTACATTTTTGCTGAGGACACCTGCAAAAAGCTGGACGCTATGACCTGGCCCCAGATGCAGGACACCTTTTACAACTGCCTGGATTTCTGCAAGGTCTACCACCGTATGCCCTACTTCTATCTCACCGGCGGCGACCCCATCCTGCACCCAAACTTCTGGGATCTGCTTGGGCTGATGAAGGAAAACGAGATCCCGTTTACCATTCTGGGCAACCCCTTTCATCTCGACGACGCGGTGTGCCAAAAACTCAAGGAGTACGGCTGTGAGAAGTACCAGCTCTCTCTGGACGGCCTGCGCCAGACCCACGACTGGTTCCGCAAGCCCGGCAGCTTCGACTGCACCCTGGAGAAGATCTCCTGTATCAAAAAGGCTGGCATCCGGGCGGTGATCATGACGACGGTTTCCGGTGTCAACATCGATCAGGTGCCGGGCATCATCGACACCGTGGTGGCCCACGGAGCGGACGTGTTCGCTTTTTCCCGCTACTGCCCCACCAGCGGGGAGAAAGATGTGGGCATCGACCCCTTGCGCTACCGGCAGCTGCTGGCCGACTGCGACAGGAAATGCAAGGCCTATGAGGCTGCCGGCTGCGAGACATATTTCAACAAGAAGGACCACCTGTGGACCCTGTACGAGTACGAAACAGGTACGTTCCGCATTCCAGAGAATGCGGAGGAGGGTGTGATCTACGGCGGCTGCAACTGCGGCAACTGCCACCTGACCATCCTGCCCACCGGCGATGTATACGCCTGCCGCCGGGTGCAAAGCAGCAAAGTGGGCAATGTGTTCAATGACAGGCTGGCAGACCTGTGGGTATGCCAAGTGGAACAGTACCGGGACTATACCAGGTTTGAGAAGTGCGCCAAATGCGAGCTGCTGGCGTGGTGCAGGGGATGCCCGGCGGTGGACAGCGGGCGGGATGGCAATTTCTATGCCGCCGATCCCGAGTGCTGGAAGGAGGTGCCCGCATGATTCCCAAAACAATGAAAGCGGTGATTTTGACAGCTCCCACGCCGGCGGAGCAGGTCCGGCTGTGCGAGGTTCCCGTGCCGGCGGTCCGGCCCGGTTGGGTGCTGGTAAAGGTGAAGGCCTTCGGCATGAACCATTCCGAACAGATTTTGCGCCTGAGCGAAATTCAGGCAAATTACATTCAAAAGCCCATCATTCCCGGCATCGAGTGCGTGGGAGAGATTGCAGATCCCTCGGACAGCCAGTTTGCGACAGGGCAGAAAGTGGCCGCGCTGATGGGCGGCATGGGCCGCAGCTTCTCCGGGAGCTATGCTGAGTATGCGCTGCTGCCGGCGCATCATGTGTTTGCTGTTTCCTCCGACCTCTCCTGGGCGCAGCTGGCTGCTGTGCCGGAGACGTATTTCACCGCATGGGGATCCCTGTTTGCCAGCCTGCATTTAAAGTCAGAAGACACACTTCTGGTTCGGGGCGGTACCTGCGCCCTGGGTTATGCGGCCATCCAGCTTGCCAAAGCGCTGGGCTGCCGCGTCATCGCCACGACGCACCGATCGGAAAAGCTGCCGCTGCTTGCGGCTGCGGATGCAGCGATTCTGGACACGGGGATACTGGAGGACAGCATTATCCGGCGTGACAAAGGCCCTGGAGCTGGTTGGCCCCAGGACCCTCAGCGATACCCTGCGCTGTGTCGGCAGCGGTGGTATTGTCTGCAATACCGGTATTTTGGGCGGTGTGTTCACTCTGAACGGCTTCGATCCGATCAAGGACATCCCCAACGGTGTGTATTTGACGGGCTTTTTCAGCAACGGGCCGACCCAGCGGGAGATAGACGCAATGTTTGCATTTTTGGCGGCACATCAGCTGCGACCCGGCATTGGCGCGTGCTTTTCCTTTTGTGACATCCGGGATGCCTGTACTGCGCTGGACAGCGGCAGCGTCAACGGCAAAATCGTCGTGCAGATGCAGGCGTAGTCAGGCGCGTGCGAGCGGATAGATATCGCCGCGCAGCGCCGGAAGAATGGGAAGCTGTGCGCGGATGGCATCGCACTCGGACAGGTCGAGCGCGGTGAGAATGTCACACGCATGCTCCTCCGCCTCGGCCAGCACACGGCCCCAAGGGTCACAGACAATCGAGTGGCCATAGGAGACATAGCTTGCGGATTCGTCGCGCGCCGGCGCGCAGCCTGCGGTAAAGAGCTGGTTATCGACCGCACGGGCGCGAAAGTGGAGCGTCCAGTGCGCCGGCCCGGTCGTCCGGTTGAACGCGGCCGGCACGACGACAAGCCGCGCACCGGCAAGCGCCATTGCGCGGAAGAGTTCGGCAAAGCGCAGATCGAAGCAGATACAGAGACCGATTTTACCCCACGGCGTGTCAAACGCGCAGATCGAATCGCCGGGGCTGAGCGAGTCGGATTCCCGGAAGTACTGTCCACCATGGATGTTGACGTCGAACAGATGAATTTTCCGGCAGCGTGTGATCTCGCGGCCGTCCGGACCATAGACGAACGAGGTGTTGTACAGGCGGGAGCCCTCACGCTCCGGCAGCGAGCCGGCGACAAGCCAGATGCCGTTTTCGCGCGCGCTGTCTGCCATCGCGCGCTGCACCGGGCCGCCGTGTGTCTCGCTGTAGCGCGCGAAGAGCGCGGTGTCGTACGGACAGCAGAACATCTCCGGCAGGACAATCAGTTCCGCGCCGCGTGATGCGAGCGCCGCGATCCTCTCCCGCGCGATTTGGATGCACTGTGCCTGGTCGGATGTAACCGCCATCTGAATCAGGCCAAGTTTCATAGCCATCCCTCCTTGCCAACATTGTAGAGGGCGGCGAGTCTGCCGTCAAGCGCTGAAAATACCGGCCGCCTCGGCGGGAGACGGCCGGTTCTGGGCTTGCCCCGGGTGGTATTGGACTGCCCCAGGGGACGGCGGGGCAGGGAGGAGTCGAAATCGCTGAGACGGTCAGAGATAGAGCAGCGCGCGGGCGGCGCGCGTCAGTTCGGCGCGGTCATCCGGGTGGGCGACGGCGATCAGCCGCTCGGCGCGCTCACGGATGGAGGCTCCCTTGAGCCGCGCGACGCCATATTCGGTGACGATATAGTCAACATAATTGCGCGGCGTTGTGACGACGGCACCGTGCGTCAGCATGGCTTTGATTTTCGGCTCACCCTTTGCCGTCCGCGATGGAAAGGCCAGAATGCCTTTCCCTCCCTTGGAGCGGTAGGCGCCATAGGAGAAGCAGAACGCCCCGCCGGAACCGGAGATCTGTTTCGGGCCGACCGATTCGGCACAGACCTGGCCGGTCAGGTCGATCTCAACGAGCGTATTGATCGAAACCATATGCTCGTGCCGCGCGATTTCAAACGGATCGACGACCTGGCTGCCGGGCCGGATCACGCAGTTGGGATTGTTCTGCAGGAACGGATACAGCTCCGGCACGCCCTCTGCAAACGCACACACATGCAGGCCGCGGTCATAGGTCTTGTTGGAGCCGGTGATGACGCCGGCCTGGATCAACTCCATCATCGAGCTGGTGAACATCTCGGAGTGGATGCCGAGGTTGCGTTTGTCTTTCAAATATGCGCCGACGGCGTTCGGGATACCGCCGATGCCGAGCTGGATCGTGTCTCCGTCTGCGACCAATTCGGCCACTGCTGCGCCGATCTGATCCTCTACGGCGGTTGGCTGGATCGGCGGGATGACATACTCCGGCGTATCGACCTCGAGCAGCATGGTTACATCTTCAATGCGGATCTCCTGTGCGCCGCGCATGGTGTGCAGCCGGGGGTTTACCTCGAGAATAATTGTCTTGTGGTGGTCGATGGCGTCCTGCACGCCAAGTCCGTCGGCGGCATGGTTCAGCCCAAGGTGAAACACGCCGTTTTCATCCATCGGCGTGACGGCAGCGATGCAGACATTGGCCGGGTGCCCGGAGACTGCAACCGTGAAATAGTGCCCCAGGTCAGCCGGAACGTAGTCGACCAGACCAAGCTTCTGCGCCTGGCGGTAGAACGTTGGGCCGAAAAAATAGGTGTACATCTCGATGTGGCCTTTCATGGCCGGATCGGTCATAAACGGATAGGTGCCAGAACGCCCTTTCCAGATCTTCACATTCTCCACGCGCGGCGCGATCTCGTGCAGATGCTGCAGAATGACGTTCGGCTCAGAGTAGTTATTGGTGGTGAAGATGACGTCGCCGGACCGGATCAGATTCAAACAGTCCTGCAGCGTCCCCTTTTTTTCTTCATACATCCGCAGATAGTCCTGCGCTGTCCCCATGCTGAAGTCCCCCTTTTGCTGGTTTTCCTGCTTGTATCATACGCCGGATGGCGGAAAAACGGAAATACCACAAAGGAATCAACCCGCGCAGGACTTAGAACCTTTTCGCATAAGCCGCTGACCATATACAGAAAACGGAATGGCAGCCTGCCGGCGGAAGATGACATGCAGCGGAAAAGACAGGGCGCACCGCAGAAAGCGGCGCGCCCTGTGGTCCTGTCACAACAGCATGGCAAGCGTCCCGACAACAATGAGCGCCAGCCCCCAACCGGATCGGATCGTGAGCTTTTCCCGAAATACCAGATAGGAAAACGCCACAGTGACCAGAATGCTCAGCTTGTCAATCGGGACCACTACGCTGGCTGGTCCATCCTGCAGGGCCCGGTAGTAACACAGCCACGATGCGCCGGTGGCCAGACCCGACAGGCAGATAAAGCCCAGCTCCCGGCGCGGCACTTGCCGCACCGCGCCGGCCTTGCCGGTCACCAGAACCATCGCCCAGGCCATGACCAATACCACGCCGGTGCGGACCGCGGTGCCCAGATTGGATTCCACGCCCTGTATGCCCACCTTGCCCAGAATGGCAGTCAGACTGGCAAAGACAGCGGATCCAAATGCAAAGAGCATCCAGCTTTTCCCTTGGGCCCCTGTCGCAGCCGTCGTCTGCTTTTTTTCAATCATCAGAAGTGTGCCTGCGCCGATCAGTACGACGCCGATTCCCTGAAACAGGCCGATTGGCTCTCCGAGCAGTACAAATGCCAGCAGAATGGTCAAAACCGTGCTGGATTTGTCGATGGGCACCACCTTGTTGATATCACCCAGCTGAAGCGCCTTGAAATAGCACAGCCACGACGCGCCGGTGGCCAGACCCGACAGAATCAAAAACAACAGTGTCGTCCCGTCGATGTTCGGCAGCTGATCAGACGAACCAACCAGCAGCACCATCCCCCATGCGAAGATCAGCACGACAATGGTGCGGATGGCGGTGGCCACGGTGGAGTCCGTTTTCCGGATGCCGCATTTGGCCAGAACGGCGGTCACACCTGCGAAAAATGCAGAGCCGGCTGCAAAGAGAAGCCACATTTTACTCTCTCCTTTTTCTTCAATCTCAGAACAGTTTCAGTTGAGACGGGCGGTAAGGGAAAGCTGTTCCTGTCAGTGTGGCACCACGCTTGACATACCCTCACAGATCAGCTTTGTGGCCAGCTCGATTGCGTCCTCCAGCGAAAGCTTTTTTCCGTCCGCAACCCACTGACGGTATAAGACAGCGGTGATGCTGCCGTAATAGGCAAATACAAAATTCTCCGATGCCGTATCCAGCCCGAATGCGCCGCGGTTGACCTGCTTGCGGTGTTCCATGATCTGCCGGTTGATCCGATCATAGAAGAACTGGTAGCTCCCGCTGCACAGCAGGCGGTCCTGCAGCGGCGAACGTGTCGCCATGTACTCAAAAAACACCCGGATCATCTGACGGACATCTGCCATTTTCGTGTAGGACACCTGCTTTTCGATGAATTCCCCGGCGATCTCATCCTGCAGCTCCTGCAGCAGCGCATCAATGGAGCTGTAGTGCAGGTAGAAGGTGTTGCGGTTAATCATGGCCCGGCGGGTCAGCTCCTTGATGGTGATATCCGGATAGTCCATTTCCATAATCATGGAGCAGAAAGTATCCCGTATGGCTTTCCTGGTGCGAATCACCCGCAAGTCGGTCTTTCCTGCCTGCATTGCGAGAACCTCCCATCTGTTTTTTTGCGCATTGATGTGCACAGACAGATAATCTGCCGTTTATTTTGCGGACGGACAGATGACGCCCATTGCCTGCGGTGAATATGTGCAGCATAATCAGCACGAGCCTATTAAAATGCGCAGGTCAATTATAGGATGACACAGGGCCTGTGTCAAGCATCGCGGCGGATGGCCGCAGAAAAACAGTACGCAGAAAGGCGGGAAGCAAAATGAATGAATTTGTGTTTACCTATCCAACAGCGGTCTATTTTGGGGTGGGCGCCGCGAAAAAGCATCTCAAGACACTGTTGGCCGGCTGCGGTAAAACGGTTATGCTGGCCTATGGCGGCGGCTCAATCCGCAGGAGCGGCGTCTACGATGCGCTCAAATCTCTGCTTGTGGAGGCAGACAAGGAGGTGGTGGACTTCCCTGGCATCATGCCCAACCCCACCTATGCCAAGGTGCAGGAGGGGGCGGCACTGGTTCGATCGCGCGGGGTTGACTTCATCCTGGCGGCGGGTGGTGGCAGCGTGATCGACTGCTGCAAGGTGATCTCAGCACAGGCGATGCTGGACGAGGACATCTGGGACATGGAATACCAGTCCGGAAGATTCCCCTCCGCCGGTGTGCCCATGGGCGCGGTGGTCACCGCATCCGGCACCGGTGCAGAGATGAACGCCGGCGCAGTCATCACCTGTGAGGACAAGAGCTGGAAAGGCCCCATCGTGGGAAACGCCGCACGGTTTGCCATTCTGGACCCTGCTTATACGGCGACTGTACCGGCCATGCAGTCGCTCTCCGGTGCGTTTGATACGCTCAGCCATGCAATGGAAACCTATCTGGGCAATTCCGACCGGGACAACGTGTCCGATGACGTCGCGTTGGCCATCATGCGCAATACGGTGGTCAATATGCGCCGCCTGCGTGTGGATCTGCACGATATGCAGGCACGGAGCAATTTGATGTGGGATTCGGCCATGGCGGAGAACGGGATCCTGAAAGTGGGGCGCAGCACTGATTTTCAGGCGCATCAGATTGAACACCAGCTGGGCGCCTATACCGACTGCAACCACGGCCAGGGATTGGCGGTGATTCATCCGGCCTATTACCGCCGCATCGTCAAGGATGCCAAAGAAAAGTTTGAGCGCTTTGCCAGGGTGGTGTTTGACGTCGACGGCGCGGAGGCCGGAGTGGAAGCGCTGGCCGGCTTTATCCGGACCTGCGGCCTGCCCACGCGGCTGTCAGAGCTGAAGTCGCGGGTGGAGATTACGCCGGCGCTGCTGCGTCAGGTGGCAGAGACCTGCAATCTCATTTCCAGCGGACCGCGCCCGCTGGACCGGGATGAAATTTATGAACTCCTGATGGATTGTCTGTAAGGTTTTGCGCGGGCATCCGCAAGGTGTTTCCGGGGCGTGAAGACGCCCCGGAATTTTTTGCCCGCAGGGGTTGCATCCCGCTGTGTCATATGCTACTATTATGTCATACGATATATCGAGACACATAATAGTTGGGAGGGACATGGATGCAGCCGCAGCAGCCGATGACCGAGGCGATGTATTATATTCTCCTCAGCCTGCTTCGCCCGGGCTATGGCTATGGGATGATGCAGCGGATCCGGGAACTCTCCGGCGGGCGGATCGAGATGGGGCCGGGCACGCTCTACGGCGTGCTGACCCGGATGCGGAAAGAGGGGCTGATTGTCCTGTCCTCAGACGACAGCCGCCGGAAAAACTACGCGATCACCGACGCCGGCCGCGCCGCGCTGCGGCAGGAATATGAGAGGCTGAAGATGCTGGTGCGCGACGGTGCCGCTTTGGAGGAAGAGCCATGAACAGGACGTATGCAATCCATTATGGGGATTATGCCGTCGGCGAGAACGAAGCGCTCTATGCCCGTATGGCGCGCAGGGGCTGGCAGCTGAAAAAGCGCGGCGCCTATCTGAGCCGGTTCTCCCGTGCGGAGCCGGCGGCAATGTGCTATCGGATCGAGCTGGCCGCACCGGGTTGGCTGGAAGATGTGGAGCTGCCGGATGAGCAGATTGCCATCTACGAGGACTGCGGCTGGCGCTTTATATGCCGGCGCGGTCTGGTCAATGTTTTTTCTGCGCCGGAGGGCAGCGGCGCGCCGGAGTTCTACTCTGACCCGCGCCAGCAGGCGGCGACGCTCAAGGCGCTGCGGCGGCAGTGCCGCAATGGCTGGCTGGCGCTGCTGCTGATCCTGGCGGTGCATTTTTTGCTGGCGGCCATGTTCGCGGGAGGTACGGATGCGGTGCTGCGCGATTTTGTCAGCGGCTTCTGGATTGCCTGGGTGGAAGCGACCGCCGTGATGGCAGGCTGGCTGGCGCTGCTGGCAGTTACCTTGTACAGTGAGTTGCACAGTACGGTCTGCACATACCGTCTCTACCGGCGGCTGCGGCGCGGCCAGCCAATCGATCATGCGCCGAAGGGCCGCATGCAGGTGCACCGGACGGTGACCGGCGTGCTGCTTGCGTCGTTTCTTGTGGCGGCGGCGCTGGCTGCCTGGCAATGGGCGCGGCTGGAGGAATATGCACTGCCGCAGACGGCGGACGGGCCATATCTGCTGCTGGAGGATCTTGGCCTGAACGGTGAGCGCGACGTCCCCTATGTGCTGGACCGGTCAAGCACTGTAAAGGTCAGCCAGTCGCTGGCCGCGCGGTGCTACGATGTCTATGAGTGCCTGGAAGCGCCGGATGGAACAAATTACTGGATGTTTCAGGATGTCTATGTGTTGGAAAGCGAGACATTGGCACAGCGGCTGACCACTGCGCTGATGGACAATGCCACATTTGCAGACAGTCGGGCCGAGTTTGAGCCGGTCTATGCACCGGATATGGATGCTGTTTGGAACTGTGGGATGGAGTATATTGCGCGGCGCGGCAATTATGTCTGCACACTCACGCTTAATTTCGACACGTCCGACCCTGTGCTGGGCGAGACTGTTGCCGCGGCGCTGGCGTCACGCTGGTCGCAGCAATAAAATGGGCGCGGCCCACAC
>CAZGBU010000025.1:0-2737 GCA_964523945.1 uncultured Oscillospiraceae bacterium
AGCACACTTTGTGTGCTGCGACAAGAGCCAACTGCGCACGATTGAAAAGATTTTATTTCCCCGTTGACAGGAATTTCGAATTCTTCTAGAATGATTGTAATTTGACCGCGCACAGCGCAGGGAGCGCAGAGATATGACAAAAAAACCGTTTGTAACAAAACAGCAGCTCGAGGCCATTGCCGCGCAGTACCCGACGCCGTTCCATCTCTACGATGAGGCCGGCATCCGTGACAACGCACGGAAGCTGCGCCAGGCATTTGCCTGGAACCCGGGTTATCGGGAATACTTCGCCGTCAAAGCCACACCAACGCCGGCCATTTTGAAGATCCTGCACGAAGAAGGATGCGGGACAGACTGCTCATCGCTCACCGAACTGATGATGAGTGAGCGGTGCGGTATTGTCGGCGATGAGATCATGTTTTCCTCGAACGACACGCCGGCCGAGGAGTTTGTGCTCGCCGATCAGCTCGGCGCAACCATCAACCTCGATGACATCACACACATTGACTTCCTCGAGCGCGCCATCGGTCACATTCCGGAACGGATCAGCTGCCGATACAACCCGGGCGGCAATTTCGCAATCTCCAACACGATCATGGACACTCCGGGTGAGGCGAAATACGGCATGACCCGCGCGCAAATGACTGAGGCGTTCCGCATCCTGAAAGAAAAAGGCGCAAAGGAATTTGGAATTCACGCGTTTCTGGCGTCGAACACCGTCACAAATGAATACTATCCGGCACTCGCCGCGATTCTGTTCAAGACCGCAGTTGAACTCCAGCGCGAAACGGGCGTGCACATTGCATTTATCAATCTTTCCGGCGGCATCGGAATCCCCTACCGCCCCGAGCAGGAAGCCAACGACATTGCCGTGATCGGCGAGGGCGTACGGCGGATGTACGAGCAGATTCTGGTGCCGGCCGGCATGGGCGACGTTGCGATCTACACGGAGCTGGGCCGATTTATGCTCGGTCCGTACGGCCACCTGGTCACGCGTGTGATCCATCAAAAGCACACCTATAAAGAGTACATCGGTGTCGACGCATGCGCTGCAAACCTGATGCGACCGGCTGTCTATGGCGCCTATCACCACATCACCGTCATGGGCAAGGAGGGCGCGCCGTGCGATCATATGTACGACGTGGTTGGCTCACTTTGTGAAAACTGCGATAAGTTCGCAATCGACCGCATGCTGCCGGAGATTGACATCGGCGATCTGTTGGTTATCCACGACACCGGCGCGCACGGCTTCTCGATGGGCTACAACTACAACGGCCGGCTGCGTTCGGCTGAAATCCTGCTGCGGCCAGACGGCTCTGCCGCGCTGATTCGCCGCGCCGAGACACCGGACGACTATTTTGCCACGCTGGTCTGGTAACTGGAAAAGCACAGGGGGGCGCTGCCGCAGGCAGCGCCCCCTCTTTTATTCCTCCAGCAGCTTTTTGCGCGCGATATTGATCGTGCCCTCCTGCATCTGGTTGATCCAGCGCAGGCTCTTGCCGCAGCCGAATGCCACGCACGATTCCGCATCATCCGCCAGCGAGCAGGCAATGCCAGTACGTTCGGTAATCAGCTGCTCAAAACCCCAGACGCGGCTGCCGCCGCCAGTCAGCACAATCCCGTTTTTCGCCACATCCACCACCAGTTCCGGCTGCGTCTGCTCGAGCACCGCCGTCACCTCGTCGGCAATCTGGCGCGCCGCGCGCCGCAGCGCATCGTTTACTTCGCTCGACTGCATCAGAAACTCCTGCGGCAGGCCTGTTTTCAAGTCGCGTCCCTTGACCTGCATGGCCGGATTATCCGGCCGCTCCGTCACGCAGCCGATCGTCATCTTGATCTCCTCTGCCGTGTTCATGCCGATGGCTACATTGTGCCGCCGGCGGACATAGCGCACGATGGCATCGTCAAACGCATCGCCGCCGACTTTGATCGACGCAGACGTGGCAATGCTGTTCATCGACAGCACCGCGATGTCTGTCGTGCCGCCGCCGATATCGACGACCATGTGCCCCTCAGCACCGTCGAGATTCATACCCGCGCCCAGCGCAGCGGCCAGCGGCTCCTCAATCAGATAGACACGGCGCGCGCCGGCCTCCATCGTTGCCTGGATCACGGCACGCTCTTCCACCTCTGTGATGCCGCTCGGCACACAGACGACAGCGCGCGGCTTGACCAGCGGCGCGCGCATGGCCTTTTTCATCAGTTGCGTCAGCAGCCGACGGGTCATCTCATAGTCCGAGATCACGCCATCGCGCAGCGGCTTGAGCGCAACCACATTCCCCGGCGTCCGGCCGAGCATATTCCGGGCCGCTGCGCCAACCTGCAGCACGCGCCCCGTTCCCCGGTCGACCGCGACGACCGATGGCTCGCGCACCACGACGCCTTTGCCCTCCACATAGATGAGCACGTTTGATGTGCCAAGATCAATGCCAATGTCCCTTGAGAGTTTCAGCATGCTGCAATCTTATCCTTTCCCCGGTCTGGCGGCAAGCGTGGCACAGCACACCCCGGCCGCGCCGGCTGTTTGCAGCACTCGGCTGCATTCTTCCAGGGTGGCGCCCGTCGTCACCACGTCGTCAATGAGCAAAATATGCTTTCCGGCCCAGTGTGCCGGCTGATATGCACAGTACGCGCCGAGCACGTTCGCCTTTCGCGCGCTACTCTCGTGCAGGCTTGACTGCGCGCGATTGTGCCGCGTCTTGCGCAGGCATGGCTCCGCGGGCGCGCCAAGCAGCTC
>CAZGBU010000025.1:2837-20747 GCA_964523945.1 uncultured Oscillospiraceae bacterium
CAAGCAGCTCCGCCTGGTCATAGCCGCGCTGGCGGCGGCGCCGCCGGCTGACCGGCACCCAGCTCACCAGGTCAAAACGACCGGTCAATTTTTCGCGTACACATGCGGCCAACAGCGATGCATAGGTCTGCGCATACTCCTGCCGTCCGGAGAATTTATAGCGCAGCACAGAACTGCGCACCGGCTCTTCATATGGCAGCGCGGATACGCACCGGTCATAAAACTCCCCGTCCCGCTCCAACGGCTCCATCCGCAGGATCTGCGCGGCACACTGGTCGCAGACCGGCTGCGCGCCGGGCACAAGCAGCGCATGGCAGAACACGCACTTTGGCGGAAAGAGCAGATCGAGCAGCCATTTTGCCGCGCGGATCATGTGCCGCCCCCACGCAGCCGCAGCTTCAGGCCGCTGTAGCGCTTCTGCTGGCGGTCGTTTTCTGTCATCTGCGCGACAGCCTGCTCGTCTCCGACGAGAATCAGCAACTCCCGTGCACGTGTCAGCCCAGTGTAGAGCACGCTGCGCGTCATCAGCCGCGGCGAGCCCTGGAATACCGTGAGGATAACTGCACGGTACTCGCTCCCCTGTGCCTTGTGCACGGTCATCGCATAGGCCAGCTCCAGCTCACCGAGCATGTCAAACGAGTATTCCGCAACGCGGTCGTCAAAATTGACGGTCATCGACTCCTGCTCCAAGTCAATTGCCGTAATCCGGCCGATGTCGCCGTTGAACATTCCTGTGCCGCGCGCAAGCGTGTCTGGCTTTTTCCATAGTATATCATAGTTATTGCGGATCTGCATGACCCGGTCGCCCAAGCGGAACAGGAATTCGCCGTATTTTTTCTCTGGCTTGTCCGGCGCTGGCGGATTGAGTGCCGCCTGCAGCGCAGCGTTGAGCCGCCGGGTGCCAGTATCGTAGCGCCGATGCGGCGAGAGCACCTGAATTTCGCTCGCCGGTATCCCCATATTGTTTGGCAGGTGCGTCGCACACAGTTCGCAGATCGTCTGCACCACCGCATCTGCGCTGCGCCGCTTCAGAAAGAAAAAATCACGGTCTTTCGCCGTCAGAACCGGCAGTTCGCCGCGGTTGACTGCGTGGGCGTTCATCACGATCAGGCTCTCGCGCGCCTGTCTGAAAATCTCCGTCAGCTGCACCACACACACCGCACCGGAGCGGATCAGATCCGAGAATACGCTGCCCGGGCCAACCGGCGGGAGCTGATCCGGATCACCGACCAGGATCAGCCGGCACGGGTCCGGCAGCGCGTCGAGTAGCGCGTGCATCAGCGGCAGATCGATCATTGAGCACTCGTCGACAATCAACGCGTCCAGCTTCAGCGGCGAGGCCGCATCGTGTGCAAAGGCCATTTCACCGGTTTCCGGCGAAAATTGCGCCTCGAGCAACCGGTGGATGGTGGCCGCCTCCCGGCCAGTCAGCTCGCTCATCCGCTTGGCCGCGCGCCCCGTCGGCGCGGCCAGCTCAGTCGACAGGCCCATTGCGTCGAACAGTGCAAGGATGCCGTTGACTGTTGTTGTTTTACCCGTGCCGGGGCCGCCAGTCAAGATCATCAGGCTGTGCTCCGCCGCGGCACGGATCGCCTCGCGCTGCTGTGGCGCATAGCGGATGCCGAGCGTATGCTCCAGCGCTTCGAGCTGCTGCGGCAGATCCGCCGGCGCATCCTGCCCCGGCTCTGCAGCCATGTGCAAAATACGCACAGCCGCCTCTGTCTCAGCCTCATACAGCTCCGGCAGATAACATGCGCGCAGGTTTGCCACCTCGCCAAGCTTCACCCGCCCGGCCGCCTGGAGATTGTCCAGCGCAATCTCAACCGTCTCGCGGTCGAGATCCAGCAGGCGCATGGTTGCATCGATCAGCTTGTCCACTGGCAGGAATGCATGCCCGTTGCCCAGGTTGTGGCGCAGTTCAAACAAAGTTCCCGCCTCGACACGGCGCGCATCGTCCGCCGCAACGCCCAGACTGACTGCAAATGCATCCACAGCTGCGAATCCGGCATGGAACGGCGCAAGCGTCAGCGCATACGGATCCTCGCGCACCGTCTCCACGGCGAACTCGCCGTATTCCCGATACAGCCGCAGCGCCAGTTCCACCGGTAAGTTGTGGCCGGCCAAAAACTCGATCAGGCGGCGGACGCCGACCTGCCGGCGAAAGCTCTCGCCGATCTCCTGTGCCTTTTTCGGTGAAATGCCGGAGATTTCGGTCAGACGCTCCGGCGTCTCATCCAGCACGCGCAGCGCGTCAGCGCCAAAGCGACGGACGATCTTTGCCGCCGTCTTTTCCCCAACCCCCCTGATGCTCCGCCCTGACAGATAGGCCAGGATCTCCTGCTCGGACTGCGGCATCTGCCGCTCCAGGAATTCTGCCTGGAACTGCTCGCCAAACGTCGCATGCGTGACCCAACGCCCGGTGATGGCCAGCCGTTCGCCCACGGACACAAGCGGAATGACGCCCACAACCGTGACCGTCTCCCCCGCCTCTGTCCGCAGGCGCAATACGGTATATCCATTCTCCGCGTTCTGAAACACCACGCCGACAACTGCGCCGCGCAGGAGTTCCTGCTCAACCTGGTTCAATGCTCTCTCTCCGTTTTCCAGACTTCTGGCACGGCCTGTTCGCCGCACAGTTCAATCGTCTCGTCTTCCGCCAGCCGCTGCGCTCTTTCCCGGCCAAGTTGGCTCAGGCCGCAGTCGACAACCAGGATCCGCGTGCGCATCAGGCCGGAATCGCACAGAAAGCGATAGGAGCGCACACGCTGCTGCAGATCCTCTGCATCGCCGCGCGCTTCAAGCAACACACAGTCCTCCCTTGCGGGCAGCAAAAGCGCCGCGCCAATGACCCAAATCACCAGAACAATCCCGGCAGCTGCCAGCGCGCAGACAACAAGCTCCACCAGCATCCCGTTCACCTCCATGCGCCATGCTATGCACGGCGCAGCAAGTCCTGTGATGCCGGTACAAAGATTATTCTACACGATTTCCACCATAAAGGGAAGAAAAAAAGCGGGCAGAAACGGAATCGTTTCTGCCCGCTTTGAAGCAATCGGAGATTAGCCCTCGATCTCGATGACGACGCCGGAACCAACCGTGCGGCCGCCCTCACGGATGGCGAAGCGGAGGCCCTTCTCAATGGCGATCGGGGTGATCAGCTCGACATCCATGTCAATGTTGTCGCCCGGCATGCACATCTCAACACCCTCGGGCAGGGAGATGATACCGGTCACGTCAGTGGTACGGAAGTAGAACTGCGGACGATAGTTGTTGAAGAACGGGGTATGACGGCCGCCCTCTTCCTTGGACAGGACGTAGACCTGGCCCTTAAACTTCGTGTGCGGCTTGATGGAGCCGGGTTTCGCGAGAACCTGACCGCGCTCGATGCCCTTCTTGTCAACACCACGCAGCAGCAGGCCGACATTGTCGCCAGCCTCGGCGAAGTCGAGCAGCTTGTGGAACATCTCGATATCGGTGACAACGGTGCTCTTGATCTCATCGGCCAGACCGACGATCTCAACCGGCTCATTCTTGTTGATCTTACCACGCTCGACACGGCCGGTGGCAACGGTGCCGCGGCCCGAGATAGTGAACACGTCCTCGACCGGGCACAGGAACGGCAGGGTGTCGTCACGCGGCGGGGTCGGGATGTAGTTGTCAACCGCGTCCATGAGCTCCTTGATGCAGGCATACTCCGGCGCGTTCGGATCGGTGGACTCGGAAGCCAGCGCATTGAGCGCGGAACCGCGGATGATCGGGATGTCGTCGCCCGGGAAGTTGTAACCGGTGAGAACCTCGCGGACTTCCATCTCAACGAGCTCAAGCAGCTCCTCATCATCGACCTGATCGCACTTGTTCAGGAAGACAACGATGGCCGGCACGCCAACCTGGCGGGCAAGCAGGATGTGCTCTTTCGTCTGCGCCATCGGGCCGTCGGAGGCGGCGATGACGAGGATCGCGCCGTCCATCTGCGCGGCGCCCGTGATCATGTTCTTGATATAGTCGGCGTGTCCCGGGCAGTCAACGTGTGCATAGTGGCGGGCCTCGGTCTCGTACTCAACGTGCGCAGTGTTGATCGTGATGCCGCGCTCGCGCTCCTCCGGGGCCTTGTCGATGCTGGCGTAGTCCTCAAACTCGGCCTTGCCCTGCAGCGCCAGCCACTTGGTGATAGCGGCGGTCAGGGTCGTCTTGCCGTGGTCGACGTGGCCGATGGTACCAATGTTTACATGGGGTTTGGTTCTTTCAAATTTCTGCTTCGCCATTGAAAAAATCCTCCTTGTAGTGATTGAATTCAAACAAAGCTCATTTCAGTCGTAGTAAATATACTACATTTCACCGAGCTTGGCAAGTGCGATTTATGCCTGTTTGCCGCGCTTGGCGATGATCTCCTCCTGCAGGCTCTTCGGCAGCTCGATATAGTGGCTGGGCTCCATGGAATACTGGCCGCGGCCCTGTGTTTTCGAGCGCAGGTCGGTCGCGTAACCGAACATCTCGCTGAGCGGGACGTTCGCGTCGATCTGAGAAGTGCCGTTGTGGCTGTTCATGCCAAGGATGCTGCCGCGGCGGGCGGAGATGTCACCGATGACGTCACCCATATACTCTTCCGGGACGATGACGGCGACCTTCATAATCGGCTCGAGGATAACGGGCTGCGCCTTGCGGCACGCCTCTTTGAATGCCATGGAGCCGGCAATCTTAAAGGCCATTTCGGACGAGTCAACCTCATGATACGAGCCGTCGTACAGCGTGACTTTCACATCGACCACCGGGTAGCCGGCGAGCACACCGGATGCCATCGCACCCTGGATACCGGCGTCGACGGACGGGATATACTCCTTCGGGATCGCACCGCCGACAACGGCGTTGACAAACTCGTAGCCCTTGCCGGACTCGTTCGGCTCGACCGTGATCTTGACATGGCCGTACTGGCCCTTGCCGCCCGACTGACGGGCATATTTGGTATCCTGGTCGACTTTTTTGCGGATGGTTTCCTTGTAGGCAACCTGCGGCGCGCCGACATTGGCCTCGACCTTGAACTCACGCAGTAGCCGGTCGACAATGATCTCCAGATGGAGCTCACCCATGCCAGCGATGATGGTCTGACCAGTCTCGTCGTCGGTGTAGGTTTTGAACGTCGGATCCTCCTCAGCCAACTTTGCGAGGGCAATGCCCATCTTCTCCTGGCCAGCCTTGGTCTTTGGCTCGATGGCGACACGGATAACCGGCTCCGGGAACTCCATCGACTCGAGGATGACAGGATGCGCCGGGTCACAGAGCGTGTCGCCGGTGGTTGTGTTCTTCAGGCCGACGGCTGCAGCGATATCACCGGAATAAACCTTGTCGATGTCCTCGCGGTGGTTCGCGTGCATCTGCAGGATACGGCCGATTCGCTCGCGGTTGTTCTTTGTGGAATTGAGAACGGTGGCGCCGGCATCAAGCGTGCCGGAGTAGACACGGAAGAAGCACAGCTTACCAACATACGGGTCAGTCGCAATCTTGAATGCAAGCGCGGAAAATGGCGCATTGTCATCCGACGGGCGCTCAGTCTCTTCGCCGGTATCCGGATCGACACCCTTGATGTGCGGAATGTCAATCGGGCTGGGCATAAAGTCGACAACAGCGTCGAGCATCTCCTGCACGCCCTTGTTGCGGTAGGATGAGCCGCAGGTAACCGGCACCATGCGGTTGGCGATGGTCGCGCGGCGGATGGCGGCCTTGATCTTATCCTCGGGGATCTCCTCGCCTTCGAGGTACATCATCATGATGTCCTCGTCCTCGTCGGCGACGGAGTTGAGCAGCTTGTCGCGATACTCAGCGGCCAGATCAGCCATGTCCGCCGGGATTTCCTCCTCGTCGATGTCCTTGCCGAGATCGTCGAGGAAGACGTACGCCTTCATTTTGATCAGGTCAACAACGCCCTTGAAGTCGGCCTCTTTCCCAATCGGGAGCTGGATTGGTACGGCATTGCACTTCAGGCGGTCGTGCATCATATTCAGCACGTTGAAAAAGTCGGCACCGAGGATGTCCATCTTGTTGACATAGACCATGCGCGGGACCTGATATTTATCAGCCTGGCGCCAAACGGTCTCTGTCTGCGGCTCAACGCCGCCCTTGGCGCACAGGACCGTCACAGAGCCGTCGAGCACGCGCAGCGAGCGCTCGACCTCAACGGTGAAGTCAACATGGCCCGGCGTGTCGATGATGTTGATGCGCTTGCCCTTCCAGAAGCACGTGGTCGCGGCGGACGTGATCGTGATGCCGCGCTCCTGCTCCTGCTCCATCCAGTCCATCGTGGCATTGCCCTCGTGGGTCTCGCCGATCTTGTAGGTGCGGCCGGTATAGAACAGGATACGCTCTGTCGTGGTGGTTTTACCGGCATCGATGTGCGCCATGATGCCGATATTCCTGGTGTTTTCCAGGGAATACTGTCTAGGCATGCTGTTTCCCTCCGTCGCTTACCAGCGGAAATGCGAGAACGCCTTGTTGGCCTCGGCCATCTTGTGCGTGTCCTCACGCTTTTTGACCGCGGAGCCAGTCCCGTTGCAGGCGTCCATGATCTCGGCGGCGAGGCGCTCTTTCATCGTTTTCTCGCTGCGGGCGCGGCTGTAGTTGGTCAGCCAGCGCAGGCCGAGCGTCTGCCGGCGCTCGGGCCGCACCTCGATCGGCACCTGGTAGGTGGCGCCGCCGACGCGGCGGGACTTGACCTCCAGCGACGGCATGATGTTTTCCATCGCCTGCTGGAACGCGTCGAGCCCGGATTTTCCGGTCTTCTCCTCGATGATGGAGAAAGCACCGTAGACGACTTTCTGGGCAACGCCCTTCTTGCCGTCGAGCATAATGCTGTTGATCAGCTTGGTAACCAGAACGGAATTATAGATTGGATCCGGCAGGATCTCTCTTTTGGGTACATTCCCTCTTCTGGGCACTTCGCTTCCCTCCTTCAGATTCAGAATTCATAGGTACTCAGAAGTATGGTTCTCCTGGTGGTGCCCTGCCGAGGCTGTACCGAATCTATCGATAACCCTCAGCAAGGCGGTGCCTTGCGATCAGGCGGATTTTGCAAAGTTACTTTTTGCCGGCTTTCGGTCTCTTCGCGCCGTACTTCGAGCGGCCCTGCATACGGCCGTTGACGCCCTGGGTGTCGAGCGTACCGCGGATGATGTGGTAACGCACGCCAGGCAGATCCTTGACACGGCCGCCGCGGATAAGCACGACAGAGTGCTCCTGCAGGTTGTGGCCGACGCCCGGGATATAGGCGGAGACCTCGTAGCCATTCGTCAGACGGACACGGGCGATCTTACGGAGCGCAGAGTTCGGCTTCTTCGGAGTCGAGGTACGAACCGCGGTGCAGACACCTCTCTTCTGCGGAGAGGGCAGATCGGTGGTGCGGTTCTTCAGGGTGTTCATCCCCTTCTGGAGCGCTGGGGCCATGGGTTTGTAGGTGGCCTGCTGTCTGCCTTTTCTGACGAGCTGGTTAAACGTAGGCATGGTTTTCCTCCTTTCTGGATTTGGTTGCTGACATGCAGCATTTATCTTACCCGGAACATTGAAAAATATTCCGAAAAGATCAAAACATTGCAGCCGTGGTTCACTGCAGGAGCCCGGCGGCGGCTGCGCCGACCTCTATGCCGCAGGCCTGTCCAAGCTCACGCATGGTTGCAGCCCACTCGATCGGGATGCCCGCGTGCTCACACTCCTGCACAATCGGGGCAGTGATGCGCGCCTGTGCGTCCTCTGCCAGGAAAACCTTCCGGCAGGCGCCGTCACGCAGCGCACGGCGAAGCTGCTTAATTCCCACGACTTTGGCGGCATTTTTCAGTTCTGTGAGCATCGAAAAGCCTCCATTTCGCGCAGTCTCACGAATTGTAATTATAGCAGAACCCTGCCGATCCGTCAAGTGGATCGGCAGGGCTGTTTTGGTAAAATTCCTGCAAAATCAGAACTGTTCGTTGTCGATCATGTCCTGTGTGACCTCCGATTCGGGAGAGATCCCCTCCTGGAAGTCGCGGTAGACCATCATGCCAGCGCCAGCCGGGATCAACTTACCGATGATGACGTTCTCTTTCAGACCGACCAGATGATCGACTTTTCCCTTAATGGCGGCTTCGGTCAAGACCTTTGTCGTCTCCTGGAACGAGGCGGCGGACAGGAACGAATCTGTTGCAAGAGACGCCTTGGTGATGCCCATCAGCATCAGGCTGCAGGTGGCAGGGCGAAGCGGCGAGCCATCCTCTGCCGTCTCCCCGCGCTCGATGCGCGCGTTAATATCCGCATTGGCGTCTTCGAATTCAAACACGTCGACGACCGTACCGTCAAGCAGCTGTGTATCGCCGCAATCCTCGACGCGTACCTTGCGCATCATCTGGCGAACGATAACCTCAATGTGCTTTTCATTGATATCGACGCCCTGCTGGCGATACACTTTCAGGACCTCCTGGATCAGGTAGTCCTGCACCGGTGCTTCGCCGGAGATGCGCAGAATGTCGTGCGGGGAAAGCGAACCGTCGACAAGCTGCGTGCACTTGCGGACATACTGCCCATTCTCCACGCGCAGCGTAACCGAATATGGCACCTGATACTGCTTGACCTCGCCGTCGTTCGCCGTGATCGTAACCGCACGCAGTGCGGCGACATGTGTATCGTCTACGGTAACACGGCCGGAAATTTCGGCGAGCTGTGCCATCTTTTTCGGCTTTCTGGCCTCAAACAGCTCCTCAACGCGCGGCAGGCCCTGCGTAATATCGTCGCCGGCGACGCCGCCGGTGCGGAACGTACGCATCGTGAGCTGGGTCCCCGGCCCGCCGATGGACCGCCCGGCAATGATGCCGACCGCCTCGCCGAGATTGACCTCCTCGGAGGTGGCCAGGTTCATGCCGTAGCAGGTCGCACACACGCCGCTTCTCGCGCGGCAGAACAGCATCGACCGGACGCGCAGCTTGCGCAGGTCGCCGGCCGCATTCGCCTGCTCGGCCGGGTCAAACGCGATTTCGTTGCCGTCGTAGTCGACCTCCCCGGGCTGCTTCCAGCGGCGGCTGGCGAGCAGATCGGCGCTGTCTTCATCGAGCATCACATGCGTGTCGATCAGCACCTCGCCGGTGTCCGCATCGACAACCGGGCGGGTCAGATAGCGGCCGCGGATGCGCTCGGCAAAGCTCGAGAGCACCTGGTTCTTCTCGCGGATTTCAAAGACCAGGCGGCCGGCGGTTGTGCCACAGTCCTTCTGGCGGATGATAACATCCTGTGAGACGTCGACCATGCGGCGGGTCAGGTAGCCGGAGTCGGCCGTGCGCAGCGCGGTGTCGGTCAGGCCCTTGCGCGCACCCCTGGAGGAGATAAAGTATTCGAGCACGGTCAGGCCTTCGCGGAAATTGGCTTTGACCGGGATCTCGATCGTGCGGCCGGCCGTGTTTGCCATCAGGCCGCGCATGCCAGCGAGCTGGCGGATCTGCGCCATCGAGCCGCGGGCGCCGGAATCGGCCATCATAAAGATCGGATTGAAGCGGTCCAGGTTGTCCTGCAGCGCACCAGTGACCTCGTCGGTCGTCTTCTCCCACTGGGCGACAACAAGGCGATAACGCTCGTCATTCGTAATCAGGCCGCGGCGATACTGACGGTCGAGTTTGACAACCTCCTGCTCCGCCTCGTGGATCAGTTCATACTTGCGCTCCGGCACCGACATATCGGCGATGGAAACCGTGATAGCGCCCTGCGTGGAGTACTTGTAACCGAGCGCTTTGACCGCGTCGAGCATCTCCGTCGCGATGGTAAAGCCATGCTTGCGGATGCACTTGTCAATGATGATGCCGAGCAGCTTCTTGCCAACCGTCTCATGGATTTCCAGATCGAAGATCCGGCTGGGATCGGAACGGTCAACAAAGCCGAGATCCTGCGGGATCGGCTCGTTGAAGATCAGCCGGCCGACCGTCGCCATGACCATACGCGATTCCACGACGCCGTCGACCTCTTTCTCCATCCGCACCTTGATGGGCATCTGGATGCCGATCTCTTTCTCGTCGTAGGCCAGCATGGCTTCATCCGCGCTGGCATAGCAGTTGTAGATCTCATATGGGCGGACACCGCCGGCTTCGAGCGCCTCTTTCGCGAGCGCCGCATTGGTGCGGATGGTGAAGTGATCGGAGTCGCGGATGTCTTTTTCATCGTCCCAGATGTTTTTGACGAAGATCTCCGAGTCCGCCTCGAGCGTGCCGGCATCGTAGGCCGCGACAACATCGTCAAGCGTGTCGTAATCCAGCGCCGGATCGTGCGCATCATATCGCTCGTAGGTGAGATAATACGTGCCGAGGATCATATCCTGCGTCGGCACGGTGACCGGCTGGCCATCCTGCGGACGCAGCAGGTTGTTGGCCGAGAGCATCAGCATTCTCGCCTCAGCCTGCGCCTCTGCGCTCAACGGCACATGGACCGCCATCTGATCGCCGTCGAAGTCGGCGTTAAATGCGGTGCACACGAGCGGATGCAGCTTGATGGCACGGCCCTCGACAAGCACCGGCTCAAATGCCTGAATGCCGAGGCGGTGCAACGTCGGCGCGCGGTTGAGCATAACCGGGCGATCCTTGATGATATAGTCGAGTGCATCCCAGACCTCGGTCTTGCCCTTATCGATCATCTTTTTGGCCGATTTAATGTTATTGGCCAGCCCGTCCTCGACGAGCTTCTTCATCACAAACGGGCGGAACAGCTCGATGGCCATCTCCTTCGGCAGGCCGCACTGATAGAGCTTCAGCTCCGGACCGACGACGATAACCGAGCGGCCGGAATAGTCGACGCGTTTGCCGAGCAGGTTCTGGCGGAACCGGCCCTGCTTGCCCTTGAGCATGTCGGACAGGCTCTTCAGCGCACGGTTGTTCGCACCGGTGACAGCGCGGCCGCGGCGGCCGTTGTCGATCAGCGCGTCGACAGCCTCCTGCAGCATACGCTTTTCGTTGCGGATGATGATATCCGGCGCATTGAGCTGGATCAGCCGTTTCAGGCGATTGTTGCGGTTGATGACGCGGCGATACAAGTCGTTCAGATCGGACGTGGCGAAGCGGCCGCCATCGAGCTGGACCATTGGGCGCAGCTCCGGCGGAATCACCGGAATCACGTCGAGGATCATCCAGGCCGGGTTATTGTGGGACTGGCGGAAATCCTCGGCGACCTGGAGCCGTTTGATGAGCTTGAGCTTCTTCTGCCCGGTCGCAGATTTGAGTCCGGCGCGCAGACGGGTGCACAGCTCGTCGAGGTCGATATCCTCGAGCAGCTTTTTGACCGCCTCGGCGCCCATACCGGCGTCGAAATCGTCTTCATACTTCTCGCGCAGGTCATGATATTCTTTTTCGCTGAGGATCTGATACTTGACCAGCGGCGCGTCGCCGGGGTCGGTGACGATATAGCTTGCGAAGTAGAGCACCTTTTCCAGAATGCGCGGGGAGATGTCGAGCAGCGTGCCCATGCGCGAAGGGATGCCCTTAAAATACCAGATATGCGAGACAGGCGCAGCCAGCTCAATGTGGCCCATGCGCTCGCGGCGGACCTTTGCCTTTGTAACCTCGACGCCGCAGCGGTCGCAGATCTTGCCCTTGTAACGAATCTTCTTATATTTGCCGCAGTGGCACTCCCAGTCCTTCGTCGGCCCGAAGATCTTTTCGCAGAACAGGCCGTCGCGCTCGGGCTTGAGCGTACGGTAGTTGATGGTTTCCGGTTTCTTGACTTCGCCGTAGGACCACTCCCGGATCATCTCCGGAGAGGCGATGCCGATTTTAATTGCGTCAAACGTCTGATGATTGCTCATGGAATCGCCTCCTCCTTACAGATCAATTTCGTCGGACTCGTCGTCGAGCTCGTCGTCATCGTCGTCACCAAAGTCCAGTTCGATTTCCGAACCGGCGTCCTCGCCAGCGTCTTCGATCTCGTAGCCGGCATCGGTCACCTCGGCATCGTCGGCAACATACTGCTCGCGGCCCATGGCCGAGAAGACGACCTCATCGTCGTCATCGTCGCGTAGTTCGATCTCCTCGCCGTTTTCATCGAGCACCTTGATGTCCAGGCACAGCGACTGCAGCTCTTTGACTAGGACCTTGAACGATTCGGGCACGCCGGGCTTCGGTACATTGTGTCCCTTGACAATCGCCTCGTAGGTCTTGGCACGGCCGTTGACATCGTCAGACTTCACGGTCAGGATCTCCTGGAGCGTATACGCCGCGCCATAGGCCTCGAGCGCCCAGACCTCCATCTCACCGAAGCGCTGACCGCCAAACTGCGCCTTGCCGCCGAGCGGCTGCTGGGTGACGAGCGAATATGGGCCGGTCGAGCGGGCGTGGATCTTATCGTCAACCAGATGGTGCAGCTTCAGGAAGTAGACGTAGCCAACGGTAACGGGGTTGTCGAACTTTTCGCCGGTACGGCCGTCGTATAGGTCGGTCTTGCCATCCTCACGCAGGCCGGCCAGCTTCAGGCACTGGCGGATGTCTTTCTCGTTGGCGCCATCAAAGATCGGCGTGGCAACCTTCCAGCCGAGCGCCTGCGCGGCATAGCCCAGATGGACGTCGAGCACCTGGCCGATGTTCATACGGGACGGGACGCCGAGCGGGTTAAGCACAATGTCGAGCGGTGTACCATCGGGCAGGAACGGCATATCCTCCTGCGGCAGCACGCGCGAGACGACACCCTTGTTGCCATGGCGGCCGGCCATCTTGTCGCCGACCGAGATTTTGCGCTTCTGCGCGATATACACGCGCACCATCTTGCTGACGCCGGGGCTGAGCTCATCGCCGTTTTCGCGGGTAAACACCTTGACATCGACAACGATACCGGACTCGCCATGCGGCACTTTCAGCGACGAGTCGCGCACTTCGCGCGCTTTCTCGCCGAAGATGGCGCGGAGCAGGCGCTCTTCTGCCGTCAGCTCCGTCTCGCCCTTCGGCGTGACCTTGCCGACGAGATAGTCGCCGGAAGTGACCTCCGCGCCGACGCGGATGACACCATTTTCGTCGAGGTCCTTGAGCGTGTCCTCGCCGACATTCGGGATGTCGCGGGTGATCTCCTCCGGGCCAAGCTTGGTATCGCGGGCTTCCGTCTCGTACTCTTCAATGTGGATGGACGTGAACACGTCTTCGCGGACGAGGCGCTCATTGAGCAGAATCGCGTCCTCGTAGTTATAGCCCTCCCAGGTCATGAAGCCGATCAGGACGTTTTTGCCAAGTGAGATCTCGCCTTGGGAGCAGCTCGGCCCGTCGGCGATAACCTCGCCGGCCTCGACGCGCTGCCCGGCCTCGACGATCGGGCGCTGATTGATGCAGGTGCCGGCATTGCTGCGGGCAAACTTGGTCAGATGATACGTCTCGACGTCGCCATCGTCATAGCGGACGGTGATATCCGTCGCGGAAACCTTGGTCACCACGCCCGCGGCGCGGGTGTAGATACAGACCTCGGAGTCGACCGCGGACTTATGCTCGACGCCGGTCGCAACAATCGGCGCCTCGGTCACCATCAGCGGCACGGCCTGGCGCTGCATGTTTGCACCCATCAGCGCGCGGTTGGCGTCGTCGTTCTCAAGGAATGGGATAAACGCGGTTGCGACCGAGACCATCATCTTCGGTGAGACATCGATATAGTCGATCATCTCGCGCGCGACAGCAACGATATCGTCGCGATGGCGGCAGGTGATGCGCTCGTTGATCAGGCAGCCATTTTCGTCAACCGGCTCGGTCGCCTGGGCGATGTAGTAGTCGTCCTCGACATCAGCCGTCATATACTCGACGATGTCGGTGACCTTGCCAGTCGCCTTGTCGACCTTGCGGAACGGCGCTTCGAGGAATCCGAACTCGTTCACCTGCGCATAGGTGGCCAGATAGTTAATCAGGCCGATGTTCGGACCTTCCGGCGTCTCGATCGGGCACATGCGCCCGTAGTGGGTATAGTGGACGTCGCGCACGTCGAAGCTTGCCCGTTCGCGCGACAGTCCGCCGGGGCCGAGCGCTGACAGGCGGCGCAGATGCGTCAGCTCGGCCAGCGGGTTGTTCTGATCCATAAACTGACTGAGCGGGCTCGAGCCAAAGAACTCCTTGATGACCGCAGTGACCGGGCGGATGTTGATCAGGCTCTGCGGCGTAACCGCATCCATGTCCTGGATGGTCATACGCTCGCGGACAACGCGCTCAAGGCGCGTAAAGCCGACGCGGAACTGATTCTGCAGCAGCTCGCCGACACAGCGCAGGCGGCGGTTGCCGAGGTGATCGATGTCGTCAGTCGAACCGACACCATTGGCCACACAGATCAGATAGTTGATCGAGGCGAGAATATCATCCGGTGTGATCGTCTTCGGGATCAGGTCGCCCGAGCGCTCAGCCAGATTGAACTTCCACTCCTCTTCTCCCCAGCCCTCGGCCTGCGCCGTCTCGAGCATCTCGCGCAGAACGGAAAAGCGGACTTTCTCCTTGACGCCGTATTCCTTCGGATCAAAATCGACGAATCCGGCCATGTCGACCATGCCGTTGGAGAACACCTTGACCTGCGTGCCCTCCACATCGAGCACGGCGTGCGATACGCCGCGGTCGGAGATCATATGCGCCGTCTCGCGGCTGAGCACATCGCCCGCCATTGCGAGCACCTCGCCGGTCAGCGGGTCGGCGACCGGCTCGGCCAGGCGATGGCCGTTCAGGCGCGACCAGATGTCCATCTTTTTATTGAATTTATACCGGCCGACCTTGGATACGTCATAGCGGCGCGGGTCAAAGAACAGCGCCTCGAGATACGACTGCGCGTTCTCCACTGTGGGCGGTTCGCCCGGACGAAGGCGGCGGTAGATCTCGAGCAGGCTCTCTTCGCGGGTCCGGCAGGTATCCTTTTCAAGTGTGGCCAGGATGCGCTTGTCTTCGCCGAACATCTCGCGAATCGCGCCGTCGGTTTCCACACCCATCGCGCGGATCAGGCAGGTGATCGAAATCTTGCGGTTCTTATCGATGCGCACCCAGAACACATCCGAAGCGTCGGTCTCATACTCGAGCCAGGCGCCGCGATACGGGATGACCGTGGTGGTATAGGTGTGCATGTCGGCCTTGTCGGCCGTGTCGCCATAGTACATGCCGGGGCTGCGGACGATCTGCGAGACAATCACGCGCTCAGCGCCGTTGATGACAAACGTGCCTCCGTTGGTCATCAGCGGAAAATCTCCCATGAAGATCTCCTGTTCCTTGATCTCCTCGGTCTCTTTGTTGAGCAGACGCACACGAACCTTGATCGGCTTGGCGTAGGTCGCATCGCGCTCCTTGCACTCCTCGATCGAGTACTTCGGCGGCTCGTTCATGGAGTAGTTAAGGAACGTCAGTTCGAGGTTGCCGGTATAGTCGGTGATGGCGTCCATATCCTGGAGCACCTCGCGCAGGCCCTCGCGCAGAAACCACTCGAACGAGTCTTTCTGGATCTTGAGCAGGTTCGGCATGTCGAGGATCTCGTCATGCTTGGCAAAATTGACGCGCTCTGTTCTGCCATACATGGTGCGCTTGACGGGAATGCCCGCGCTGACCGCCTGCTCCACGCTGACGTTTGGCATATCGGATCACTGCCTTTCTTCTGCGGGCGGCCAATCTTGACACGCCCGGTAGTGTTGTCGAATTGTCGTCTTCCGGTCTTGCGGTTCCGCGCCAGCCGTGGTATGATACTGTCATAAACTGAGGCAGTATGCACAGACGCAGAATTGGCAATGTGGACTATCATGGTATCATGTCAAGTCTGGATTGTCAATGTTTTTATGGAATTTTACACAAAATTTCGCACGTCGATTTGGGCGTGTTTTTTATTTTCCAAAAATGGGAGCGGAATGCACAGGCATTCCACTCCCATTTCGCATTATTCCATACTGGCCGGGCCGAAGCCAAATGGCAGAAGCGCTTCAACGGGCTTCGCCTCATACGCCCCCGAGCCTTTGCAGCACAGCACGACCAGGCCATCGGAAAACTCATAGAGCAGCTGGCGGCAGACCCCGCACGGCGTGCACATCGCCTCGCCCGAGGAAATGACAGCCAGCCGGCGAAACTTCCGACAGCCCGCCGAGACAGCCTGGCACACGGCTGCGCGTTCGGCGCAGATTGTCGCGCTGTAGGCAGCGCTCTCGATGTTGCAGCCGGTGTAGACGCATCCGTCGGCGCCGAACAACGCCGCGCCGACCCGATAGCCGGAATACGGCGCATAGGCGCGCGATAGCATCGCGCACGCCTGCGCAATCAGGACTTCATCGGTCATGACTCACTCCACCACCAGCGCAATGACACCTTTATACACACCCGGCCGCACCGGCTTTTCACGGCCGTTGACTGTCATACGCAGCGTCTTGCCCGCCGGCGCCTTGATCTGGCAGCCCTCGCCGATGGACAGATACGTCAGATAGCCTGTGCCGGCGACCGTCCAGCGCGCGCCGTTTTTCAGTTCAACGGTCACACCATTGTTGACGGGGCGCGTCACTTCGATGTCTACATCTCCGAGGTACTCCGGGTTGGTATAGTAGATGCCATAGCCGATCGGCTTGTACTTCTTCTGATCTGTGGTATCGCGGATGAACACGCCCGTCTCATAGGTCAGAGGCACCGTGTAGGTGACCGGGATCTTACCGAACAGCAGATCATGATCCTCGATCGTCACAAGCTTGTGGCCGTCGCCATCGATGCAGATCCGATTGCCCTGCTTGTCTTTCGCCAGATAATACGAGACATGGCGGTGTGAATAGGTGCCGGACGAGATCACGCCGTCGACTCTGGTGTTGTCAAAGACCAGTGCCAAGTTCTGCCCACGCCAGCGGGTATTGTAGAAATCGCCGGTGAGCTTCATATTCCGGAACTCGCACCGGGCGTTGTCCGGATGATTCGGGTCGGTACGGTCAAACGCCTTGTCCCGGCGGATCTCCCGGATAAACTCCGCCCGCGGCGACCAGCACGGATCATGCAGACGGTTGCCCATGCCCGCGTCGTCAGACTGCATCAGATGAACGATGCGCGGCGCCTTGACTGTGACGCCGTCGCACAGGATCGTTGGATTGTTGATCCGTTCGTCGCTCTTGATGAAAAATGCGGTATCGCCTGCTTCAATCACCGTCGTCGGCCGGAAATCCCAGACACCGGCCGCCTTGTGATGCCACATGCCGCCAAATCGTCCGGCTTTGACAACGGTCGGCCGTTCCGGCACTGACGCAAAGCTGCCGCCCAGTTCGCGCTTGAGCAGGGCAAGCGCCTCGGATTTTTCCTCGAGCAGTGCCTGGCTGCTCGGGCCAACCAGAATGTTTTTCTCCGATCCGCCGGCTGCAAAACCGATGTCCGGCACGTCGATGTGCACACCGAGGAATGTCGAATGCGTCGAGTTGAGGATATATGCGCCGTAGCCGCTGGCATAGCCACCGCGGCGCGGGATCACTGCGTCGGTGTTGACGATGGTGTGGACGGCGTCCTCGCAGAAGTCGACCGACAGGACGCCCCAGCCATTCGAGCGTACCTTACAATTATAATAACAACCTCGAATAAAGAATGACACACAATCAGCGGTGCGTTAGCATTCAGAAATTCAAACCGCCTGTCCCGATAGCCGAGCCAATCGGCTTGTGGGGTAGGCGGTTTTCTTTACTTCGAATGGGTGGATAGACAGGGCGATTTACTGTCAGGATAAAGGTCGATTTTGGGCATTTTCTTTCGCTGTAAGCGGCTTTTGAAGGGCTTGCCATATTCCGCGTATTCCCGCATAGAGAAACGCCGCTCAGAGCGCAAATCAGGTGTTTCTCCGTGCCTCCACATGGGGAATATCCACACATGGATAATCCAGATGTGGCAAATCCACACATGGAAAAACCACACGGGGAAAATCCCGCACAAATAAATACTAGGCCTTGTTTGAAAAATGTGTAGTCTTGTTCTAAAGCAACAAGATAGC
>CAZGBU010000026.1:0-20630 GCA_964523945.1 uncultured Oscillospiraceae bacterium
TGCAAATAACCTCAAGAAGAACGGCGGCTTCATCCCGGGCTTCCGCCCCGGCAGGCCGACGGCTGAATTCATCCAGAAAGTCATTATGAAGATCACGCTGTTTGGCGCGCTGTATCTTGGTGTGGTGGCGCTCATGCCCATTATTGTCGGCAACGTGGTTGGCATCAACAGCCTGTCCATTGGCGGCACGTCCATCATCATTGTGGTTGGCGTTGCACTTGAGACGGTCAAAGCGCTCGAGGCGCAGATGTTGATGCGGCACTATAAGGGCTTCCTGGAGTAAGGGGAGGAGAGCGGAATGAAACTGATCCTGTTGGGCGCCCCTGGCGCCGGAAAAGGTACCCAGGCTGAGATCCTCAGCGCCAAACTGGGCATTCCCACCATCTCCACCGGCAACATTCTCCGCGAGGCGGTGAAAAACCAGACGCCGGTTGGCCTGCAGGCCAAGTCCTATATGGATCGCGGCGCGCTGGTGCCCGACGATGTAATCGTCGGCATCGTCAAAGAGCGTGTGGCGCAGGACGACTGCAAAAACGGTTTTATCCTCGACGGCATGCCCCGTACGATTCCGCAGGCGCAGGCGCTTGTGGACGCGGGGATCGAGTTCGACTGTGTCATCTCCATCGAAATTTCCGATGCGGTGATCGAAGATCGCATGACAGGCCGGCGCACTTGCGCCGCCTGCGGTGCGAGCTTCCATGTGACGGCAAATCCGCCAAAGGTCGAGGGCGTTTGCGACAACTGCGGCGGCGAGCTGACAGTCCGCAGCGATGACGCCGCTGAAACGGTGCGCGCCCGTCTGAAAACGTTCCATGAGGAGACAGAGCCGCTCAAGGGTTTCTATGAAAAGCTTGGCAAACTCAAGCTCATCGAGGGCGACCAGCCAATCGAGCAGGCAACTGCTGACATTCTGGCAGCCCTGGGTGTCTGAACTATGATTCAAGTTAAAATCGACCGTGAGATCGAATTGATGCGCGAGGCCTGTAAGATTACCGCGGCAGCCCGTGCCCTGGCAGGGGAAATGGTAAGACCTGGCGTTACGACTGCGCACATCGACAAGGCGGTGCACGATTTTATTGTCTCACACGGTGCAAAGCCATCGTTCCTGCACTACAATGGCTTCCCGGCCAGCATCTGCATCTCCGTGAACGATGTTGTCATCCACGGTATTCCGGGCAGCCGGAAGCTGAAAGAAGGCGACATCGTTTCGGTAGACGTCGGCGCTTACTACAAGGGATTCCATGGCGACTGTGCCGCAACGTATGCCTGTGGCGAGATCTCCGAGACGGCCAAGCGGCTGATCGAGGTCACAAAGCAGAGCTTCTTCGAAAGCGTCCGGTTTGCCCGCCAGGGCAACCGCGTCTCCGACATCTCCCATGCTGTGCAGGCTTATGTGGAGGCAAACGGTTTTTCTGTTGTTCGCAGCTTCGTGGGTCACGGCGTAGGCGCGAATCTCCATGAGGAACCTGAAGTACCGAATTTCGGGCGCCCCGGAAGGGGCCCCAGGCTGGTCCGCGGCATGACGCTGGCCATCGAACCCATGGTCACGGAGGGAACGTACGAGGTACGTGTCCTGCGTGACAACTGGACGACGGTCACATGCGACGGAAAGCTTTCGGCGCACTATGAAAATACTGTGCTCATTACCGACGGCGAGCCGGAAATCCTCACCGTCACCGGGGAACTTTGATATGGAACTGGCAATCGCGGACATCGTGATTTCCCTTGCCGGGCGCGATCGCGGCAGCTATGCGTTTGTCATTGGGCTGGAGGATGGTTATGCCCTTCTGGCCGATGGCAAAGGCAGGCGCCTCGAGCGGCCCAAGCGCAAGAAGTGCAAGCACATTGCCAAAGTTGCCCGGATCGATTCCCGCGTCGCCGAGAAGCTTCGCGCCGGCGACCGAGTACTCAACAGCGAGTTACGAAAAGACCTGGCTGCATTCAGCCGGGAACAGGGCAGTCAAAACCAAGGAGGGTAACGAAACTTGGCCAAAGACGACGTAATCGAGCTTGAGGGCATCGTAACCGATGCGCTGCCAAATGCAATGTTCTCCGTTGACATTGGGAACGGACACACCATTCTGGCACACATTTCCGGCAAGCTCCGGATGAACTTTATTAAGATCCTGCCCGGTGACAAGGTCACCGTGCAGATGTCGCCCTATGATCTTACCCGGGGCAGAATCACATGGAGAAGTAAGTAGAGCCTACGGCTCAGATGGAGGTAATCACATGAAAGTCAGACCGTCTGTCAAGCCCATGTGCGAAAAATGCAAGGTCATCAAGCGCAAGGGCCGTGTAATGGTTATTTGCGAAAATCCGAAGCATAAGCAGAGACAAGGTTAAGGAGGTGCTGAAGCAGAATGGCACGTATTTCCGGTATTGACCTGCCGCGTGAGAAACGCATCGAGATCGGTCTCACCTATATCTATGGTATCGGCAGAAAAAGCGCGAACGATATTCTGAAGGCAACTGGCATCGACCCCGACATCCGCGTCAAGGATCTGACGGAGGATCAGGAGTCGGCGCTCCGTGAGGAGATTGACAAGCACTACACCATCGAGGGCGACCTGCGCCGCGAGGTAGCGCTGAACATCAAGAGCCTGACGGAGATCGGCTGCTACCGCGGCATGCGCCATCGCCGCGGCCTGCCGGTCCGCGGCCAGCGCAGCAAGACAAACGCGCGCACCCGCAAGGGCCCGAAGAAGACCATCGCCAATAAGAAGAAGTAAGGAGGGATATGCAATGGCTGCAAATACAAAAGGCAAGAAAGTTGTCAAGCGCCGCCGCGAGCGCAAAGTCGTGGAACAGGGGGCTGTGCATATTCGCTCCTCGTTTAACAATACCATGGTGACAATCACCGACCTGAACGGCAACGCGCTCTCTTGGGCGTCGTCCGGCGGGCTTGGCTTCCGCGGTTCGAGAAAGTCCACTCCGTTTGCTGCCCAGTCCGCTGCTGAGACGGCTGCCAAGGCTGCAATGGAGTACGGCCTCAAGACCGTTGAAGTGTATGTCAAGGGCCCGGGTCAGGGCCGTGAGGCCGCGATCCGCGCGCTCCAGTCGGCTGGTCTCGAGGTCGTTATGATTAAGGACGTTACGCCGATCCCGCACAATGGCTGCCGTCCGCCCAAGCGCCGCCGCGTCTGATAACAGGAAGGAGGAAACTGATTTATGGCTAAGAATACACAGCCTGTTCTCAAACGCTGCAGAACGCTGGGCGTCTCGCCGGCTGTCATGGGCTACTCCAAGTCCTCGAACAAGAAGCCGGGCGGTCAGCGCCGTTCGAAAAAGTCCGAGTACGCGACGCAGCTGACAGAGAAGCAGAAGGTGAAATTTGTCTACGGCATTCTCGAGAAGCAGTTCCGGATGTACTACGAGAAGGCTGCCCGTGCTGAGGGCAACACCGGCGAGGTGCTGCTGAGCATGGTCGAGCGCCGGCTGGACAACGTGGTCTATCGCCTGGGTTTTGCCAATACCCGCCGTCAGGCGCGGCAGCTGGTCAACCACGGGCACTTCACGGTGAACGGCAAGCGCGTCAATATTCCGTCCTACCTGGTCAAGGTTGGCGACGTCGTCGCCGTGTGCGAGAAGAGCACATCCAATGCATTCTTCAAGCAGCTCAAGGAAGCCGATGCGTTCAGACCGTCGCCGAAGTGGCTCGACAAGGACAAGAACACACTTACGGGTAAAGTGATTGCGATTCCCGCAAAGGAAGACATCGACTTCGAAATTGCGGAGCATCTCATCGTCGAGTTCTACTCTAAATAACGCTTCACCCTCGTTTATTGGAAAGCTGAACATGGCAGCGAAACAATTTGTTTCGCGGATACGAGGAGGGTATTTGATATATGGTTGAAATAGAGAAGCCCCGCATTGAGTGTCTGGATTCTCCGGAGAATCCTTCGTACGGCAAATATGTGATCGAGCCGCTGGAGCGCGGCTACGGTACAACGCTTGGCAACTCGCTCCGGCGGATTCTGCTCTCGAGCCTGCCGGGCACGGCCGCAACGTCGATCAAGATTGCCGGCATCCAGCATGAGTTCTCCACCATTCCCGGTGTAAAGGAAGATGTCACTGAGATTGTCCTGAACGTCAAGAAGATCATCGCCAAGCTCTACTGTGACGGCGTCAAAACGGTCTACATTGACGCGATCGGGGAAAGAGAGGTCTGCGCCGGCGACATCAAGGCCGACAGCGAGGTCGAGATCCTCAACCCGGATCTGCATATCTGCACGCTGGGGCCGGACGCCTCGCTGAATATGGAGATCACCATGTCCAGCGGCCGCGGCTATGTCTCGGCCGATCGCAACAAGTCGGCGCGTACCATGATCGGCGTAATTCCGATTGACTCCATCTACACGCCGGTCTATAAGGTTAACTACACCGTGGAAAACACCCGCGTGGGCAACATGACCGACTATGACAAGCTGACGCTTGAGGTCTGGACCGATGGCACGATCGCTGCGCGCGATGCGGTGTCGCTCGGCGCCAAGATCCTGTCGGATCATCTGACTCTGTTTACCGATCTGTCCGAGACGGTGGCCAACAGCTCCACAGTTGTGGAAAAGACGACCGACCAGAAGGACAAAATGCTCGAGATGACCATCGAGGAACTCGATTTGTCGGTTCGAAGTTTCAACTGCCTGAAGCGTGCCAACATCAACAACGTTGAGGACTTGATTTCCAAGACGCCGGAGGATATGATGAAGGTGCGCAACATGGGCAGAAAATCGCTGGAAGAAGTTCAGAACAAGCTGGCAATGATGGGCCTGAGCCTGGCCAGCGAGGATTCCGCCAGTACCTGACGGATTGCCCACTCTGCCGGAAGGAGGAAAATCACAATGCCCGGAACACGCAAGCTCGGCAGAACGACCGATCAGCGCAGAGCCATGCTCAGAGCGATGACCACGTATCTGCTGGAAAACGGCCGGATTGAAACGACGTTTACCCGTGCCAAAGAGGTTCAGCCGCTCGCGGAAAAGATGATCACGCTCGGCAAGGAAAACACGCTCGCTTCGTATCGGAAAGCGCTCTCGTTCCTGACCAAGGAGGACGTTGCGCAGAAGGTCTTCAAGGAGACTGCCCCGAAATATGCCGACCGCAACGGCGGCTATACGCGCGTTGTCCGTACTGGCCCGCGCCGCGGCGACTGCGCCGAGATGGCAGTGATCGAGCTGGTCTGATCGTCATCATGGATAAAACCCCCTTATCGGCACATACTGTTCCGGTAAGGGGGTTTTTGCATTGGATATGACAAACGAGGAATACGGGAAATATGTCGACAGGATGTCGCCAAAGTCACCGCTGTGGAAAGACCTAATCGGCGCGTTTGTGATCGGCGGCCTGATCTGCACAGTCGGCCAGCTTGTGCTGACCGGCTGGGGAGCACTGGGGCTGGATGAGACAGCGGCTGGTACCGCTACGTCGGCCAGCATGGTGTTCCTCGGCGCGCTGCTCACCGGCCTGAACGTCTATAGCAAAATTGCCAAGGTTGCCGGTGCTGGTACGCTGGTGCCGATTACCGGCTTTGCCAACTCCATCGTCGCACCGGCGATTGAGTTCAGAACGGAGGGCTTTGTACTCGGTGTCGGCGCAAAGATGTTCGTCATTGCTGGTCCGGTCCTGGTCTATGGCATTTCAGCCAGTGTACTCTACGGGATTGTGCTGTATCTGCTCGAGCGATTTGTTTGACATCGACCGTTTCAATTGCACGGAACAAATGCATTTTTTGATTTGCTCTTGATTTTCCTGTGCTGGATACTGCATAATAGAAGTAATCACAGTGCAAGGAGGTCCAGACATGGAACAGAAAAACAATAAGCTTATCCTGGCGGTTTTACAGGGCGAGGACTACGATGAAACGGTGCACAAGCTGAATCAGAGCGGCTTCTTCGTCACGCTGCTCAGTTCCACCGGCGGATTTCTGAAGCGCAAAAGCACGACGGTGATGATCGGTGTGCCGGAGGAGAAAGTACCGGAGGTGCTGGCGATTCTGAAGCAGTTCGCTGGCAAGCGGATCGAGACTGTCTATCAGTATGTCAATACACCGAGCAATGATGCGCTGATGATGCCGCCGACGGTACAGACGCAGCGCGAAGCAGGCGGCGTTACGGTGTTTTGTCTGGGGCTGGAGTCCATCGAAAAATTCTGATTGCAGAGCAATGATCAGCGGCGCGCGGAAAACTCTGCGCGCCGCTGATTTTGAATCGGATCAGGACAGATCCAGATCCGGCGGTACGTCAATCTCATCCGAGACATACTTTCCGTTCTTCTTTCGCTGGCGCACACATTCTGAGAGCAGATATTCAATCTGGCCGTTGACCGACCGGAAGTCATCCTCTGCCCATGCGGCGATCGCCGCATACAGTTTGGGAGAGAGCCGCAGCGGAATCTGCTTTTTCTGTTCAGCCATTTCAGTACAGGCTGCCGGCGTTGACGACCGGTTGTGCGTCATGACTGCCGCAGAGTATCACCAGCAGATTCGAGACCATCGCTGCCTTGCGCTCTTCGTCCAGCTCGATTGTTCCGCCTGCACGCAGCCGTTCCAGCGCCAGCTCGACCGTGCCGACTGCGCCGTCAACAATCATCTTGCGTGCGTCGACCACAGCGGAGGCCTGCTGGCGTTGCAGCATGACAGCTGCAATTTCCGGCGCATAGGCCAGATAGGTGATACGCGCTTCCAGGATCTCCAGCCCGGCCAGCTCAACGCGTGACTGGATCTCATCGCGGATGCGCGCCGCAACAACTTCGCTCGAGCCGCGCAGGCTGCCCTCATCTGCGATGCCGTCGCCAGTGGTATCGACGTTGGGAGCGACGTCGTACGGATAGATCCGCACAATATTGCGCAGCGCGGTATCACACTGCAGTGAGAGATACTCCTTGTAATTGTCGACCTGAAAAACCGCCTTGACCGTGTCCACTACGCGCCACATGACCGCGATGCCGATCTCCACGGGATTGCCCAGACAGTCGTTGATCTTCTGCCGGTTATTGTTGAGTGTCATGATTTTGAGCGAGAGCTTTTTGTTGGCTGTTTCCAGCGAGACGGAACCATTGCTCATCAGACTGACCGAAAGCGATTTGCCGCTGTCGACGTCGCCGCTCTGATTGAGCCGTGTTTTGGCTGCTGGGTTGACTGCTGTGCAGAACGGGTTGACAAAGTAGAAGCCTTCCCCCTTGAGCGTGCCGACATATTTACCGAACAGCGTCAGCACCAGAGCCTCCTGCGGTTTGAGCACCTTCAGCCCGGGCAGAACGATCCAGCCCAGCGACAGATAGACAATGCAGACCGCAAACGGAGCCCAGACCCCATACAGGGCGAATACAATTGTGCCCGCGATGGCGGCGAGGTAAAGCGCAATCGTGAGCAGCAGAACGGGCATGCCGTGCTTTTTGTTGGTCAGAATGATCTCGTTCATCTCAAATTCTCCCCACCTGATTTTGATATTAAAATAATATCAAAATCATATTCCTTTGTCAAGAGAGATGGGGAAAGCTCCCTTTTCAAGATGAGCAGTGACGAAACAAGAGCCGCCGGTTTCCCCAAACAGCAAACATGGCCTTTATTTGGCTCGGCAAGAAAGCCCCCTTATCCATATACGAACCATGCAGAGATGGTGCGCAACTCTGGCTGTTTGTTGATGACAAAGAGGAGTGATTGCATGAGGAAGAAAAGGATGATAGCCGCAGTTTGCGTTGCTGTCTTATGGTTTACTGTCGGTATGATTGATTATGTCAGAGCGCATAGCTTTGAAAAGCCGATCTTTTGTATTGGTACAGAACTCGCTGACGACGGCGGCTCCGGCAAATATGTTGGTCTTGGGTACTCCTTTGATCTGGAAGGGAACTTTATGCCGGAAGATGAGTCCCCCGGAGTAACCAAATGGACATATTATTTGTTTGGAGTTGAGATCGAAACACAAATAAGAGATGAACCCATTCAGGAAGCTGAGGGACGCCTCCGCAGCACTGAATTTAAAGAGTGCATTTATCGGGGAGTTGACTGTCAGCGCAAACAGCTGAATCCATCAACGCAAGAGCAGCTGTTCTCCGTCTGAAAACAGCTGCTCTTTTTATGCCTTTCCCTGACAGGGAAGAGAAAGGCTCCGGCGCAATTGCGCCGGAGCCATATGGCCGCAGATCAGTTCACATGCAGCGCAATGCAGCCGGTGTAGACGCCGGGCAGAAGCGGCGTTTCCACGCCGTCGACTGTCATGGTCAGCATCCTGCCGTCTGCAGCGCGGAGCGTACAGCTCTCGTCAAAGTCCAGCCGCGTTAGATAACAGGTGCCGGTCAGCGTCCAGTCGCAGGCGTCACGCAGTGTCAGCACAAGACCATTGTTGACTGGTGGCGCCGGTGTGTGGACAACCTCGCTGAGCTCTTCGCAGTTGTTCATGTCGATGTAGAGCACGTTGTGCCGCGCAGTTGAAGTCGTGATCCGGCCAGTGAGGCGGACATTGGAGAGCGTCAGGTGCATATTTTTCGGTCCCTGCAGGTCGCGGCCAAGTCCACGCGGCCACTGCTCGGGCGGAACGTCGTCAAACATCATTTCCATGTCGGACTTCGGCGCGCGGCAATTGGCGTAAAGCGCGGTGGTTGAGTTGTAGATGTCGCCGGTCATTGCCATATTGGAAAACGAGGCGGTTAGATCTTCTTTCTCATAGAGCTTCGTGAGATCACGTCCCTCGATGGGGACATCCTCCTCGCCGATCGGCTCTTTGTACCAGCCGAGGCAGTTCGACTGCTCGTCGTTGTCGATGAGCTGCAGCAGGATGCCGTTGCCGGGGCGGAGCACCGCGCCGTCCACTTCAAGATTGGTGACCGCTCCCTTGACGATAAAACAGGCCTTTTCCGTGTTGAACACGCAGCCCTTTTCCACGCGGCAAGTGCCGCCGTTGTTGCGGAAGATGATGACACCATACTTGGAGTGGACGACAGTACCATTTGTAAACACGCCGCCTGATTTATCCTGCGATATCACAAGCGCATAGGTGCCGGTGCGGAATATGCAGTGGTCGAACGTATCGATGCTGTCGCCGATGGAAAATGCGCCATAGCCGCTTGGGCCACGATTGACGATTTCGCAGTCGGTGACGTACATCCGCACAACGTCAGACGCATCGACGGACAGCACGCCCCAGCCATCGGACTCAAGATAGCAGCGGTTGTAGCGCACCACACCGTAGTCCGCCAGATTCGTGGCACGGCAGGTGCCGCGCATGCCCATGACCCATGGCACGCGCTTCATTGTACCAAGCCCCATGCCTTCGACATAACCCTGCGGCAGCTCATTGGTCGACGCGGAGACAAAGCGCGAATCGTTCACAATGACCTCGCTGTGACCGCCGATGAACAGCGTGTTGCGTGTGACGCCCCTGGTGTGAACATCAGCGCGGTTGATCGTCACACGGGCATTGCCGTCGACCTTGATGCCGGCACCGTTGCCGATGAAATCGTTTTCTCCGTTGCCGTGGAAGTCGATTTTAACATCCTCGACTACAACCTCGCTGTTGCCATCGATCAAAATGCCGGTGAACGACTCATCATTGCCGGACATGCTGACCGATGCAATGCGCGAATCCGTCACCGTACCGCCGCGCACGATGGCAGGGACGGATTGTGCCGGGCGGTACGTGCCGTCATTGATGTAGATGCCGGCGCGGAAGTCGATCGGGTGCTCTGGGTCGGCAAAAAACACCTTGGAGATTGTATCGGCAACGGTCAGCTCGATCACGCCGCAGTAACGGCCGGGCAGCGGGCGCTGTCCGATCCCGTCGACCGTCATGGTCAGGGTTTTGCCAGCAGGGGCGCAGAGTTCGCCGCCCGGCTCAATGCGCAGGGCTGTCAGCGTCGTGGAGGATGCAATCAGCCAGCGTTCGCCGGCAGCGACGGTTTTTTCTGTCATGTTGACGCTCCTTTCTAAAACCCGCGCCGGGTGCGGCGCGGCTTCCGCAAAGTGGGATTTGGATGCGAACTATGAGGGGAAACACAGCCCCGCCGCACAGCGCGCGGCGGGGCTGCATACGCTTACCGAATCACAATTTTGCCGGTGTAGGTGCCGGGGACAAGCGCCGTCTCGACGTCGTCAACCGTCATGGAGGCGGCATTGACTGCGGCGCCGTCTTCGATGACGAGCTTGGTCAGATGGCTTTCCGCTGTGACGTTCCAGACCGAGCCGTTTTCAAGCCGCACGATGACGCCATTGTTGATGGCCTCACGCGCAGTAAAGTCGAGCTCGCCGAGCTCCTCGCAGTTGTATTTGTCGACACGCGCAACACGGTGACGCGCTTTGGCTGCGGTGATGCGGCCGGTGACGGTCGCGTTGGAGAAGGTGAGATCAAGGTTCTTCGGCAGCGGGCCGGGTTCCGGACGCGGCGGCATATCCTCGCCCTCAGGCATTTCGGGCATGACAAACTCCGGCATGCCGGTGGTGTCGAGCGGAATGTTGGTGGTCGCGTTGAAGAAGTCGCCGTTTACCTCCATGTCGGCGAAGCGGGCGATGACGTCGTGACCCTCGACGGAGGTCGTCAGGTCGCGGCCCTCGATGTACACATCTTCCTCTTTCGGGTCAAAGAACCAGCGGTTGGAGCCGGACGGGTCATCCAGATCGAACAGCTGGAGGATGACATGGCTGGCGCTGTTGAGCTTAGCGTTCGACACGTCGAGCACCGGTGTGCAGCCTTTGATCAGGAACACGGCCTTTTCGGTGTTGAACGTGCTGTCACGCACAACAAGCTTACCGCCCTGGTTGAGGAAGCTCATCACACCAAAACGCTTGGAGTTGACGACGGTGCCATTGAGAAATTCGCCGCCGGCCGTCTCATTGGCCTGGATGAGCGCATAGTCAGTCACATGAAATACGCAGTGGTCAAACACATCGTTGCAGTCGCCGATGGAAAACGCACCATAGCCGCTTGGCCCGGTGATCTCGATCAGGCAGTCGGTCGCATACAGGCGGCAGCGGTCGACCGCGTCGGTCGACAGAACGCCCCAGCCCTCGGCCATCAGGTGGCAGCGGTTGTAGTGTGCGGTGGCAAAGTCTGCGAGGTTGGTCGCGCGGCTGTTTCCACGCAGGCCGAGCATCCACGGCACACGCATCATGCCGCCCATGTCGACATTGTCGACATAGTCGGACGGGAGCACGCCGGTTTCATTGAACACAACCGAGTCATTGATGGTCATCTCGCTGTTTTCACCGACGAAGAAAGAATTGCGCGAGGCGCCGCGTACATGGACGTTCGCATGGTTGACGGTTACCTTGGCATTGCCGTGGCTCATGATGGCCGCGCCGTAACCGTTGAAGTCGTTGCCGCCGAGTCCCTCCATGTCGATGTCGGCGCCGTCGATGACGTATTCGCCGTCACCGTCGATGAAGATGCCGTTGAATGCCTCGTCGCGGCAGACAATCTTCACGTCTTTTGCCCACGCGCCGGTGATCTCACCGGATTTGACGGCGGCGAGGACAGACTGATGGTCCTGTACCTTGCCGTCTTTGATGTAGGCAGCGGCGCGGTACTCCATCGGCTCTTTGTAGGCAAAGAAGCGGACGGGAATGTCGTCGGTCACACTCAGACGAATGTCGCCCTGGAACGAGGCCGGGCGGAGCTGGGTGGCTACGTCATTGATGGTCATGGTGACCTTTTTGCCGGCGGGGGCGGCGACAGATGCGCCTTCGGCGATGATCAGCTCTTCGAGCTGCATGTCCTCGGTGACGGTCCAGACACCTTCGGACACCGTTTTGAACTGTTTCATGTGCTGCAATAACCTCCTGAATCTGAATTGTTTTGCATTCGCACTGCTTCCGCTGTTCATCGTACTATAACAATTGCAGAATGACAAGTTTTTTCTTTTCAGAGCGGAGGAAAAAATGTCCGGCAGGCGATGCCTGCCGGACGGGCTGGATTATCGTTCGACCGTGAGGTTGTCGGTGCCGTGCGCTTCAAATTCCGAGATATATTCGTCCATGCGGTCGAGCAGCTCGTCGTAGTTCTCCTGCGAGATCGGCTGATAGTCCATATCACGCCGCGCAAGTTCTTCGGCGAGAATCTCGAAGAACACAGTGTCTTCATAGTCCATGATGGCCTCGTGGATACCGCCCTCGGCAAACGCACGGGACGGAATGCACTCGCCGTTCCAGTGCTCGGCCAGATCCGGCATTCCAGCGCCGGCTGCCAGCGAAAACAGCTTGCTCTCCACTTTGTCGTAGTCGTCGAACCGGTCGTCACCCCTGGTGGAGTTCAGAATCCAGTTGCCGATGTAGACCAGGTCCAAAAGGCGGCGAAACTCTTTCTTGGTGAGTTCGATTTGCATTTGGCGAGCCTCCTTCCACAGTTTATTATATACCCGCAGTGTAGAGATTTCCACAGGAATTTGCTTTGCTTTCGTCAAAATTACGCTTGTTTTACAGGGGCAAATGGCATATGATATATCCAAATGTGTTTTCCTGCATCAGAAAGGAGCCATGACAGTGAAAAAACGGAATATCTGTGTCCTGTTTGGCGGCGTATCCCCGGAGCATGAGGTATCGCTCCGTTCTGCGGAATCCATTCTAAAAAATATGGATCCCGAAAAATATCAGATTTTTCCCGTCGGCATTACCAAGGCGGGAGACTGGATCCTGTTTGGTTCGCGCGACTACAGCATGCTGCCGGATGGCCGCTGGGAGACGTGCGAGGGCAACCGGCGCGCGCTGCTTTCGCCGATCCGCGGCCAGGGCCTTTTGAGCTTCGAGGGAAACGGCGTGGTGCGCGAGCGCATTGATGTGGTTTTTCCGGTGCTGCATGGCGAGAACGGCGAGGACGGTTCCATGCAGGGCTTTTTGCAGGTCGCGGGCCTGCCGTGCGTCGGCTCAGGCGTTGGGGCGTCGGCTGCCGCGATGGACAAGTGCATGACCAAGCTCGTGGCAGAAAGCATCGGTGTGCGCCAGGCCGCCTGGCGGCGCATCAGTACGGCAGAGATGGAGAAAAATCCAGACGCCGTGCTTGACGCGGTCGAGGCGCGGTTCCTCTATCCGGTGTTTGTCAAGCCGGCCCGGACCGGTTCGTCGGTTGGCGTGTCCAAGGCCAATGGCCGTGAATCGCTCCGCCAGGCGCTTGAGCGCGCGGCAGCCTATGATTCCACCATTCTGGTGGAGGAGTATATTGTGGGCAGTGAAGTTGAGGTTGCCGTGCTTGGAAACGAGACGCCGGTTGCGTCCGAGTGCGGCGAGATCGACGCCGGCGCGGAGTTTTATGACTACGACGCAAAGTATATCTCCGACTGCGCAACGCTGTATATCCCAGCGCGCATCAGCGATGAGTCGGCCGAACATGTCCGCGAGACGGCAGTGCGGATCTACCGGGCGCTCGGCTGCCGCGGCCTGAGTCGGGTGGACTTTTTCGTACAGCCGGACGGCGAGGTGGTTTTCAACGAGATCAACACGCTCCCCGGATTCACATCCATTTCGATGTATCCGAAGCTGTTCCAGGCCAGCGGCATCGAATACCCGGCCCTGATTGACCGGCTCATCGAGCTGGCGCTGGAGAACTGATATGGACAATCGGCCCATCGGCGTATTCGACTCGGGACTCGGCGGTCTCACTGCCGTCCGCGAGCTGACCAAGCTGCTGCCGGCGGAGGACATCATCTATTTTGGAGACACGAGCCGCGTACCATACGGCGGCCGGTCACCGCAGACGATTCTCAAATACGCGCGGCAGGATGTCCGGTTCCTGCTCCGGCACGACATTAAGGCGATCCTGATTGCCTGCAACACCGCCGATGCAACGGCGCGCCAGTCGATGCAGCAGGAGTTCTCCGTGCCGATTTTCGGCGTGGTGGAGCCGTCGGCGCGGGCGGCGGCGCAGGCAACAGAGAACGGGAAAATTGGCCTGATTGGCACCAAAGCGACGGTTGCCTCGGGACTGTACGAACAGATCATCCATGCAGCGAAGCCGGATGCGGAAATCCACACACAGGCGTGTCCACTGCTCGTGCCGCTGGTGGAAGCCGGCCGGATTCATCCCGGTGACCCGGTCATTGAAACAGTTGTGTCCGAGTATCTGGGCGATCTTCGGGCCTGGGGCTGCGATACCCTGGTGCTCGGCTGCACGCACTATCCGCTGCTCAGCAAGGTGATCGGCGGCTTTATGGGGCCGGATGTGACGCTGATCAATTCCGGCGCAGCGGCAGCGCAGGCAGTATACCGCAGCTTGGACAAGCAGGGGGCGCTGGCTGACCCGGCACGTCACGGTGCCTGCCGGTATTTTGTCAGCGATTCGCCCGCCGATTTTTCCGAGCTGGCGTCGCTGTTCCTGTGCCGTGCGGTGCGCGATGCGGTGGAACAAATCGATATCGATCAGGAATGACAGGAATGAGAGCCATGGAAACAGAGAAAAACGTACGGATTACGGTCCGCGGTACGCAGTATGCAGAGGGGGAACAGCCGCAAACGCTGGAGCTGATCACCGATGGAACGTTCTCCCGGACGGCGGATGCGTTCTGGATCCGCTATACCGAGAGCGAAATGACGGATATGGCCGGCGTGGAGACCTGCTTCCGCGTGACGGACGACGAGATTGTTTTAACCCGTACCGGCCGTCTGGAGTCGGAAATGGTATTCCGTGTCGGGGAGAAAACGGAATCGCTCTACGATGTCGGCGTTGGCGCGCTGCTGCTCAGTGTGAGCGCAAAGCGGGTCTGGATTGACCTTGGTGACGAAGGCGGCAGCTTTGAATTTGACTATCTCGTCGAACTCGAGCACACGCCGGTGAGCAGCAACACCTACCGTGTCACTGTTTCCGCGCGCGGCGAAAAAGCCGGCCTAGCGGAACCGTGTGTGCGCTGCGAATGTCCATGAGAGCAGTCCATAAAGAAAATAAGCCGGCCGGCGGGCTTTTGCCCATCGGCCGGCATTCCTTTTTACATTTTATCTGGCGCAGAGAAGCCGAGCAGGTCGATGCACGTCTCCAGCACGGATTTTGTCAGCGCGATCAGGGCCAGGTAACCGCCGCGGACGGCCTCGTCCGGCTCGGAGAGGATCCGCGTATCGTGATAGAACGAGTTGACTGCGCCGGCCAGGTCGTACAGATACGCGCAAAGCGCATTCGGCGCCGTGTCGCGCGCGGCCAGCGCCAGATGGTCGGCAAAGCGGCTGATGCGCAGCATCAGCTCCTTTTCGCCCGGCGTGGCGGCCGGGCGGACAGAGAGCGCCGAGACATCGCAGCCGCAGCGTGACAGGATCGATTTGATGCGCACAATGGTGTAGAGAATATACGGTCCGGTGTTGCCTTCAAATGCGGTGAAACGCTCGATGTCAAAGCAGTAGTCCTTGGTCGGCAGATTGCTCAGGTCGCCGTATTTGAGCGCCGCGACGGCGATCTGATGCGCCGTCTGTTCGACTGCATCCGCTTCAATCATCTGATTTTCTTCGATACGTGTGCGCACGGCTTCGGTGATCTCGCCCATCAACGATTCCAGCCGCATCACGCCGCCGGCGCGCGTTTTGAACGGCTTTCCGTCGCGGCCGTTCATCGTGCCGAAGCCGAGATGCTGCAGTTTGGTTTCCGGCGGGACAAGGCCGGCGATGCGCGCGGTACGGAACACCTGCTCAAAGTGCAGCGCCTGCCGCTTGTCCACGACATAGAGGATCCAGTCGGGATGATAGTCCTGCTCACGCTGGACGATCGTGGCCAGGTCCGTGGTTGCGTAGAGCGTTGCACCGTCGGACTTGAGCAGGATGCACGGCGGCACCTCTACCTTGTCGTCCTCACGCGCGACTGGGACAATCAGCGCGCCTTCGCTCTCGACGGCGCAGCCGCGCTGTTTCATCTGATTGATCATCGGTTCGATGTAGGGCTGCGCGTCGCTCTCGCCCTTCCACAGGTCAAAGTCGACATCAATGCTGGCGTAGTTCTTTTTCAGATCAGCCACGGAAACGGCCATGATGTGCCGCCAGAGCGCCAGATAGCCGGGCTTGCCCTCCTGCAGCAGGCGGGTGGCCTCATGCGCGCGGGCGGAGAAGTCCGCGTCTTCTTTCGCACGGGCGGAGGCGGCCGGATAGATCTGCTCAAGTTCTGCGACGGTGACTGGTGACTCGGCCGGATATTCCCCTGTAAAACCGTCGTCAAAGTAGGGGATTGCCGGCTGCTGATCCCGGATCATCTCGACGATCAGCCCCATCTGCAACCCCCAGTCGCCGAGGTGGACGTCGCCAATGACTGTATGGCCGAGATAACGGTAGATGCGTTTGAGCGCCTCGCCAATGATGGCGGGGCGAATATGGCCAACGTGCAGCGGTTTTGCGACATTTGCGCCGCCGTAGTCGACGACGATGGTCTGCGCCTCGCCCTCGCGTTCGATGCCGAAGCGGTCTGCTTCCCGCATCTCATTGAGATACGCAGCCAGATACCCGGGCGAGAGCGTCAGATTCAGAAAGCCGGGTTTTACAGCCTCTACTGATGAGAACGGCTCGTTTTCGCGGAGCAGCTCCGCCACATCTGCGGCGATCTGGAGCGGCGCCTTGCCATAGGCTTTGGCGCCTTTCATTGCGCCGTTGCACTGGTATTCGCACAGGTCGGGCCGGTTGGAGACGCTCACGCGGCCAAGCGATGCATCATAGCCGGCGGCGGCAAAGGCCTGGGAAACCTGCTCGGAAATCCGATCAATCAGTTTGTTCATACCATGACTCCTTGACTGTTGCATTCGTATCGATTATGATAGCAGAAAAGCGGTGCAAAGTACAGCCTTTTTGCGGATTTTGCGCCAGAGGAGGACGTTCCATGTTACCACTTCCCCTGATTCTCGACGGCGCAACCGGCACGGCGCTGCAATCGCTCGGCATGCCGGCGGGTGCCTGCACCGAGCAGTGGGTGCTCGAGCACCCGGATGCGCTGCGGCAGGTGCAGCGTGGTTATCTCGAGGCCGGTGCGCAGGTGCTCTACGCGCCGACGTTCGGCGCAAACGGCATCAAGCTGCAGCAGAACCACATTACGGGACAAACGGCAGAATACAACGAGCGGCTTGCTGCACTCACGCGTGAGACGGCGGATGGGCGCGCGCTTGTCGCAGGTGATCTTGCGCCGACGGGGCTTTTTGTCAAACCTTATGGACAGACGGAGTTTGAGACGCTTGTCGAGGTCTATACCGAACAGGCTGCCGCGCTCGCGCGCGCCGGCATCGATCTGTTCGTGATTGAGACGATGATGACGCTGGCTGAGGCTCGTGCGGCTGTACTGGCGGTGCGCAGCGTTTCCGATCAGCCGGTGATCGTCAGCTTCACCTGTGATGAAACGGGCCGCAGCCTGTCGGGGACGGATATGGCGGCGGCGCTGACAGTGATGCAGCGCATGGGCGTGAGTGCGTTTGGGCTGAACTGCTCGACCGGGCCGGAGGAGATGCTCCGCCAGCTGCGCCGCATCGCACCGTATGCGGCGGTTCCACTGCTGGCCAAACCAAACGCAGGGCTGCCGGAGGTGGTTGATGGTCAGACCGTCTACCGCTGCCCAGCCGATGTATTTGCCGGTTTTGTCCCGGAGCTCGCACGCGCAGGCGTGCGGCTGTTCGGCGGCTGCTGCGGTACGGATCAGACGCATGTTGCGGCGCTGCAAAGAGCGGTGAGTGGGCTCGCGTTTGACGCGCTTGCGCTGCCTGCGTGTGCGGCCGGCCGGTGGGCTGCGACCGAACGCAATCGGATTGAACTGACGGACGGCGCACAGCGCAGTGCAGTATTCACCTGTGACGATGATCTCGAGGACAATCTGATGGACGCAGAGGAGGAAATCGTCTGTGTTGCAGTTGAGACATTGGAGGATGCAGCAGTGTTTGCCGAGGCCTGCTTCGCCGCACCGGGACACGCGATGTACCTCGTCTCGCACGACAAACAGGCATTTGAGCGGGCGCTGCGGCTGTATCAGGGCACGGCGCTGTGCGCGTGCGATGCGTTTGATGCGCCGTTTCTGCAGCAGATGCAGGATCGCTACGGCCTGCTGCCGATCGAATAATCGAAATAAACCGCCGGGGCATAGCTGCCCCAGCGGTTTTTATTCTGGATCGGATGCGCTGGTCAGTTCTTCGAGCGGGATTTCCAGCAGCGCCGCACATTCGCGCAGCCACTTCAGATAGGCCTGGTCGCGCAGGATGCCGCATCGGCCGAGCATGTACTCACTGAACGCCGGGCTGCCCATCTCCGGCGGCGGGTCAGACAGCTCGGCGATCCGCGCCGTGTTTTCCGCCAGCCGCCGCTCGTACATCCGGTACTGATGGATGACGGTTGGCATCATTTCGTCGCGGCCGCTGAGATAGTCGCCAAAATAGAGCTTCAGCCGGAACTCATCTTTTTGAACCGGCTCAATCGACGCGTTGCTCTTCAGCCAGTCGATCAGCGCCTGCCGTCCTGACGGCGTAATGGTATAGTACTTTTTTTCCAGCTTTTCGCCCTGAATGACAATGCTGCATGTCACCAGCCCGTCGCGCTGCAGCGCGTTCAGCTCAGGATAGATCTGGCTGTGCTTAGCACTCCAGAATTTAGAAAAGGTGCTTTCGAAGTTCTTTTTGATGTCATAGCCGGTCATCGGCGCTCTGCCGACCAGCCCCAAAATGGCATATCGCAGCATCCTCATGCTGTTCTCCCTCCCCGCACTGCGGTATGCTTAGCATAGCATGTTTTTCACGGCTCCGCAAGAAGAATTCCCCGACAGGCACAGACCTGTCGGGGAATCCGGGGACAGCGTAACCGCAGTATGCTCAGCCGCCGAACATAATGACGTCATTCGGCCCAAACAGCAGCAGTCCAAAGAGCGCAGTTATGATGATGGAGAAGATCATACGCTCGAGCCAGATCAGGCAGATATCGCGGAATTTGACCGGAATGTCCGTCGCCATCAGGCAGGGGACGAACGAGGCCAGAAAGATGATCGATGTCACCGGGATGACGGCCAGCATCCAGCACGCGCGGGCAGAGAAACCACCGGTTGTGACAAGCAGCGCCGGCAGTGTGACCTCGAGGAACGAGACGGCCGCGCCCTTGCAGCACAACAGTGTCTCCGCCGCGTCCAGTCCGGCGAGCTTCATAAACGGCCAGAAGATATAGCCGATCCACTGAAAAATTGGTGTGTAGGTATACAGGATGACACCGGCGGTGGCGAAGAACGCCGTGCCGGATGCAACAGTGCCGAGCACGCCGATCGTCTCGTGCATGATATAGGCGATGCGCTTGCCGGGGTGCTGTTGCCCATCCGCGATGACGAGCGCTTCGTTCCAGGCCGATTGCATCAGGCCGCGGAAGCCGACGCCTTTGATGACCGGTTCGGGATTTGGTATCACACCAGGGCAGTAATCGTCTTTGATTTTGCGCAATGGGAACAGACGCACACCGATGATTGCAACGAGCAGCGTGATCAGAAATGCGAGCCAGAAATAGGTGTTCCAGAGATTGATCGGGTTGCCGTTGATTGTACCGTTGGTCAGGTGCGTGTTGCTTGAGAGCACCATCAAGAAGCCGACCGAAACGGTTGACAGGCTTGTGCCAATGACGACCGATTCGCGTTCGGTCATCTGTCCGCTCTTGTATTGATCGTTAACAGCAATGTGACCGACCGAGAAGTTGCCGAGGAATGCCGAAACCATAATGACGGCAGCGCGCCCGGGCAGCAGGAAGACCTTGCGCATGAGCGGACGCACAATGACGCCGACAAAGTCGACCAGACCGTAGTCGATCAGAAACGGGAGAAATACCGATGCCACCGGGATCGAAATACAGATCGAAACAAGAATATTGGACATGACGAATGTTTCGATGCTCACGTTCCCGAGCGAGGCGACCGGTGCAAAGAACCAGCTCATGAAATCAGGGTACACGCCGAAATAGATGTTGATCTCGGCAAAACACAGCAGAAGAAAACCAATGATTTTAAAGACGGCAAAGATCGCGGCCACCTTGCCGGAGCGCCAGAACTTGCCCGGCCGCAGGACAAACAGGTCCACAATGGAATATACGCCGATCAGCCAGACGATCACCGGCATGGCGTTCAGATTGCCTGTGTACAGCGCGGCCTTGATAAAATTCGTGATGTGCGAAACTGCTACGTTGGACTGGGCCGCGACTGCGCCCCACTCCCACGGACCGATGCTGATCTGATATGCTGGCAGGTTGAAATTGATGAAGAAGACAAAAATGCCGAAGATCGACCAGATGATAAAGCGCAGATAGGTGGTCACCGGAAATTTCTTTTTCAGGGTTTCTTGGGCCATGTGGATGCTCCTTCCGTTTCCAAAACAATGGATTGATGTCAACGTGGGCAGCGCTTTGTAGAAAGTTTACATATTAATTCAACCAAATGACAGCATGGTTTGTCAATATGTAACAAATAACGTGTACAAATAAACATGTCTTTATAAACATATAAAAGTGTAAGCACATTCCAGTATTCCTGTGAAAAACACATGGCTTCCCATATAAATTTGTCTCATATCCGAACGAACTTGCGCATTTTACACAAGTTCTTCGGATAAAATCTGTACGATCCAACACTGTATTGACTTTGCTGCGCCGGAGCGCCTTGGACTGTTTGTTCGGGGCAAGCGAAGACTTGACTTTGTGTGTGCACCAGCCACCATGCGGTTTGCCAGGGAGGCCTTCGCTGCAAGTCAATTGG
>CAZGBU010000027.1:0-20595 GCA_964523945.1 uncultured Oscillospiraceae bacterium
ATAATCCGAACCCTTCACCTACCGGAAACGGGTTCGGATTATATGGGTTTGGTGCCGGTAGTCGGGGTCGAACCGACACGGTGTTGCCACCACCGGATTTTGAGTCCGGCACGTCTGCCAATTCCATCATACCGGCGTCCTGTCGGCCATTATACAATATGTGCCGCGCGATTGCAAGTGGGTTTCGGCACGGCTTGCACAAAAACACTGAAAATCCCTGGGGATTTTTCGGAATAACTATTCAAATAAAAGACTGGAATTGTGCCGAAATTGTGCTATAATAAGCAAGTATGGAATGATGCCATACTTCCAGATACCTATTCCCGAGGGAATAAATATTTTGAGGAGGAATTTCCCATGCCCACACCTGTTGTTGTCGCATACGGCAGAACTGCTTGCTGCCGCGCCCGCAAGGGCGGTCTGGCGGACATGCACCCGATCGACTACGCCGCTCAGGCCCTGAAGGGTGTCATCGCCAAGGTCCCCTACATCCAGCAGCATCCCGAAGAGATCGGCGACGTGATCACCGGCTGTGCGATGGCCATCAACGAGCTGAACCTCAACGCCAGCCGTCTGATCGTCAACCGCGCTGAGCTGCCCGACGATGTCCCGGCTCAGACCATCAACCGTTTCTGCTCGTCCGGCCTGCAGGCGATCTCCTCCGTGGCCAATGCCATCGCGTTTGGTCAGTACAAGATCGGTATCGGCGGCGGTGTCGAGTGCATGACCAAGTGCTTTGGCCCGTTCGACTATGAGCAGTACGGCAACCCGTGGATCCTCGAGAACTATCCCGGCGGCTACATGACCATGGGCCAGACTGCGGAGAACGTCGCCAACGACTACAACATCACCCGTGAGGAGATGGACGCCATGGCGCTCGTTTCCCACACCCGCGCCGCAAAGGCCCGCAAGAACGGCAAGCTCGCCCCGTCCATCATCCCGGTTGTCAAGCCGGACGGCACTGTTGTTGACTATGACGACGGTATCCTCGCCGACATGGACGGCAACCTGAAGACCTCCATGGAGAAGATGGCCACACTGAAGACCTGCTTTGTTCCCGAGGAAGAGGGCGGCAAGGTCACGGCTGCTTCCTCCTCGCAGACCACCGACGCGGCTGCCTATGTCATCCTGATGGATGAGGACTACGCGAAAGAGCTGGGCATCAAGCCGATCGCGAAGCTGATCGACTTCCAGGTCGCCGGCTGCGACGCCACCCGCATGGGCATGGGCCCGGTCTATGCTGTGCCGAAGGTGCTCAAGCACGCCGGCATGAAGCTGTCTGACATGGACGTCATCGAGCTCAACGAGGCCTTTGCTTCCCAGGCGCTCGCCTGTGTGAAGAACGTCGTTAATGACCCGATGCTCGCCGACTTCCAGAAGATGTGGGATGAGGAGAAGGTCAACCCGTACGGCGGCGCGATGGCGCTCGGTCACCCGATGGGTGCGACCGGTGCGTTCCTGACCTGCAAGGCGCTTGACTACCTCCAGGATCCGGAGACTGCCGGCAAGTATGCCATGGTCACCATGTGCATCGGCGGCGGCATGGGCGCAGCCGGTATCTACGAGCTGCTGTAATTTTCCCTCTCGCACCAAACAGCCTGCCCGCTGGGGCAGGCTGTTTTTGTTTGGACATTTTGTTCGGTACAGAATGGATTGACAGGCGCTTCCCGGTATCGTATACTGACAGTATCATGCAAAACGAATTCGGATTGGAGTGTGATGCTATGAAGGACCCGGTTCTTCGCGTTCCCATGCTGCCTGTGACACATCCGCGCGCCGGCTATCCCGGCTTTTATCCGCACAAGGAGATTCTGCCGAAGGGGTACCGCCTGCAGGAGTGCCGCATGCCGCTGCCATGTGAGATGATCTGTGAGCAGGATGTTGCAATTCCTGTGCGTGACGGTACAATTCTCTATGCAGATATCTACCGTCCCGTGGACGAAACGCCGGTGCCGGCCATTCTTGCGTGGGGTTCCTGGGGCAAACGAGGCAAAAACCTGGCCATGCCCGAGATCACGCGCATGGCGAATTACATCCCGGATACAGACAACCCGACCCAGCGCACCGAGATGTTCCGCCGCGATGAGACGACCGGCCTGAATGCCTGGGGCGGCGAGGATCCGGCGCAGTGGGTGCCGCATGGCTACGCCATTGTCAACGTTGACCCGCGCGGCGTGTACAACTCCGGCGGTGAAATGATGCACTTCTTCGGTACACAAAACGGTCGGGACGCCTATGACGTTATCGAGTATCTGGCGGCGCTGCCTTGGTGTAACGGCAAGATCGGCACCTCCGGCAATCACTGGTATGGCATCGAGCAGTGGTTCATTGCGCAGGAGCGGCCGCCGCATCTGGCTGCGATCCATCCCTGCGAGGCGCATGGCGACTTCTACCGCGACGAGATGGTACGCGGCGGGATTCCGCGGCTCGACTGGGGCTCACGCACCATTTCCTATGGCAACGGCGATGTTGAGGACATCGTCGGCATGTCGCTCAAGCACCCGATGATGGACGAGTATTGGGAGGATAAGCAGGTCGCGTTTGAGAAAATCGACGTGCCGACATTTCTGACATGCAGCTTCACGCAGTGGAACCACTCGCGCGGCCCGTTTGAGGCGTTCGAGCGTTTGGGGACCGAGCGAAAGTGGATGCGCGTCCACAATGGCATGGAGTTCATCGACTATCGTCTGCCGGAGAACATCGCTGAGGTGCGCAAATTCTTTGACCGGTATTTGAAGGGAATCGAAAACGACTGGGAGGAGACACCGCGCATCCGTCTGTCGGTTCTCGACCCGGGCGGGACCGATATCCTCTACCGGCCGGAGACAGCGTTTCCGCCGGCGCGGCAGGAGGCCGTGCGGCTGTATCTGGCGGCGGATGGCTGCCTGACGCCGGAGTGCCCCGAGGCGGGCAGCGTCAGCTACTGTGCGGACGACGGCCAGGGACGCGCCGTATTCCACTATGTCTTTGACCGCGATACAGAGCTGACCGGCTTCTCCCGGGTCCATCTGTTTATGTCAACCGATAAGGCGCTGGACATGGATGTCTTTGTCCGTTTCAACAAGCTCAGTGCAGATGGGGAGAAGCTGCTTGCGCGCTACACCAATTTCTATTCCGGCCCCAACGGCCGCCTGCGCGTCTCACTGCGCGCGGAGGATCCGGAGAAGTCGAACGAATTTGTGCGCTATCACACTTACCGCGAGCGTGCGTATATCGATCCGTTTGAGGTTGTGGAGTTCGATGTCAACGTCTGGCCGACAGCAATGCTCTTCCATGCGGGCGAGCAGCTGCAGGTTGAGGTGTGCGGCTATGAGATCATGACCGCGCATGCGGGTGACGCGCTGATCGAGACGTGCAACCGCGGCGAACACACGGTCTACACCGGCGGTGACCGCGCGTCGTATCTGGTGCTGCCGCTCGCACCGGCGGAATAATGGAAAAAAGGCAGCTGCCATGGCAGCTGCCTTTTTTCATTCGCTGTCGGAGCCGCAGGCAGCAGGCGGCAGCGCGCTGAGTCATGCGGCGCGCGATGCGTATCACCCCGGCCTTTGCGCAGCGGAATCCTTGAACAGCGCATGGAGATGTGAATGGTGGATCCGTCATAGAACTTCGGAGACGTATGATTGCGGCGTCATACGAAAACAGCGCAGCCCGCTCTGCGGAGTGCAGGGCGGGCTGCGCAGCACCTCATTTGCAACATACAGACAGGCAAAAGCGCCGTGACGGCCGGCGCGACATTGGCGCAGCGGCTGCGATCCGTCGGCGGATCACCGTCGGATTCGGCCGGCCGGAATCGGAGACATCGGGCTGTTTGATGCCGGCCGATCCATCGGCGCGGGAACAATCAAAACGCGCAACATCCTGCAACCTGCAATTTGTATGCGTTCTTATTCAATAAAATAACGTGCAAATGATATGCTCGTCAATAGAAATATACAAAATCTATAAAATACACAATTGAAAATAAAAATAATTGTGCATAAAAACAAAATCAGAAAACGGCTGTGACATTGGAGCTATTGGGATACGCCGATATGTATGATGAACAATAACCAGTAGGCATTTTTCATTGCGCCGAGGCACACACTGTGGTATGCTTTAGAAGAAAGACTGGGGGCGAGTTCGCATGGAATTGCGGGTTTTGAAGTACTTTTTGGCGGCGGCACGGGAGGAGAATATCACCCGGGCGGCGGAACAGCTCCATGTGACGCAGCCGACGCTCTCGCGGCAGCTGATGCAGCTTGAACGTGAACTGGGCGTCAAGCTGTTTCATCGGGGTAAGTATCACATCGTGCTGACCGAGGACGGCATGCTGCTGCGCCGCCGGGCGCAGGAAATCGTCGAACTCACCGAAAAGACAGAGCGGGAGTTCCAGCGCAGCGGCGGCGAATTGGCTGGTGAGATCAGCATCGGCGCCGGAGAAACCGACAGCATGAGCGTGTTGTCCGCATGCATTGCGACATTCCGCGAGAAGCATCCGGCGGTACAGTTCTGTATCCACAGCGCGGCAGCCGACGACATAAAAGACCGCCTGGACAAAGGCCTGCTCGACCTTGGGCTGCTGGCTGAGCCGGCAGATTTCGGACGTTATGCGTTTATCCGGATGCCGCGGCGCGAACGCTGGGGCGTCTGGGTACGTCGTGACGACCCTTTGGCGCAGCGGAAATCGGTCACGCGAGAGGATTTGCTGGGCAGGCCGCTGCTTCTGTCGCACCGGGAAGAGGTGCGGCGGGAGCTGGCTGGCTGGTTCGGTGAGAGCTTCGACCGGATTGAGATTGCCGCAACATTTAACCTGATCCTCAATGCTGCCAACATGGTTTACAGCCATGTCGGTGCAGCGCTTGGGTTCTATCTGTCCGGCGTGTCCGATGCGCTGCACTTTGTGCCGCTATCACCGCCGCTTGAGACGGGAACCGTACTGGTCTGGAAGAAAGAGCAGACGGTCTCGCCGGCGGCGGAGCAGTTTCTGGCATACGTCAGGCATTCCTGCCAGGCATAACGCGGCATGCGGCAAAAGTATTGTACTTCCGGCTGCGTGGAATCTAAAATAAAGTCAAAAAGTGCGTCGCGCATACGGCGCAGGAAGGAGCGCATAAAAATGGACAGGATAGAAACGGCGCGCAAGCGCATGCAGGCACTGTATGGGGCGCCCGAACCGGCACAGCAGACCGATCCGGATTTTGCCGCAGCCAAGCAGCGCCTGGTCTATGGCGAGGTGTATGAGCATGTCCGGCTGGAGGGCTGGATGCGCGAACTGGTTGTTTTGACGGTTGCGGTTGTCAACCAGACGCCGCATGAGGCGGAGCTCCATACAACGACGGCACTGGCCGAGGGTGCAAAGCCCGAGGTCATTCTGGAGGCGGTGTACCACTGTGCACCGTACATTGGCGCGGGCAAGGCAGAGGCGGCACTTGAGCCGGTGCACCGGGCGCTGCGCGCAGCGGGCGCAAGCGCGCCGTCGGAGCCAATGGCCACGGTGACAGAAGCGGATCGGCTGGAGAAGGGCCTCGCGACTCAGAAAGCCATGTTTGGTGAGACGATCGACCGGATGCGCGAGAGTGCACCGGAAGACCAGAAGCATATTCAGGACTATCTGTCTGCCTACTGCTTCGGCGACTTTTATACGCGACGCGGGCTGGATCTGCAGCAGCGCGAATTGCTGACGTTCTGCATTCTCTGCGCGCAGGGCGGCTGCGAAAGCCAGCTTCGATCGCATATCCTGGGCAACGCAGGCGTCGGCAACGGCAGAGCAGTCCTGCTCGACGCACTGACGGCCTGTCTGCCCTATATCGGGTTCCCGCGTACGCTGAATGCGCTTTCCTGTATCAACGAGCTGCTGCCAGAGGCATAAGCAAAGCGAAAAAGAGAGACGATCCGGCCGGATCGTCTCTTTTTTTGCCAGCAGATTCTGTTTGCTGTGCTCAGCCGTCGGCGGCTTCGCAATAGCTTGCCATGTATGTGCTGAAGTGCTGCATCAGTCGATTGAGCTGCTCCGCCTCCTCCTCGCTGATTGACGCGAGAAAATCTGCATAGAACTGGTCGATCAGCAGATGAAACGCATACGCCTTTTCCCGGCCCTCCTGCGTCAGGTACAGCCGCGGACTGCGCGCAGATCCCTCCCGCCGGATCAGACCGCACTTTTCCATGTTGCGCACGGAGACGGAAAGGCTCGGCATGCCGATATCGCACGCCGCGGCCAGCTCCTTGAGCGAACAACCCTCGTTTTCCCGCAGGATCGTCAGCACCCGCGGCTGCCCGGCGTATAACCCGGTCTTTTTACACAGACAGCGCTGCAATCGTGCAAAATTGCGGGAAAAAGAGAACACCAGTCCACCAAAATCGAACCGGACAATGGCCATGGATTGACACCTCCAGAGGGCGAGCAATTGCTCTGCCGCTGTTTGCCGCTATTTTAGCAGCTTTTTCGACATTTGAAAAGGGGGAGCCTCAGACCAGACCGCTCGCGACGAGAACCGCCTCTGCCGCTGCTGCGCGGAAGCCTGCCTGCTCAAGCGCGTGTACGCCGCGGATGGTGTAACCGCCGGGAGAACAGACCTCATCTTTGAGCTGGCCGGGGTGCTTCCCGGTGCCGAGCACCATTGCCGCCGCGCCGAGCACGGCCTGTGCGGCAAAGCGCTGCGCTTTCCCGCGCGGCAGACCAAGCTGTACGGCGCCGTCGGCCATCGCCTCAATGAACAGGTATGAGAATGCGGGTGAGCAGCTGAACACCGACATTCCCAGCTCGATCTCATGCTCCGTTGCCCGCTCGACCAGACCGCAGCCGGAGAGCAGCGCAGTCAACGCTGCGAACGCTTCGTCCGTCACATGCTTGTTCGGGCAAAGCAGCACAAGCCCCTGGCCGACAGCGACCGGCGTGTTGGGCATCGCGCGGACAACGGGGAATTCCAGTTTGGCCTCTCGCAGCAGCGACTCAATATGCTCGAGCGTGATACCGGCGGCAATTGAGACAATGACACGGTCTTCTCCGTGCTCTGCGCAGCGCTGCAGCGCGGGCAGCAGCCCGCGCACGACATCGTCAAAGATCTGCGGTTTGACGGCGAGCAGCACAAACCGGCATGCTGCGATCACCTCGTCGCCGCTTTGTGCCGCATAGCAGCCGATCTTCCCGCACAGTGCTTCCAGTTTGTTCTGGTCCGGATCATAGACCGCGACCTGTTTTTCGTTGCCGTTGCGGCAGACGGCCTCGGCGATTGCGCCGCCCATATTCCCACCGCCGATGAATCCAATGAAATCCGACATGGTAAATCCCGTCCTTTGCTTCAAATCTGATTTCTATCATAGCGCATAACGCTTATGAAAAAAAGTGATTTGCTGAAAAAATCGGAGTGCTTTACAAGGTTATGAATTAATTATATACTATTGGGCAGAACTTTGTCTAATTTTTTGTTACATGGAAAGGAACATGGCTTTGCTTACTTGTGGAACGGGCACGCTGCGGCGGCTGGCTGCGGCGGTGCTGTGCGCCGCGGCGCTGCTGACGGCTGCGTCGGCGGCGGACACGGGGGACGCGGTGATCGGCCAGGCCGGCACACGTTACACCGGTGTCGGCGACCCGGACTCGCGCAGCGCTGAAACCGGGCTGGGCAACGCGGTTGCTGACGCGGTGCGCGCCGCGGCCGAGACGCCGTATGCCATCGTGCCGGGCGGCCTAATCGTGAACAACCTGATTGCCGGCGAGGTGACGCGCGGCGAGCTGGAGCTGCTGTTTGCCGAGGATGCGCCGCTGGCGGTAGCGGAGCTGACAACGGCAGAGCTGAAAGCGCTTCTGGAGGAGTGCGTCGGGCACATTGTGCTCGATGATGTGCAGGCAGTCGATGAGGCGGCTTCTGCGTTCGACGGATATCCGCAGATATCCGGCTTCACGCTGCGCTATGATGTGTCTGCGCCGGTTGGTGCGCGCGTCACCCGGATCGAGGATGCGGACGGTCAGGCGCTCGACCTGACGGATACGGCGCGCATCCTGCGCATTGCCTCGATCGAGGGGCTGTTTGATGGCTCCTATGGCTTGACGCCCCGCGCGTATGTCCTGCTGGATGCCACGGTACTCGAAGCAATGGAGGACTTCACGCGCGCAGGCGGCCTGACAGGGGAGGAGACCGGCCGGGTGCGGGTTATCGGCTCGTCCGACAATACACTGCTTGGTGATTTCCCGGTGGTGCTGGCTGCGCTGACGCTGATTCTGCTGGTGCTGGCTTTCCGCGTTTTCTACCATCCGAAGCCATCGTTTGCCAATGGGTTCAAGATGCCGCCGAAATCGGAGCGGTATGATGATATGGAGCTGCCGCCGGAGGCAGACGAAAAGGAGGAACACACATGATCGAGGTCAGCCATCTGACCAAGCGCTACGGCGCGAATACTGCAGTGCAGGATCTGAGCTTCCGCATCGACGCGGGTGTGGTCTGCGGTTTCATCGGGCCGAACGGCGCGGGCAAATCTACGACGCTCAACATGATGACCGGCTGCCTGGAGCCGACGTCCGGCAGCGTGAGTGTGGACGGATTTGATCTTCTGACCGACCCGATCCAGGCCAAGCGGCGCCTCGGCTATCTGCCGGAGCAGCCGCCGCTCTACCCGGACATGACGCCGTATGAGTACCTGCGCTTTGTCGCAGCTGCACGCGGCGTCAGGCGTTCGGAGGCCGACGTGCAGGTACGCTGGGCGATCAGCGCCGTGCAGATCAAGCAGATGTCGAATCGTCTGATCCGCCACCTGTCGAAGGGCTACCGGCAGCGTGTCGGTATTGCCCAGGCGCTGCTCGGCGACCCGCCGGTCCTGCTGCTTGACGAGCCGATGGACGGCCTCGACCCGTCGCAGATTGTGGAGATGCGCGAGCTGATCCGTGACCTCGGCAGACAGCGTACCGTGCTGCTGAGCAGCCATATTCTCTCCGAAGTCAGTGCAATCTGTGACCGGATCCTGATCCTTTCGCGCGGTGTGCTCGTTGCGGACGACAGCCCGGAATCGCTTGGGCAGCGAATTGCGCAGGCAAGCGCATTGCATCTGCTCGCGCGCGGCGAGGAGCAGACGGTGCGCGCATGTATCGGGCGTGTCCCCGGCATTACGCGCGCGCTGATCCGGCCGTCGGAGCAGCCGGGCGTGATCGCCGCCGTGCTGACGGCAGGGCAGAATGACGCGCTCTGTGAGCAGGTCTTTTTTGCATTTGCCGAGGCCTGCTGCCCGCTGCTGCAGATGCGGCTGGAGGAGCCGGATTTGGAAGATGTGTTTTTGGCGCTGACCGCGCCGACACAGGCTGTGCAGCCCGATCCCGTCCGGCAGGCGGAACAGAAAAAGGAGGAACAGGCATGACAGCAGTATTCCGGCGTGAGCTGCGCAGTTATTTTACCGGTTTGACCGGCTATGTGTTCATTGCGGCGATCCTGCTGTTCGGCGGCATTTTCACCTATGTCGTTGTGCTGCGCAGCGGATACCCGAACTTCGACTATGTGCTGACCAACATGGCAATTGTCTATGTGGTCGCTGTCCCGATCCTGACCATGCGTGCCATGGCAGAGGAGCGCCGCAACAATACCGATAAGTTGCTCTACTCGCTGCCGATCGGCATGATGCGGGTGGCGGTGGCCAAGTATCTGGCAATGCTGGTCGTGCTGCTGATCCCGATGGTGATTCTGGCGCTGTATCCGGTGATGCTCTCATTCTACGGGACGATCTACGTCGGCGCGGGACTCTCAACGCTGGCGGGGTTTTTCTTCCTCGGCGCGGCGCTGCTGGCGCTCGGGCTGTTTCTGTCGTCACTGACGGACAATCAGATGGTCGCGGCTATGCTCTCGTTTGCGGCAGTGCTGGCGCTGTATCTGCTCTCGCAGATCATCAGCACGCTCTCGGCGTCTGCTGCTGCAGCGTATGGAGCGCTGGCGGTGCTTGCGGCGCTCGTCGCGGTTATTGTGTGGCTGTTCACGCGCTCTGTCCCGATGACGGTGGTAGCCGCCGTGCTTCTGGAGGCCGCTGCGCTGATCGTGTTTCTCGCCGCGCCAGCCGCGTTGGAGAATACGCTGGTTGACGCGGTGGAGCGCTTCTCGGTGTTCGAGCGGTTCTTCAGCTTTTCCGGCGGCGCATTTGATCTGACGGCGATTGTCTATGACCTGTCGCTTGCGGGCGTGTTTGTCTGCTTTACGGGTCTGGCGCTTGAAAAGAGGAGGTGGTCATGATGCGAAAGCTCCAAAGGCGCGAGCGTGACCCGCGGCGGACAAAGCGCAGCCTGCGCTCGCTCGCCATTGCGCTGGCAGCGGTTGTGCTGTGTGTGGCGGTCAACATCGCCGTGTCGTTCATCCCGTCGCGCTATACCAAGATCGACACGAGCGTCGATAGCTATCTGACGCTTTCCGAACAGTCCCAGCAGATCCTGTCCTCGCTCGAGACAGACATCACGCTCTACTGGCTTGTCACGACCGGCAGCGAGAATGAGACGCTCGGTCTGCTGCTCGAGCGCTACGCCGATGAGAGTAGCCACATCCGGGTGGAGAAGATTGATCTGACGCTCAATCCGGAGTTTGGCCAGCAGTATACGACCAAGACCATTTTCGAAAACAGTGTCATTGTTGACGGAGGCGACAAGAGCGAGTATGTCAGCTACTACCGCATTTATAACTACGATGATTCGGACTATCTGTCGACCGGCTCGTTCACGATTACATTTGAGGGAGAAAACCGCCTGACCAATGCGATTCACTATGTCTCGAGCGATTCGGTGCCGACGGTTTATCAGCTCATCGGTCACGGCGAGAGCGAGCTGGGGGATGCGTTTGAGACCGCGCTCGCGGATGAAAACCTGGTGCTGCAGGAACTCAATCTGCTCACGGCCAGTGCTGTGCCGGACGACTGCGCGTGTCTGCTGGTGTGCAATCCGACAACAGATCTGTCAGCAGAGGATACGGAAAAGGTCCGCACCTATCTGGATGCCGGCGGCACAATGCTGCTTCTGACCAACAACGTCGAAGAGGATGCACTGCCGAACCTGCGTGGGCTGATCCGGGAGGATTACGGCATCGACGTGACCGGCGGCATTGTGCTCGAAGCGGCTGCGGATTACTATGTGGCCTATCCGTATTATCTGCTGCCGGAGATCCACTCGCACACGATCACAGATCCACTGATCAACAGCGGGTATTTTGCAATTGTGCCGTTTGCGCAGCCGATGGTGATGTACGGCACGCCGCCGTCCGGCGTGACCATCACGAGCCTCCTGACGACAACAGACGAATCCTATGCCCGCGCAGACGGGTTCGATCTTGGTACGCTGACGCGCGAGGATGATGATCTGGCCGGCCCATTCACAGTGGGCGCGGCGATTGAATCGACGGCCAGAACGAAGATTGTCTGGATCCCGAGCTATTACATCCTGAACGAAACGGTTGATGAGCAGGTTTCCGGCGGCAACACCAACCTGCTGCTCAACGCGCTCAGCTGGATGTGCGATCAGCCCGAGGCGATTTCAATCCGTGCCCGGCTGGTGGCAGAGGATTATTTTACTGTGTCGGCCGGCGTCGCGCGCAACTTTTCACTCGGCCTGATTGGCCTGATCCCGATTACGTTTCTGGCGGTCGGTGGTGTGGTCTGGATGCGCCGGCGCAGACGTTGAGCAGACGGTAAAAATTTTTGTGTAGGGGTTCTAAAATTTTGCTGTTTCCCTGTGTGTGTGTTTCGGGTGTAATCTGTAGTGGAAGCAGGGAATCTGCCGCCGTTGGCCCCACTTGGCTGGGTACCGAACAACTGGAAGCGGGAAGTTCGAATTGTGAAAAGAGCTCGGCGGCCATTGGACAAAGCGTATAAAATCCATTCGTAATCCGCATAGAAATGAATCGTTTTTTACGAATGGTATACTTTCAAAATGAGTTTTAGTGCGCTATAATGATTGCAATCCGAGCGCAACGCAGATCCGGATTATTTCGGCGGAGGAGGACCGCCGGGTAATATTCCCCTTGCTGTCGGGGGCGGCGGGCCGACCGCTTCGGTCGCACTACATTTCTGAAAAGGAGAATGAAACATGGCAAAACGAATCCTTGCATTGCTGCTTGTCTTGTGCCTTGTCTTTGCGCTGGTCGCCTGCGGCGGCACGGAAGATGAAGAAACTGCGGGCAACAACAGCAGCGAAGAGAATTCGCCGGTTGAGTCTGGTGAAGAAATTGAAGAGACCGTCGGTGCGGAGGTCGATACCGGCGAAACCGTTGGCGGCACTGACCACGAGTACACTGAGATTACTGTCGGCTCGATGGGTAGCAAGTTTGTCGGTCATTTCGATGCTACCTCCGGCTTCTCGACCGACGTTTCCGGTTCTGCTATGGCGCTGGTGTTCGATCGCCTGTTCTACGTCAGTCCGGAGACGCGTGAGTATGTCTCGGACGTCCTTGCAGATTGGTCATTTGATACCGATACGCTTGTTGTGACACTGACGCTGAAAGATGATGTAACATTCACCAGCGGCGACACAATGAAAGCGGAGGATCTGCTGTTCTCGTTCCAGCGCGGCACCCTCTCCGCGCAGCAGGCCGCTAACTGGGCGAAGTATGTCGACTTGGAAAACAGTTCCGTCTCCGACGACAACCTAACCTGCTATGTGCAGTTCCTGGTTTCTCTCGGCACTTGGCAGCGCCAGCTAGCCTCTGTGGGAATTATGAACCAGAGCTGGGTGGAGGAGCACGGCGGAGCGGAGGATATGGACTACTTTGATATCTCCATCGTTGACGGTTCCGGCCCTTATGTTCCGACAGAATTTGAAATAGGTGTCTCCACGACCTATGAGATCAAGGACGACTGGTGGAATGCGGAGTCCATCTCGACCGGCTTCTGCTACGCCAACAAGATCACCTGCCTGCAGTATACCGATGAAACCACGATGATGGTCGATTACGAGAATGACGTGCTCGACATCGCGCTGTCACTGTCGACAACGAGCATGGAACGTGTCCTGGGTGACGCATCGCTCGGTACTGCGCAGTCTGTCAGCTCCAACGCCGTTGCGGTCCTGACGATGGACTACGACGTTGACGGAAACGAACTGCTCGAGAACGAAAGCCTCCGCAAGGCAATCTGCTATGGTACGCCTGCCGAAGATCTGGCAGAGCTGGGCTATGGTATCCTCTACGACCCAGCAGAGTCGTACATTGCCAGCACCTCCAAGTATTGTGTTACTGGCTACACCTACGAGTATGATCCTGAGCTGGCGCAGTTCTACTTGGATGAAAGCGGCCTAACTGACGTCACCCTGAAGTGGGTTGTCAACAGTGGTTCCTCCGCCGCTGAAATCGCCGAGGCGTTTGATGCTTACATGAACATGATCGGCATCGACATCGATGTCCAGGTCAACGACATTCTGACCTGCATCTCCATCTGGGAGACCGAGGGTGGAACCGACCTGCAAATGATCTGCAACAACAACGCGAACCAGTCGGGCGACCCGTTCGAGCTGCTGCAATACTGGACCAACTCCCAAAGCTTCTACTGCGCCAACCGTATGGGTGAGGAGATCAACGAAATCCTGAACGCCGCGTTCTACAGTGTGGATGAAACGGTTCGCGAAGAGAAGTTCGCCGAGGCACAGGAGTACATCTATAACACCTACTCCTCGATTCCGATCTGTGAATGGAACATCGGGCTTGCGTATCATGGCGACGTCACCGGAACCGGCATCATCGACGTTTACTCGCCGGATCTCCGCTTTGTCAACTTCTGAGTCCCGTACAAAGAGGACGTTGCTTTGCGCACTGGCGTGGAAATGCTTTGGGGGCGGGGCTGGCTCACCCCCAGAGCGTTTCCTTATGTATGGGGGAGGGGTACGAATCGAATGTTAATTTACACAATCAAGCGCATACTGATGCTGGTTCCCGTGCTGTTGGGTGTTCTCATCATCGTCTTTACGCTGAACTTCATCATGCCGGGCGACCCGGTCGCCAACCAGCTTCCGGTCGGCTACACACAGGAGGACTACGACATTCAGGAGGCCAAAATGGGCCTTGACAAGCCGTACCTGGTGCAGCTCGGCACCTATATCTGGGGTGTTGTATCCAAACTGGATCTCGGCACAAGCTATTACAGCAACCGGCCGGTCTCCGATGAGATCGCAGACCGTGTCGGCGTGACGCTGCGAATTGGTGTTCTCAGCTGCCTGTTTACCGTGATTCTGTCGCTGCCGCTGGGTATTTTGTCCGCGGTCAAACAGTATTCTGTGTTAGACTATACCGTTACGACGCTGACGGTCTTCCTGGCTGCGATTCCCGGCTTTGTGCTGGCCTTGGGCGGCATTCTGCTGTTCTCATTGAAGCTGAAGTGGTTGCCGGCCAGCGGTCTGACGACATGGAAGCACTATATTCTTCCCGTGGTCTGTAATGGCCTGATGCCGGTCGCGGCCGTCGCCCGTATGACGCGCTCGTCTATGCTGGAGGTAATTCGTCAGGATTACATCCGCACCGCGCGCAGCAAGGGCCTGAAAGAGAAGAATGTCATCTTCAAGCATGCGCTGAAGAATGCGCTGATCCCGGTCATCACAGTGATTGGCCAGCAGTTCAGCATGATTCTCGGCGGCTCGATCATCATTGAGACGATCTTCTCGATCCCCGGTATGGGCATGCTGATGGTAAATGCAATCAACACCCGCGACTATCCGGAGGTCATGGGTATCACCTTTGTCCTCTCCGCCTTTATGAGTATTCTGATGGTGATCGTGGATCTGGTCTATGCTTCGGTTGATCCGCGCATCAAGGCGCAGTTCTCCAGCTCGAAGAAAAGAAAATCCGAGCCGAAGAAGCAGGAGGTGAAAGCGGCATGAGTGCGAAGACCAAGACCAAAGCGCCGACTGTGGGTGACGAGCTGAAAAAGCGCAGCCAGTGGGCAGATGTCTGGCGCCGCCTTCTCCGCAATAAGCTGGCTATGCTTGGCATGGTGATCGTGGGCATCCTGATTCTGGTTGCCATTTTTGCCAACTTCCTGGCACCGTATGACTACGATGCCATTGATCTGACGAACCGCTTCCAGATGCCGAACGGAGAGCATCTGCTCGGCACCGACAACTTCGGCCGCGATATTCTCAGCCGTCTGATCTACGGCGGGCGTATCTCACTGCTCGTCTCCATTCTTGCTGTTGCCATCTCTGTTGGCCTGGGCAGCCTGATCGGCGCACTCTCCGGCTACTTCGGCGGCAAGACCGATACAGTCATCATGCGACTGATCGATGTACTGCAGGCCATTCCCGGCACACTGCTGGCGGTCTGTGTTTCGGCAATGCTCGGCGGCGGCGTGTGGCAGACCGCTATCGCCATTGCCATCAGCGGCATCGCGCCGAGCTGCCGCATGATGCGCGCTACGTCGCTGACCATCCGTGGTCAGGAGTATATTGAGGCCGCGCAGGCGGCCGGCTCGAGCACGATGCGGACCATTCTGACGCATGTGCTGCCGAACTGCCTGGCTCCGATTATCGTCGACACCTCGCTGCGACTGGGCGGTAATATCATGATGATTTCGAGCCTGAGCTTCATCGGCCTCGGCGCGCAGCCGCCGACGCCGGAATGGGGCGCGATTCTCAACGCCGGCCGTGAGTACATCCGTGAATTCTGGCCGCTGATCACATTCCCTGCCATTTTCATTGCCATTACGATGCTCGGCTTCAATCTCTTTGGCGACGGCCTGCGCGATGCGCTGGATCCGAAGCTCAAACAGTAAGGGGAGGGCATTGGCATGAAACAGCTTGAAATCAAGGATCTGACGATCCACTACATTACATCCGACGGCGTGGTCAAGGCGGTTAACGGCGTCAATCTCTACGTTGAAAAGGGTGAAACCCTTGGCCTGGTCGGAGAGACCGGCGCCGGCAAGACGACAATTGCGCTTGGCATTCTGCGTCTGGTGTCTGATCCGCCCGGCAGGATATTGGGCGGCGAGGTCCGCTTCGAGGGAGAGGATATTCTGAAAATGTCGGATGAGCAGCTGCGCGCACTGCGCGGCGGCAAAATCTCAATGATTTTCCAGGATCCAATGACCGCACTGAATCCCGTCCTGACGGTCGGCGACCAGATCGCGGAGATGATCCATCTGCACAACGACTGCACGCGGCAGGAGAGTCTGATCCGCGCAGGTGAGATGCTCGAAACGGTCGGTATTCCGGCCGAGCGCGCCGGTGAATATCCGCACCAGTTCTCCGGCGGCATGAAGCAGCGCGTTGTGATCGCCATTGCGCTGGCCTGCAACCCGATGCTCCTGATTGCCGACGAGCCGACGACTGCGCTCGACGTGACGATTCAGGCGCAGGTGCTGAACATGATCAAGGCGCTGAAAGAAGAGCGCGGCACATCAATGATCCTGATCACGCACGACCTTGGCGTCGTGGCAGAAACCTGTGACCGCGTTGCCATTATGTATGCCGGTGAGATCGTTGAGTCCGGTACGCTGCAGCATATCTTCAACGAGACGGCGCACCCGTATACCAAGGGCCTGTTTGGATCGCTGCCGAGCCTGGACAAAGATGTCGACCGCCTGACTCCGATCGAGGGCCTGATGCCGGATCCGACGGACCTGCCGGAGGGCTGCAAGTTCAATCCGCGCTGCCCCAACGCAGTGGAGCATTGCGCGGAGGCTGAGCCGGAGCTGACTGAAATCTCGCCCGGACATTTTGTGCGCTGCCACTACTGCACAGGGAAGGAGGGCGCTGCCGTATGAGTCAACTGCTTGAAGTCCGCAATCTGAAGAAATACTTCAAAACGAAAAACGGCATGCTCCATGCCTGCGACGATATCAGCTTTACGCTGGATGAGGGCAAGACACTTGGCGTCGTCGGCGAGTCTGGCTGCGGCAAGTCGACACTTGGCCGCGCCATCATCGGCCTGAACGAAGCCACCGATGGCTATGTCTATTTCGAGGGCAAGGATATCACGCATGCCAAAAAGCATGAGCGCAAGGAGCTGCGCCGGAAGATGCAGATTATCTTCCAGGATCCGTTCTCCTCCCTTGACCCGCGCAAATCGGTCTGGGGGCAGATTGCCGACCCGCTGCAGATCAACCACGTTTACAAGTCTCGGGCAGAGCTGAACAAGCGCGTGGCGGAGCTGATGGACACGGTCGGCCTGGCGCGCCGTCTGACCTATTCCTATCCGCACGAGCTAGACGGCGGCCGTCGGCAGCGCATTGGCGTCGCGCGTGCGCTTGCACTCAACCCGAAGTTCATTGTCTGTGATGAGCCGGTTTCCGCACTCGACGTGTCGATTCAGGCACAGATCCTCAACCTGCTGCAGGATCTGCAGGCAGAGCACGGCCTGACGTACATGTTTATCACGCACGACTTGTCGGTTGTTCGCCACATCTCCGACGATATTATGGTGCTCTATGTCGGCTCCATGGTAGAAAAGTGCCCCTCAAAAGAGCTGTTCCGTCAGCCGCTGCATCCGTACACCAAGGGACTGCTTTCGGCGATTCCGATTCCAAACATCAATGTCAAGCACGAGCGCATCATCATGCAGGGCGAGCTGACGAGCCCGATTAACCCGAAGCCGGGCTGCCGCTTTGTCAATCGCTGCCCGTATGCAAAAGACATCTGCCGTGAGAAGCAGCCGGAATATGAAGAAGTTCTGCCAGAGCATTTCACCGCCTGCCACTTTATCCGGGAGATCAACGACCTGTGAGCAAGCCGTGTTGTACGGCAAAATTCAACCAGAAGCCCCCAGGCGCACCGCGCGCCTGGGGGCTCCTCTTATTCCTGTTCACGATTTTCTGTGCTCTCAGAGGCGTTGCCTTCCTCTTCTTCCGGCAGTGCTTCTTCCGACGGTTGTGGGACCGACCGCATCTGTGCCGCTGTTGCTGCTTCCAATCCTGGTTCCGAGTCCGACTTTGGCTGCGCCTGGATCGGCTGCGTCTTAAACGGCAGCAGGTTGACCACAAGGGCGATGACAATGCCGATTGTCGTATCAATGGTTCGCGTAATGGCAAAGCTGACCGGGCTGACGTCCTTCATGTGCGTGATCGTGATACACAGGAAGATCACGCATGTTAAAAACGTCCCCTTTTCCTGATGGGTCCATAGTGTGACCAGAATAATCGGGATCAACAGCACTGACAGGACGGCATAGCGCAGCATGTCAAATGAAAATGTGTAGACATACCGCTCAAACAGCAGGAACAGCATGCCCCAGATGCCGCCGATGATCGTGGCAATCTCCCGGTTTTTTGCCTGCCGAAAGCTGTCTTTCCGATTGGGCTGGATGCAGTAAATCGCTGCGATCGCCGCATAAAACGGCGCGCTGTTGTTTCGCAGTGTGTCGATGACAAAGCAAAGAAACACAGCAATCACGGTCTTGTATATGCGCCCTCCGATGTGGATTGAAAACCGCTTCATTTCGTTTGCAAACCCCTCCCATCATCAGCCGGCCCTGTGCGGCGGCGGGATATATTGAAGCATTATAAACGATAATTCTGGATCGGGCAAGTGAATTCGTACACAAAAAACAGCAGGGGAGCCATCCTGGGACTCCTCTGCTGTGGGTGTCGAAACTTGGTGTGCTATCCAGGAAGCTGCGTCGTTTCGCGCAGCTGCAGAACGCTTGCACCGGCGTCAGCGATTGTGCGCAGCGCATCCGCAAGCGCCTTGCCCTCGAGTACATACAGCTGTGTGATCCCGCCAGACTGGACAGCCTCCTCCAGCGTGGGCTGCGTGTCTGACGCATAGGAAAAGACAACACCGCCCAAGCCGGCTGTTTCCTCTGCTGCGCGGGCATCCGTGTCGGCCAGATAGCACATTGCGCGCGTTTTCAGAATCTGATCGAGCAGCGCGTTGGCCTCCGCCTCACTGCCGTCAGCCACCAGACCGACGGTGTGGCCGGCGGCGTACAGGCGCAGGATCAGATCGGCATACGGCTCAATCTCCGCAGCAGTGAAGAAGAACGCGGCGCGCAGATCCGCCTCTTCCAGTGCGGTCAATGCAGTCGACATGCCATCTGCACCGGTGAGTGCCAAATAGAGCACAGCCGGTGTGAATTCGTCGTCGGGCTCATCCGGCTCTTCTGTTCCGCCGGATGGCTCGGAGACGGAAGGCGAATCCGGCGTTTCCGGCTCTTCTCCAGCCGACGGGACTTCTTCTTCATTTTCGCTGAGGTACTGGTTGGCGCGGTATTCGATCAGATTATTGGCCATCTGAATAAACAGTTCATCGTCGTAGACCTGGCTGCCGGTTGTGAAGCGAACCACCGGATAGCCGCCCAGACTGGTCAGAAACGACACGCTCAGGCCAAAGTGATAAGCACAGTAGAGAGCCGGGACGAACAGCAGCCCGCCCCGCGAAATCACCTGCACAGAAAAGATGGTGCCGTTTTCGTTGGTCATGGTTCCGTCATCCAGGGAGAACGTCAACGACCGGGTGTCATTGAACAGCAACAGGATGCGCGACGCACTGTCATAGATCGGGACAACGCCCAGCACCTCGATGTCAAACAGACTGACCGGAACATAGAGCAGGCTGTTGGCGTAGAAGGGCATGGTTTCATCGCTCAGGCCGATCGGGATGCTGTCGTTAACGGCAAGAAATGTGATATCTGCCGCGCGGGCGACCGGACGCAGACCGACCAGCAGCGCCGCACACAACACGGCGCACGCAATGCGTTTGAACAAATCCGACACCTCCCGCAGGATTCATGAAATGACGGCAAAGCTGCTGCCTGCATTCATTATATCAGCTCAAATGGCGCGCGGCAAGGATATTTCGCACGTATTTGGGGCCAAAATGGAGGGAAATTTGAAATAATGGCCCTGTATTTGCAGCAAAGGCTTGCAGTTTGTGGAACACAGGAGTATAATGAGACCATCCACCGCCCGTATGTTGGAGGGATCTGTGATGGAACGGATTGACAAGGAAAACTATTATCTGGACATTGCGCAGACGGTCATGGAGCGTTCGACCTGTCTGCGCCGGAAGTTCGGCGCGATTATTGTGCAGCACGACGAGATTATTTCCACCGGCTACAACGGCGCGCCGCGCGGCCGCAGTAACTGCTCGGATCTGGGATACTGTTTGCGTGAACAGCTCAAGGTCCCCAGCGGCGAGCGCTACGAGCTTTGCCGCAGCGTCCATGCAGAGGCCAATGCCATCATCTCCGCCGCCCGCAAAGACTGCATCGGCGGTACCATCTATCTGGTCGGCAGCGATGCGCAGACCGGCGAGCTGGTGGAGGATGCGATGTCGTGCGCGATGTGCCGCAGGCTGATTATCAATGCCGGCTTATCCAAGGTCATCATCCGCAACACGCCAGAAAAATATACGATCATCAATGTACGCGACTGGGTGTTCAACGATGATACGCTGTTGGGCACCGTTTTGGAATAAGACACCAACGAATCTATTCAAAATGCACCAAACAGAGGGCGGTTCCGTTCGAAAAATGCCCCGAATGTCAAGTATTTTTTGCGAAAAAGCTATAAATAATTATAAAACACGTCAGGAGGCCAGCTCAAAAGCCTCCGCGAACATATCAGCGGAGGACGCAAAGCCGAAAATCTCGCGCGGATAGGTGTTTATCCACCTCTCGACCCTTTATCGGGTCAATCCCAAATTCTGTGTAAACTCCATTCAGGGTGCGAATAGAGCAA
>CAZGBU010000028.1:0-20514 GCA_964523945.1 uncultured Oscillospiraceae bacterium
CCGGTGCGGATCAGGCTGAGCGCCTCGTCCATCGTGACAAGCTTGTCGCGGTACATCTGTTCATACTGATTCATGGGCAGATCTCCTTTTTGTTATCCGATCAGCGCGATGCCGAGCGAGACAATCGGCAGCGTGACCAGGCAGGCGATGGTCGTCAGCATCACGGCGCACACGGCATAGTCGCCGTCGGAGCCGTTGGCTTTCGAGAGCATCGCGACAATGTTGATGGCCGGCAGGCCCGCAATAAACGCCATCGTGCCCGCCATATCGGACGGGATTGGCAGCAGCGTCATGATGAAATAGAACGCAATGGGCAGCGCGATCATCTTCAGTGCGATCTCGGCATAGAGCTCTTTGCACTTCAGCACCCGCCGCACGTCAACGAGCGAGAGCATGCCGCCAATATAGATCAGCGACATCGGCATCGACGCGCCGCCCAGCTTGTCGAGCGCCGTGATGATCACGCTGGGCAGGTGCCAGTCCAGCAGGACGAGGATGGTGGCCAGCAGGATCGCCGCCAGCGCCGGGCTGAGCACGTTTTTCAGGCCCTTGAGCGAGAACTTCGGCTTCGCTTCGCCCGGCGCGCGTACCGGTTGTGTCAGTGATACGCCATAGGTCCAGAACAGCCCCTGGTCGAGGATTGTCAGAAGCGAGATGTACAGAAGCGCCGTGTTCGGATAGAGCACGGTGACGAGCGGAATGCCCATAAAGCCGACGTTGCCGAACATCACGATCGCGCGGAAGACCTTGCGGCGGTTGCCGGTCATATGGAACACGCGCTCGATCAGATACGACAGGCCGAACAGCACTGCGTACATTGCAATCGTCAGCGGGATGACGGCCAGGCTCTCGGCCAGACCGGCGCGCGTCGCGCCCTCGGCGGTGTTGATGAAGATAAACGACGGCAGCAGCACGCGCATGACAAGCTTCGACACGTTGCCGAGCGCCCGCTCGTCGAGAATCTTGAAGCGAACCGTGCCGATGCCGGTCAGAATCAGGATGAAAAAGATCCCGATCTGTGTCAAAACAATAAAAAATTGATCCATAGTCCCTCCCAAGCTCAAAAAAACAGCCGCACGCCAACGCGCCGGCGCGCGGACATATCACTTTTATGATACCGTCCCGCTGCCGGGCTGTCAACCGATCCGAGGGAAGAAAAACGAGAAAAGAAGCAGCCCACATGGCACGCAATCGTGTCCTGCGGGCTGCATCATCCCGGCGCGCAGAAACCCGCCCGGCGCGGTATCGCGCCGGGCGGGTTCCGGGAGAGGAAACACGCTGGGTCAGGAGAGGAAATCCTCCGGGTCGGCCAACGTCCCGTTGTGCCAGACCTCGAAGTGCAGATGGGGATCCTCCGCGCATTCGGCGATGGCAGTATCGCCGACCGCGCCGATTACGGTTCCGGCTGCGACCGCATCTCCGGCCGAGACAAGCGCCGTCTCCGTCAGATTGGAGTAGACGGTGACCCAGCCGTCGTCGTGGGAGATCTCAACGGTTGTGCCGTAGAAATCGTCCGTGTAGACGGCAGTCACGGTGCCGGCCTTGGCGGCAAGCACCTGCTCGCCTGCGGTGGCGGCAATGTCGATGCCGTCATGCACGCGCCAGTCGGCCATGGTCTCGCTGTAGAGCAGCGCGTCCATGCTGTACGGCTTCTGTGTTGCGCCGGAGAGCGGGCGGATGACCGTCTGCGCCGCGATCTGGCCGACCTCCTCGTCGGTCATGGTGGTGACGGCGTCGTCTGCCTGGCCGGCGGAGAGCGTCTCGTCGTCTTCCGTCTGATCCTGGCTGGACTCGGCGTCGTCGTCCGGCACCGGTGCGGTGAGCGGCGTGTCAAGCGCGGTGCCATCCTCCGCGGCGGACGGCGCGGTCGAAAGCGTGTCCGGCTCGGTGTCCCTGGCGGAGATGGCCGTTCGGATGAAAACATAGCCCGAGATTCCAACTGCGACGATGCAGAGGAACAGGACTATGTAATAGCCCTTTTCCTTCAGCATCTTCTTGGCCGCCTCGAGCGGTTTGCGGCCGCTGTGATTGTTTGGCATGGCAAAATGCACCTCCGAGCATCAGTATTGCCGGAACTGCGACGAAATAAACAAATCATGGAAATTTTTCGCGATGGCAGAAAATTCATCTGCAAAATGCGGCAGAGCATCTTAACAGATGCCGTATGTGCGGCTATACTGTGTATACCGTTCATACACAGATAGCGAAGGGGGCCGCCGTGTGGAGATTGTCATCAGCAACGCCTCGGACCAGCCGATCTATGAGCAGATCGTGCGGCAGATCAAGGATGCGATCATCTCCGGCGCACTTGCGCCGGGTGCGCCGCTGCCGTCGATCCGCGCGCTGGCGAAGGACTTGCGCATCAGCGTGATCACAACCCGCCGCGCCTACGATGAGCTCGAGCGCGACGGCTTTGTCAATACCGTAGCCGGCAAGGGCAGCTTTGTCGCCGAGCAGACGGCGGCGCTTGCACGCGAAGCGCGGCTGCGTGAAATCGAATCACATATGCGGGAGATCTGGCGCCTCGCGCCGCCGTGCGGCATCACCGGCGAGGCGGTCATCGAATGGATGCGTCTGATCGGTAAGGAGGAATCGTCATGAACGCCATTGAAGTGGAACATCTCACCAAACGCTATCCCGGCTTTGTGCTGGAGGATGTCTCGTTTACCCTGCCGTCGGGCTGCGTGCTTGGGCTGGTCGGTGAGAACGGTGCGGGCAAGTCCACGCTGATCCGTCTGCTGATGGATGCGGTGCGGCGTGATGCGGGCACGGTGCGGCTGCTCGGTGCCGACAACCATGCGGCCGCATTTCCGGCGGTCAAAGAGCGCGTCGGCGTTGTACTCGACGAGGCGCATTTTCCCGAGGTGCTCACGCCCGCGCAGATCGGCGCGGTGCTGCGGCGCACCTACCGGAACTGGGATGATGCGGCCTATGCGCGCTGGCTGGCGCGTTTCGCACTGCCGAACAAGCGCGTGTATCGCCTCTCGCGCGGCATGAAAATGAAGCTGGCCATCGCGGCGGCGCTCTCGCACAACGCGGAGCTGCTGCTGCTCGATGAAGCGACCAGCGGCCTGGACCCGATGGTGCGCGATGAAATCCTGGATGTGTTCAACGACTTCACACGCGACGAGGCGCATTCGATCCTGCTCTCATCGCATATTGTCAGCGACCTGGAGAAGATCTGTGACTACATTGCGCTGTTGCACCGCGGCCGGCTGGTGCTGTTCGAGGAAAAAGACCGCCTGCTCGAGGAATACGCGCTCGTGCGGCTGACCCGCGCGCAGTTTGAGGCCGTCCCGCCGGAGGCGGTTGTCGGCAAAAAGACCGGCGCGTTTGGCGTCGAGGCGCTGGTGCGCCGCGCTGCAGTGACCCGCGCGATCGTCTCGGAGCACACAAGCCTGGAGGAGATCATCCTGTTCTATACAAAGGGGGAGGACGCTGCATGAAAGGACTTCTGCTGAAAGACGCCTATGTCCTGCTGGGCCAGTTTAAGCTGATGCTGCTGATGATTGTCGTATTTGCAGTGATCCCGAATTTTTCCATGATGCCGCTCGTGATTGTGTATGTTGTGATGCTGCCGGTGACGGCGCTCGGCTACGACGAGCGCGCGCATTGGGACGAGCTGGCCGCAATGCTGCCGTATACGCACCAGGCGATGGTGCTGAGCAAGTATGTGCTGGGCTATCTGTCGCTGGCCGCAATCCTTTCGGTGTCGCTGCTTGCGCGGCTGGCGGCGTCGGCGCTGCTGCCCGGCGTGGAGACGGAGTCTCCGGCCATGCTCGCACTGTTTGCCTGCGGGGCGCTGCTGCTGCAGGCGGTCAATCTGCCGTGCATGTTCCGGCTGGGGGTGGAAAAGGGGCGGCTTGCACTGCTGCTGATCTTTGTGGCCGTCGGCGCGCTGGGCTTTGCGTTCAGCGACGAAATTGCGCCGTACCTGCGCGCCGGCCGTGCCGGATCACCGCTGCTGCTTGCCCTGGCTGCGGCCGCTGCGGCCAACGCAGTCTCGATCGCCGTCTCCCTGCGGCTGTGCCGCCGCCGGGCATGAGGGAGCAGGGGGGCCTGCTGAAGCGTCGCGGCCGCGTCTGTGCGCCGGCGTTTGGCGCACTTGGCCGGGCGATGCGTTCGGCGGCAGGCGCGGTATACAATTATATACAGCCGGCCCGCGCACGCGGCGGGTGCGGCGAGGCCGAGGAAAAAGGGCCTGCTGTCTGTGCTCTGCATGCAGCAGGCCCTTTCCATGCCCGGCATTATGTAGCTGCGGCCGTTCAGCAGCACGGGGCGGCAATACCGCTTTTGGCTGCAAAGAGGTGCGGTGCGCCCGGCCAGCCGCGCATGGATTGACATTTCCGCCGTACTATGAAATAATTTGGATACGAAACCGGCTGCGCAGCTGCGCGGCACAGGGAGGGAAACACGATGGCAGGGGAATTTGAACATCTGCTCTCGCCGCTGCGGATTCGGGACTGGGTTTACCGCAACCGGATCCTGATGGGACCGTTTACGCCGCCGGGCGCGGGGATGGGCAGCCCGAACGCGATGGGACACGCCTGGTTTGAGACGCATGCGCGCGGCGGGGCGGCCGAGATCACCGTCGGCGAGACGGCGGTCGATCCCGCGTTTGGCGACCGGAAGCAGGGCGGCACGGTCGGCCTGTTTGCGGGCGGGCTGGAACAGGCAATGGCCAACCGCGAGCTGACGATGGCGATCCAGCGGCATGGCGCGCTCGCGGCCATCGAGCTGTCTCACATCGGGCTGTGGAACGATCCGGAGAATATCGCAGGCGGCGCCGACCCGCTTGGCCCGTCGGAGTGGGTGCGGCCGGACGGTGTGCATGTGCGCGCAATGACCGAGCAGCAGATCGACGACGTGTGTGAGCGCTATGCCGACGCGGCGGTGCGTGCGCGCGGTCTTGGCTTTGACGCGCTGGTGGTCCACGGCGGCCACGGCTGGCTGCAGGCGCAGTTCCTTTCGCCGATGTTCAACCGCCGAACGGACCGCTTCGGCGGCAGCCTGGAGAACCGCGCGCGGCTCTCCCGCATGATTCTCGAGCGCATCCGCGCGCGGATCGGCGGAACGATGCTGATCGAATACCGCCTGTCCGGCGACGAGCTGGCCGTGGGCGGGTTCCACATCGGCGAGATGACAGAGTTTTCGCGGATGATTGCGGATCAGGTCGATCTGATCCACGTCTCGGCAGGCCAGTACCAGGACCCGGTACGCACGCGCACATTTCCGTCTATTTACGAGCCGCATGCATGTAACCGCGGCCTGGCCGCCCGGATCAAGCGGGCGGTCAGCACGCCGGTGGCCGTCGTCGGCGCGATCACTGCCCCGGAGACTGCTGAGGACATCATCGCCTCCGGCGATGCGGACTTTGTCGTGATGGTCAAGCAGCTCATCGCCGACCCGGATTATCCGCGCAAGCTGCTCGAGGGCCGACGCGGCGAGATCCGCCCGTGCATCCGCTGCTACGCGTGCATGACAGGCTTCCCGGATATGCCGCCAAATCTGCGCTGCTCGGTCAACCCGATGGCCACGCGGGAGTATCTCGCGCCCGGTGTCCGGCCGCGCGGCGGGAAGCACCGCGTGCTGGTGATCGGCGGCGGCGCCGCCGGTATGCAGGCTGCCGTCTCCGCAGCTGCGGCGGGCCATGACGTGACGCTGGTGGAGCAGAATCAAAGACTTGGCGGCACGCTTTTGTTCACAGATCACGACCCGGTCAAGGAGGATGCGCGCCGGCTGAAGGAGCACCTGAAGGACATGCTGACAAAGACCGGGGTACAGGTTCGCCTCGGCACGCGCGCGACACCGGAGCTGGTCCGCCGCTTTGCGCCCGATCGGCTGATCGTCGCCGTCGGCGCGAAGCCTGTTGTCTCGCCGATTCCCGGCATTGAGCGGGCAGTGCCGGCTGTGCAGGTCTACGGCGCGGCGGGTCTGGCCGGACAGCGCGTTGTCATGATCGGCGGCGGTCTGGTCGGCTGCGAGGCGGGACTGTATCTGGCGGAGGCCGGCGCCGACGTCACTGTGCTGGAGATGGGCGATACGATCGCGCCTGAATGCGCCGGCATGCCGCGCATTGCGCTGCTCGACCGGATGGCGGACCGCCTGACGTACCGCACGGGCCTGACGTGCACGGCGGTAACGGCGCAGGCCGTCTTTGGGCGGGATGCCGAAGGCGGGCAGCAGGAATTCCCCGCTGATACCGTCGTCCTCGCGGCCGGGATGTGCGCCGATCGGGTGCAGGCCGATGCACTGTGCGCCGCGGCGAAGGTTGCTGTGCCTGTTGGAGACTGTGTTCGGCCCGGGCGCATCCGCGGCGCGATAGAAAGCGGCTTTTTTGCTGCGGCCGACCTGTGATGTCCGAGATTTCGGCAGATGCAACTGCCGGTTGACACATTGCCGCGCCCGATTTCTGGTGCGCAACCGGCAAATGCGCTATGCTCAGAGCGTCCCCGGCGGCGCCCCGCCGGATTCCCGGAGAGGAGAGAGCAAAATGACATTATCAGAAAAAATCATGCAGCTGCGCCGCCGGCGCGGCTGGTCGCAGGAAGAACTGGCCGAACAGATGGCTGTCTCGCGTCAGTCGGTCTCCAAGTGGGAGGGCGCGCAGTCGGTGCCTGATCTCGACCGGATCGTGCAGCTCTCCCGGCTGTTCGGCGTCAGCACAGACGCGCTGCTGCGCGACGATCTGGAGCTGCCGGATCAGCCTGCTGCCCCGGCCGAACCGACTACGGCGGAGCGCCCGGCACGTCGCGTGACACTGGCCGAGGCCCGCGCATTTCTGGACCTGCAGTTTGGCGCGTCACGGCAGGTCGCGCTTGCGGTGGCGCTGTGCATTCTCTCGCCAATCTGTCTGATTGTGCTCAGCGCGGCGGCGGAGGCGGGGCGCATTGCGCTCGGTGTCAATGCCGCGGCCGGCGTCGGCCTGGGCGTGCTGCTGGTGCTGGTGGCACCGGCGGTGGCGATTTTCGTGTTGTATGCCATGCGTGTCGACCGGTATGAGTACCTGGAAAAGGAGCCGATTGAAGCCGAGACAGATGCAGTGGCATTTGCACGAGAGAAGCAGGCTGCGCTGCGCGCCGGCCATATGCGCGCCATTGTGCTTGGCGTCAGCATGTGTGTGCTGGCGGTGGTGCCGCTGCTGGTCGGTACGCTGCTGCTGCCGGAGGATGGCTTTTATGCGGCCGCGCTCGTCGGCGTGCTGCTGGCGCTGGTTGCGTGCGGCGTGGCCTGTATCGTCCGGTCCGCCATCTGCTGGGGCAGCCTGCAGAGGCTGCTGGAGGAGGGCGACTACACCCGCGAGAAAAAACAGGCCGAGCGCCGGTATGGAGACGATCGGCGGCATCTACTGGCTGATTGTCGTCGCGGGATATCTGGGCTACAGCTTTGCGACGGACAACAGGACGCGCAGCTGGATCATCTGGCCGGTTGCAGGCGTGCTGTTTGCGGCGCTGGCCGTGGGTAACGAGGCACGGCGCGGCCGCCGCAGCTGATCCCAATCGTGCATATGTATATATGTATATAGCGCCCCGGTGCTGCAAAAGCAGCACCGGGGCGCTTCAGCTTGCAGTATGCTTAGCTGCGGCCGGCGGCCTGGTCACACATCTGAAGCGTGTCGATGATCTCCTCGAGCATGAAATAGGTGAAGGTACCCGTGCACAGCGTTTTGCCGTTCGGACCAATGACATCGGCCGTGACGACCGTGACGTTTTTTCCGGGTTTGACGACCTCGGCGACGCAGCGCAGCGCCTGGCCGGCCTCGGCGGGACAGTAGTAGTGGATGTCGGCATCGAGCGTGACGCAGCCGCGCCCGGTTGTACAGGCCGCAAGGCCGGCAACCTGATCAATCATGGTATAGAGCACGCCGCCGTGGATGATCCCGCGCGGGTTGTTTTCCTGACGCGTCGGTGTGATTTCGGCCTCACAGCGGAAGTGTTCGAGCCTGGTGATATTCAGGCCCAGTTCGCTGGTGAAATGGCCGGGGCGGTTGGAGCGGGCCCGAAGCCGTTCATAGAGTGTGTTCCAATCGGTGATGTTTGCCAAGGGAAATGCCTCCTGTTTGTTTGCGAATAGTCTGCGCTGCCGGGGCGCGCTTCATTCACCGCGTGCATACAGCGGCATGGCGCGGTCAAACGGCTGCGCGCGATAGCGCACCGAGGCGATGCGCCGGCCGGACACGCCGTATTTTGGATTGTAGCCGAACAGATTGATGTACTGGCCAAGGTCAGGCTTCTCCGCCTCCATCGCCTGCAGCAGCAGCGGGACGGCGCGCGCATCGTCCACCGCACGGTGGGAGTTGACGGCAACGTCCTGCAGACCGTAGGCGGCGATGGCGTTTTCCAGCTTGTGCGGATAATCGCGCCGGTCACGGTAGACGGTCATCGCGTCGAGAAATTTCAAACCGCGCAGTGTGTGTGCTAGCTCGTGCCGGCGGAGAAACCAGTAGAGGAAATTCAGATCAAACTGCGCGTTATAGGCGATCAGAAGCGTATCCGGCGCGGAGAGCAGCGCGGCGAAGCGCGCGGCCGTCTCCTGCTTTGGCCGCCCCTCTGCCGCAAGCTGCGCGGGCGTGATCCCGGTCAGCTTTGTGATGAACGCGGGAAGCTGCCGGCCCGGCGAGAGCCGGATCAGGTCGTCCATCGCGCCGCACTCTGCCCCGTCCGCATCCAGCGCGACGGCGCCGAGCTCAATGATCTCGTCAGTCTGGAACTGCAGCCCGGTCGTCTCGGTGTCGAAGAAAACAAAGCGGGAAAAGGCCCCGCCCAGCGAAGGAAAACAGGCCATGTGCCACCTCCTCTGCCATACACAGCCAACGGAGAATATCATAGCAGAATCCGACGGATTTTGCAATCAGCGCGCCGGTCCGGATGAGGAAGCGGTAAAAATTCCGTTAAAAATTCAATTTTGCGTCCGGCGCCTGTTTCGCTTTTCCCGGCGCTGTGGTACAATTCCATCAGAGTGATTCAGTGTAGAAAGGAGCGCATGGCATGCGCAAGACAAAGAATATCTGTACCATTGGTCCCGCCTCCGAGCGCGTGGAGACGCTTGTGGCCATGATTCAGCACGGGATGGACTGCGCCCGGCTGAACTTTTCCCACGGCTCGCACGAGGCGCACCGCCAGCGGATTGCGTCGATCCGTGAGGCCAGCCGGATCGCCGGGCGGAATGTTGCGATTCTGCTCGATACCAAAGGCCCGGAGATCCGCTTCCGCAGCTTCCCGGGCGGCGGCGTCCAGGTGGATGAGGGCGGCGAATTCACCATCGAGTGCGCCGGCCGTGCATCGGATGGCTGCCCGCACGGCGAGATCACGTTCCCGGCGCTGTGCCAGTATGTCGCACCGGGCAACCTCCTGCTTGTCGACGACGGCAAAATCGAGCTGCGCGTGCGCGAGGTGGCGGATGGCGTCATCCGCTGTGCCGTCACCGTCGGCGGCACCATCTATGACAACAAGGGCATCAATGTCCCGAATGTGGCTATCCCGATGGCATATATCAGCGAGGCAGACCGGGCAGATATCCGCTTTGCCGTGGAAAACGAGGTCGACTTTATTGCGCTTTCGTTCGTCCGCAGCCGGGATGACGTGCTCGCCGTGCGCGCGCTGCTCGCCGAGCTTGGCGCGCATCCGATCCGCCTGATCGCCAAGATCGAGAATACACAGGGACTGGAGAATTTCGACGAGATCCTGTCCGAAGCCGACGGCATCATGATTGCGCGCGGGGATATGGGCGTCGAGCTGCCGTTCCAGAATGTCCCGCAGATCCAGAAGGATCTGATCCGCCGCTGCTGCCGCGCGGGAAAGCAGGTCATTACCGCGACGCAGATGCTGGAGTCGATGATCTCCTCGGCGCGGCCGACGCGTGCGGAGGTCTCCGATGTGGCCAACGCCGTCTATGACGGGACGGGTGCGGTGATGCTCTCAGGCGAGTCGGCGATGGGCGAGTATCCGGTCGAGTCGACCGCCGCGCTCAGCGCCATCACGGAGGAGACCGAGCGGCATATTGATTTTTATCATGATTTTGTCTGCGATCTGTCCAGGCGTGATGACCCGAATGTCCCGCTGGCCTACGGCGCATATTACACAGCGCTGCACATCGGCGCGGCGGCCATCGTCGTCTCGACGCACTCGGGCCGGACGGGGCGGCTGGTGTCCGCGCTCCGGCCGAGCTGCCGGATCATCGCCTGCACCGACGATGCGATGTCCGAACGGCAGATGCAGCTGTCCTGGGGTGTCGAGACGGTGCTGGTGCCGCATTATCTGTCGTCGCCTGAGCTGATCGAGGGCTGCATTGCGGCCTGCCGCCGCGCGCCGGGGATGAAAGCCGGCGACCGCGTGATTCTGATCGGCTCACAGGCCATGACCTCGGATTATGACTTTATCCAGATTGTGACGCTCTGAGCGGCGGAGCGAAAAGAGGGGGAGTGACAATGGAAGCCATCCGGCGTATCCTGTTGGGGATCGCGCTGATCCTGTTCGGCATCTGCACGGTGCTTGCCGCAGGGGGCGATGCGGCTATGGTCGGCTGGGCGATCGCATTTGCCGGCCTGATCCTTGCGGTGGCGTACGCGCTGTCCAGTCACGACGATGCGTCATAAAAGCGCGCGGCGGTTTGAACCGCCGCGCGCTTGCGCTTCAGTCTTTTTTCAGCAGATCGTCCTCGGTCAGCCCGTCGCGCGCAAGCATGGCCTCCATCACGTCGATGTCAGAGGTGATGTCGAGCACATCGCCCTCGAAGAGCTTGTCGAGCTGACGCTCGTAGCTCTCAACGAGCGTGTCCATGATGCCCTCAATGCGCTGCTTGGCCGTGCGGATGTTCTCGCCCTCGACGTTCTGTGCTTCCAGCCGGGCATAGGTTTCCAGAATCTTCAGCGTCTGCGGCAGATAGTAGTTCAAAAAGCTGCGCAGCTCGCCGGCCTTTTCCGGCTTTTCCCGGATAAATGAGAAGATCTTGCGGGTCAGCTCCTCGATGCGGTCGATCTTTGCGGAGATTTCGGCATTGTCGATCAGGTTGTTGTCTGCGCGGATCTTGCGCAGGATAGACTCCTCTTCGGAGATGGTTTCCTCCGCTGCGCGCTCCGGCGCTTTCTCCGGCTCGGGCGGCTCCTCATAGTCCAGCCCGGATCCGTCGAGCATCAGTCGGCCCTTGCTCAGATCCAGATAGGCTGTGTCGCCGAACCAGCCCTTGTCGATCATGTCCTGGAGCTGTCGGCAGGCCTTTTCATAGGAGATTTGCAGCGCGTCGGCCATCGCGTGGATCGAGACGGCGGTGCGGTCGCCGACCATTGCGCGGTAGCGCGTATAGAGTTTTTCCTTGCGCATCCGCGACAGCCCGAAGCCGGCGACGACTGCGCCGACCGCAAGAAACAGCAGCCCCCATGCGCCCTCGCCGAGATAGTAAGGAATCCAGGAGGCGTCCCAGTAGCCGTAGAGGATATCCTGAATGATCTCCCAGAAGACCGAGCCGGCGCGCAGCGCGCCGAGGCCGGCAATTGCCGCGCCGGCGATAGCGGCGGCCAGGCCGCGGCGCTTTTTTTTCACGGGTGCGCCTGCCGCCGGCTGCCGGATCGGCTCGCCCCAGGCGGCTTCAAAGCGCTGCTCGTCTTCGTTGCGGCGCCGGCGGCTGAGCGGCGGCAACCTGCCGTTGCTGTTGAGTATCAGCAGGATGAGGCCGACCCACCAGAGTGCGCCGGTGCAAAAGCAGCCAATCGCGATCCATACCCACAGGCTGTCGCCCTTGCCTTGTTTTCCTTTGCGCTTGCTCAAGGCTGTTCCCCCTTATACCCGGCCTCACACCGCCGGGTTTACGGTAGTATCATACACCAGCCGGCGCGGCGTGTAAAGGGCAAAACGCGCCAGATTCCGCCGTGGTTCGCCGCCGGGCTCAGTCCGCTGCGAGCGCGCGCAGCTGCGCGATCTCCTTTGCATAGCCGGGCAGCTCATTCGGCGTCTCGAGGATGATCGGCAGCGCCTGCACAACTGGATGGCGCACCAGCCGGGCGAATGCGTCAAGTCCGAGGTGGCCGCCGCCGATGACCTCGTGGCGGTCTTTGTGCGCGCCGAGCGGGTTTTTGCTGTCATTCATGTGGATGGCCCGCAGCTTGTCCAGCCCGATGACCCGGTCGAATTCGGCGAACACCGTGTCCGGGTCGGCGACAATGTCGTATCCGCCGTCCCAGACATGGCAGGTGTCCAGGCAGACGCCGATGCGGTCCGGGTTGCGCACGCCGTCCAAAATCGCGCGCAGCTCCTCGAATTTTCCGCCAATCTCGCTGCCCTTGCCTGCCATTGTCTCAAGCAGAACGGTCGTCTGCATCCCGTCGAACATCACCAGGTCGAGCGTTTCGATGATTTTTTCGATGCCGGCTTCGACGCCCTGCCCGACATGGCTGCCGGGGTGAAAATTGTAGTAGTTGCCGGGTAGCAGCTCGAGCGTGCGCAGATCCTCGGCCATCGCCGTGCGCGCAAACTCAAGCGTCTCCGGCTTAGCCGCGCAGGGATTGATTGTGTACGGCGCGTGCGCGACCAGCGGGCCGAAGCCATGCGCGGCCATGAGCGCGCGCAGCGCGGCCGCATCGTCGGGATCGGCCTTTTTGGCCGAGCCGCCGCGGGGGTTCCGGGTGAAAAAAGCGAATGTGTTCGCGCCGATTTCCAGCGCAGTCCTGCCCATGGCAAGGTATCCGCCGGAGGCGGAGAGATGGCATCCAATGGTCAGCATGATTTCGGTTGCGCCGGTTCCGGCGCGCTCCTTTCCTTGTTTTGACCCGGCCGGACAGCCGAGGCGATTGCGGCTGCGAGCATCAGCGCGCAGCCGATGCCCATCCGCACTGTGACGGGGTCGCCGAACCAGGCGACGGAGAACAGCAGCCCGAACAGCGACTCGAGCGAGAGCAGGACGGACGCATGGCTCGGCCGTGTGCGCTTCTGCGCACTGTTCTGCAGGCACATCGCTACGGCGGTGTTGACTGCCGCAAGGTAGACAAGCCCGAGGATAGACGGGGTGTCCGCACCGGTGCAGTCGATTCCGACAATCAGCGATGCAATCAGCGACAGCACGCCCGCCGCAGCGAACTGCCAGAATGTCATCCGCAGCACGTCAACACCGGCGCGGCCAAAGCGCGCAACAAGCACGATCTGCACGCCGAACGTGACGGCATAGCCAAGCGTCAGCGCGTCGCCGCGGTTGATCCCGAGGCCGCCGTCTGCGCCCGTCAGGCTGATGCAGGCGACACCGGCGAGCGCGAGAAGCGCACAGACAACCTCGCGCAGCGACGGCCTGGCGCGCAGCAGCAGCCACGACAGCAGCGGTGTGAACACCAGATACCCCGACACGAGGAACGACTGCCGCGCCGGTGTCGTGTCCTGCAGACCGGTCAGTTGCATCAGAAGCCCCGCCGCCTGCAGCGCGCCGATCAGCGCGCCGCAGAGCACCTCGCGCCGCGTCGAATGGCGCAGCCGCCGCGCAAACAGGAGCCCGCACAGTACGGCTGCGCCGCAGAAGCGGAACATCAGCACGTTGATCGGGGAGAACCCGCGCACGGCGAATTCACATGCGACAAAGCCGCCGCCCCAGATGACGGCGGCGAGCAGGAGCATCAGGTCGGGCAGCAGCACGCTGTGCGCGGACGGGGAACGGCGCATGGGATCCCTCTCTCTGGCCGCGGCGCGGCCGATGGATTTCTGCTGCTACTATAGCATAATTTGTGCCGGAATGACACACAAAATTACCGGCTGCGGCCTGCGCCGCGGCGCAGCAGATTGCCGGAGCGCTTGACAGCGCGGCCGCGCCGGTGGCATAATCGAGGTAACTTGCTGCGCAGCAGGAGGCGGAGATATGGAAATTATACCTGGCCGCTATCGGCATTTCAAAGGGAACGAATATGAGGTGCTGTGCACCGCGACGCATTCTGAGACGGGCGAGGAGATGGTTGTCTACCGTGCGCTCTACGGCGCGCGCGGCGTCTGGGTGCGCCCGGCTCGCATGTGGTTCGAGACGGTGGAGCGCGGCGGCACTGCCACAGCGCGCTTTACCCTGATCGCGCCGCGGCAGCCAGAGGAACAGGAGGAATGAATATGGCAAGGATTTTTCGCTCGGTTGAGCAGCTCGTCGGCGGTACGCCGCTGCTGGAGCTGACCCGGCTGGAGACGCTGTATGATCTGCACGCGCGTGTGCTGGTGAAGCTCGAGCGCGGCAATCCGGGCGGCTCGGCAAAAGACCGTGTAGCGGTCGCGATGATCGACGACGCCGAGCGGCGCGGGCTGCTCCAGCCCGGCGGGGTCATTATCGAGCCGACCTCGGGCAACACCGGCGTCGGGCTGGCGATGGTGGCGGCGGCGCGCGGCTACCGCGCGGTGATCGTGATGCCGGACACAATGAGCCTCGAGCGCCGGCGGCTGATGACCGCCTACGGCGCGGAACTGATTCTGACCGACGGGGCGAAGGGCATGACCGGCGCGATTGAAAAGGCCGAAGCGCTTGCCCGCACGATCCCGGGCAGCCTGATCGCCGGCCAGTTTGTCAATCCGGCCAACCCGGCGGCGCACTATGCCGCGACCGGGCCGGAGATCTGGTCGGATACGGACGGCGCGGTGGATGTATTTGTTGCGGGCGTCGGCACCGGCGGCACAGTCACCGGCGTGGGGCGGTATCTGAAGGAGCGCAACCCCGCGGTGCATGTTGTCGCGGTTGAGCCGGACCGCTCGCCTGTGCTCTCGGGCGGCGCAGCGGGGCCGCACGGTATCCAGGGCATCGGCGGCGGCTTTGTGCCGGAGGTGCTTGATACCGCCGTCTATGACGAGATCATCCGCGTGACGGATGAGGACGCTATCGCAATGGGGCGCACGCTCGGCCGGCGCGAGGGCGTGCTGGTCGGCATCTCGTCCGGCGCGGCGGCATGGGCGGCTGTCGAGCTGGCCAGGCGGCCGGAATACGCGGGAAAAACGATCGTGGCGCTGCTGCCGGATACCGGCGAGCGCTATCTGTCCACCGCGATGTTTGCAGAGGAGGGCGCAGAATGATACCAACACCACAGCAGGCCATGGCGCTGACCGAGCGCTACAACGAGGGCGAATTTCACCGGAAGCACGCGCGCATCGTCGGCGATGTGCTCCGCTGGTTCGCGCAGGAACTGGGCTATGGCGACGAGGCCGACTTCTGGCAGGCGGTCGGCATCCTGCATGACATTGATTTTGAGCAGTGGCCGGAGCAGCACTGCGTCAAAGCGCGCGAGCTGCTCACGGCAGAGGGGATGGACGAGCGGCTGATCCACGCGGTCGTCAGCCACGGCTGGGGCCTCTGCTCGGACGTGCAGCCCGAGCACGAGATGGAAAAGGTGCTCTACGCCACCGACGAGCTGACCGGGCTGATCGGTGCGGCGGCCGTGATGCGTCCGTCGAAGAGCGTGGACGATCTCGAGGTGAAGTCGGTGAAGAAAAAGTTCAAGGACAAGCGCTTTGCCGCCGGCTGTTCGCGCGAGGTTATTACCCAGGGCGCGGCGCTGCTCGGCTGGGAGCTTGACGACCTGATCGGCCGCACGATTGAGGCCATGCGCGCCTCCGACGCGGTGGACTGAACGCTGCCTGCAAAGCCCATGCAGCCGCCTGCGCGGCTGCATGGGCTTTTGTGTTCCCTGCACAATCCGCTCGGCGCCGAATCTGCCACTGTGCCGATTGACGCAGCAAGCTGTTCCAACTTATAATTAAAATGAGAGAACCTCCCACGACAGATGAAGCGCGATGAAAGGAGCGAGGGCGATGAGAAAGTGGATCTGTTTGCTTCTTCCTGTGCTGCTGCTTTTGCCTGCCGGCTGCGCGGAGGAGGAGCCGCGCATCCCCACGGTGGGAGAGGTGTCGGAGACGGTGCTGACGGAGCGCCCGGCCGTGGCGCTGGAGACGACGGAAGCATCCTATCCCACCGATGTGCAGACCATCACGGTGCGGTTTACCAATTCGGCAGAGGAGACCTACGGCTGCGGGCGGGCCTACAAGCTGGAGATTTTCAGCGGTGGCCAGTGGTGCGATCTGACCCCGGCGCCGAGCGAAAAAATCTTCACCACGACCGACATAGAATATTATCTGTACACTGGCGAGCCGATCGAGATCACGAATGGTCTGGAATATTACGGGACGCAGTTTGAACCCGGTACATACCGCGTTGTATCCGAAGTCTATGTCCTAGATACGCCCGAGGAACGGGAGACGATCACCGCGGAATTTACCATTGCGGAAGGTGAATCCGAATGAAACGGAAAGGCCTGATTCTGTTTGCGGTGCTGGTGTGCCTTGCCGTATCCGGCTGCGCGGAAGAGGAGCCGCGCATCCCCACGGTGGGCGAGGTGTCGGAGACGGTGCTGGCAGAGGACTGCGGCGTTCAAATCGAAGCAGATGCTTCCGCCATCCCCTGCGACCAATTGTCCGGTACGTTCACACTGACCAATCGGTCGGACGAGACATATTATGGCGGCAGCAGCGATTTTTACATGGAGGTCTTCAGCGACGGGGCATGGTGCGACCTGACGCCCGCGCCGGGCAGCGAAAACTTTGCTTCCGGCGGCGAAGGGCTGATTTTGCAGCCGGGAGAAAGCAGCCAGGTCACATACAACTGGGAGTGGTACGGCACGCAGTTCGACCCCGGCACATACCGCGTTGTGACGGAGGTCTGGTACGGTGATTCCGCGATCGTCAGTGAGGATGCCGTTGTGGAATACATCGCCGCAGAATTCACCATCACGGATCCGGAATCAGACGAATAAACCACCGGCGCGCCGCGAGATCAGCGGCGCGCCGGTTTTTGATGTTCAGATCTCCCAGGTGCTCGGCTCCGGGGTCTTGATGGTCATCTCGGGGCTTTTGACAATGACCTTGGTGTTCGGCGGGATGGAGCTGGTGATAAACGCGCTGCCGCCGATGACCGAATTGTGCCCGATCACCGTGTCGCCGCCGAGGATGGACGCGTTGGAGTAGATCGTCACGTTGTCCTCAATGGTCGGGTGGCGCTTGACGCCGGCGAGCTGCTGGCCGAGGTGTGTCGAGAGCGCGCCGAGCGTCACGCCCTGATAGAGCTTGACGTGGTTGCCGATCTCAGTCGTCTCGCCGATGACGATGCCGGTGCCGTGATCCATGAAGAAGTACTCGCCGATCGTCGCGCCGGCGTTGATGTCGATGCCGGTGCGGCTGTGCGCGTGCTCGGTCATGATCCGGGGGATGAATGGCACGTGCTGCACATACAGCTCGTGCGCGAAGCGGTAGACGAAGATGGCGAACAGGCCGGGGTAGGAGAAGATGACCTCCTCCTTGCTCTGCGCGGCCGGGTCGCCGTCGAACGCGGCCTGTACGTCCTTGAGCAGCAGGTTCTGAATGTCGGGCAGCCGGTCGAAGAAGCGGATGCAGATCGCCTCGGCGCGCGCGTGGATCTGCTCGGGCGAGAGCCCCTCGCTGTTCTGGTACGTCAGCGCCGCGCACAGCTGCCCGTACAGCGCGGTCTTCAGCCCCATCAGCGTGTTGCCGATGAAGTAGTCCGGACTGACGCCGGTCAGCGTCTCGCTGCCGAAGTAGCCCGGGAACATCAGCCGGCGCAGCTCGCGGATGATGGTGGAAATCGTCGAACGGTTCGGGAACGTCAGTTCCGGTTTGGTGAAGAAGATCTCCTCTGCCTCGTAGTTTTTGGCGACCCGCCGGACAAGCTGCGGCAGATGCGCGTCAAAGGTCTGCTCCATGGTGTATGCTCCTTCCTGCGCAGCCGGCGGCTGCGGAATGGTGTTATCATAGCCCGCGGCGGGCCGGAAATTGAGAAAATCCCGTCGGCTTATTCCACGGGCGTCCCGTCCGGCGTGAACAGCGGCAGCGGGGCAAGAAACCGGATGTCGGCGCGGCGTTTCGCATCGCCCTCCGCCAGAACGGCCATGCGCCCGGCGACGATGCCGCCCGCTTTCGCGGCCAGCGCCTCGAGTGCGGCGAGCGACTCGCCGGTCGAGATCACGTCGTCGACAATCAGCACGCGGCGGCCGCGCAGCGCCGCGGCGTCGTCCGCGCCGAGGCAGAGGTGCTGGATCTTCTCCGTCGTGATCGAGCGCACCTCGATTTCAAACGGATCGGGCATGTACAGCTTCGCACCCTTGCGCGCGACAAAATACGGCCTGCCCGACTGGCGCGCCATCTCGTAGGCGAGCGGGATCCCCTTGGCCTCGGCGGTGAGCAGGCAATCAAATGCGGGGGCGGCGGCGAGCAGCGCGCCGGCGGCGGCGACGGTCAGTTCCACGTCGCCGGACATGACAAACGCGCCGATTGAGCGCGTTGGGCTGATCGGGCACAGCGGCAGGCGCCGCGTCAACCCTGCGATGGTGATGGAATATTCCATGCTCAGGCTCTCCTTTTTGCGCGGGGCGCGCCCCGGCCCGTTTTTCAAATGATGCATTCTATTATAAAGCGGCGGCGGAAAATGTCAACGCATTGTGCGCCGCCGCGCCGTGCATACTAGGGAAAAAGGAGTTGATTGTATGCAGGAATGCGAACTGCTCAATGCCGTCTCCCGCGCGGCACAGATGGGGTGCGTCGGCATCTGTGCGGTGTTCGACCGCGCCGAAGACGGCGATTTTCGTGCGGCGCTGCTCAGCCAGCTGACCGAATATCGGGCCATCCAGGCCGAGGCAAAGCGCTGCTTGGATCAACACGGCGGCGCCGCGCGGCCGCTGCCGGCCATGGCGCGCCGCGGCGCCTATATGATGGGGCGCATGCAGACCGCCCGCGACAGCTCGTGTTCGCATATCGCAGGGATGATGATCCAGGGCAACACCAAGGGCATGGTCAAGAGCCTGCAGAACCTGCGCCGCTATCACGGGCGGGACCTGCAGACATGGACACTTGCACGCCGTCTGCTCGATACGGAGCTGGCCAATATCGAGCAAATGAAACCATATTTGTAAGAATCAAAAAAATCACTTGTACTGGATGCCGTTCTGCGCTAAACTATATCTGTACGAAGAGAAGAGAAAAGCAGGTGTAGTTATGGCAGACAATTCACCCAGTATTTCCACAGAGCAGCGCGCCGCCCTGATGGGCACCGAGCGCATTGGCAAGCTGCTCGTCCAGTTTGCGATGCCGGCCATTCTGATGAATCTGGTCAGCAGCGCGTACAACATGGTCGACAAGCTGTTCGTCGGCAATATGATCGGCGACCTGGCCATTACCGGCACGACGATTGCAAACCCGGTCATGCGGATCATCACTGCATTTGCCATCCTGATCGGTGCGGGCGGCAACGCGCTGCTCGCGCTGCGGCTTGGCGAGGGCCGGCACAAAGAGGCGGAGAGTATTCTCAACACCTGCTTTCTGCTGATTGCCATTGTTTCGCTGTCGCTGATGGCGCTTGGTTTGATTTTCATTGATCCGCTGCTCAACGTGCTTGGGTGCAGCGCCGACGCGCGCCCGTATGCGCTGCCGTATGTGCGCATTGTGCTGTTCGGCGCGTTTTTTGAATCGATCACGTCCGGCATGGGGATGTTTATCCGGACTGACGGCAAACCGAAGTATATGATGGCCTGCACCGTCTCCGGCTGCCTGATCAACTGCGTGTTTGACCCGATCATGATCGGCGTGTTCCACTGGGGGATCAGCGGCGCTGCAATCGCGACGGTGTTTGCGCAGGTGATCTCGGGCTGCCTGATCCTGTACTACTTCACATTTTCCAAGCACAGCACGATCAAGCTGCGCTGGAAGCTGATCCGCCTGCGCGGCAGCATGACCAAGACGATCTGCCAGCTCGGCACTTCGTCGTTTATCAGCCAGCTCACCGGTGCAATCACGCAGACCGTGATGCTTGCCAGCCTCGGGCTGTACGCTGCCTCCGGGCTGGAAGGCGACATCTATATTGCCGCCATCGGCGTGACGCTCTCAATCGGGCTGCTGTTTATGATGCCCATCGTCGGCATGCAGCAGGCGATCCAGCCGATTCTGGGCTACAACTACGGCGCGCAGAAGTATGACCGCGTGCTCAGCACATTCAAGTGGGCCATGATCTCGGTGACGGTCATGGCGGTGCTCGGCTGGGCGGTCATGATGATCTGGGCGGAGGAACTGTGCAGCCTGTTCGGCGCCGACCCGGCGTATCTGGATATCTACGCGCTGACAATGCGCATTTATAATGTGACGCTGCCGCTGGTTCCAATCAGCATGATCGGCGCAAATGTGTTCCAGTCCATCGGCAAGCCGCGCCCTGCGATCCTGCTCAGTCTGACGCGGCAGGTGTTCGCGCTGCTGCCGGCGGTGCTGCTGCTGCCGCTGATCTTCGGCGTCAACGGCGTCGTCGGCGCGATGCCGGTGGCGGACATCATCAGTTCCACAATCGGTGCGATTGTTGTCGCCCGCGAGCTGCGCTGCATCGCAAAGCTGCGCGACCAGCTGCCGGTGCGTGCATAATCATTTCCCGCGCCCCGAAAAATCTTCGGGCGCGCGAAACTTTTGCCCGCAAAACCGGTCTGAACCAGTAGAGGAGACTTTGAAAAGGAGGCGCTGAGATGAAAAA
>CAZGBU010000029.1:0-20286 GCA_964523945.1 uncultured Oscillospiraceae bacterium
TAATAGCTCCCTGTGCCGAGAATACCGTCGACTTCCGGCAGCTCCTCGAGAATTCCCCCCCGGTACCGCTCCGACAGGCAGCCGGTAACCAGGATCTTTCCCACGCGGCCGGCGGCCTTGCGTTCAGCCAGCATCAGGATATTGTCGATCGCTTCGGACTTGGCCGAGTCAATAAAGCCGCAGGTGTTGACGATGGCCACATCCACTCCATCCGCCTCCGGCATGATCTCGTAGCCGGCTTCGGCAAGCAGACAGATCATCTGCTCGGTGTTGACCTGATTTTTGGCGCAGCCCAGCGAGATCAATCCCACCGTCGGCATGCTCATTCCTCCCACTCAGCGTCCAACCCGGTCTGATACCGGGACAGCGCCGCTTTGATGTCCGACCAGCTGTGCCCGCGGCGGCAGAGCGCGTCGGCGATTTTTTTCCACTCCTGCCGGTCGATCTCCCGGCCGCGCAGGCGCTGGGCGATAAACCGGTCAATGGCCGCATCCGGCGCAGGCAGATCCGCCGTCGCCTGCTCCCACAGTTCGCGCGGGATGCCCTTGTGATACAGTTCCTGCCGGATGCGGGCAAGACCATAGCCCTTGCCCGCAGCGCGCCGGGCAATCTCGCGCGCAGTCTGCGCGTCATCGACCAGCCCAAGCTCTGTCAGCCATGCAACCGCCTCGTCGGCATCCTCCTGCCGCTCACCCTTGTGCACAAGCCGGCTGCGCAGCTCCCGTTCGGATACGCCGGTCGCCGCCACGATGCGCACCGCGCGCGCCTTTGCGCCCGCACGCTGCGCCGCGTCGGCGATTGCGCTGAATTCCTCCTCTCCGATCTCACGGCCTGAATACAGGCCAAAATCGGCGACCACACTCTGCTCCGCGCGGAGCTTCCGCCCGTCGTCAAACACGACGGTGCAGCGACCGCTGTGCGGCGAAGGCGTAACCGATTCAATCCTCATCGCTGAAGTCGTCCGCGCTCACGTCGACACCGCCGGAAGCCGGTTTCGCCGGGGCGGCCGCGCCGCAGCTGCGTGCGCGGGACTCCATCAGGCGTGCACGAATGTTCTCCTCAAGCGTCTCCGTGAATTCGGGATGTTCTTTCAAATACTGCTTGGCATTGTCGCGGCCCTGGCCAATGCGCTCATCGCCCACCGAGAACCAGCTGCCGGACTTTTCAATATAGCCCATCTCCATGCCGAGATCGACCAGCTCGCCCCATTTGGAGATGCCCTCGCCGTAGAGAATATCGAAGATCGCCTCACGGAACGGCGGCGCAACCTTGTTCTTGATTACTTTTGCACGCGTACGGTTGCCGATGACGGTGGTGCCATCCTTGATGGCCTCGGTTCGGCGAATGTCAATGCGCACCGACGCATAAAATTTCAGCGCATTGCCGCCGGTTGTCGTCTCGGGATTGCCATACATCACACCGATCTTCATGCGGATCTGATTGATAAAAATAACGACACAGCGCGTCTTGGCGATGGAACCGGCCAGCTTGCGCAGCGCCTGGCTCATCAGGCGCGCCTGCAGGCCGACAAACGCGTCACCCATCTCGCCCTCAATCTCAGCGCGCGGCGTCAGCGCCGCGACGGAATCGACAACCACCACGTCGAGCGCGCCGGAGCGCACCAGCGCATCCGTGATCTCCAACGCCTGCTCACCGGTGTCCGGCTGTGAAATCAGCATCGAATCAATGTCAACACCGAGCGCCTGCGCATAGTCCGGGTCAAGCGCGTGTTCCGCGTCGACAAACGCAACCTCACCGCCGCGCTTCTGCGCCTCGGCGATGATGTGCAGCGCCAGCGTCGTCTTGCCGGACGACTCCGGCCCGTAGATCTCGACGATGCGCCCGCGCGGCACGCCACCGATGCCGAGCGCCGCGTCGAGCGCCAGCGAGCCGGTTGGGATCGCATCGACCTGCATCTCCGGCCGGTCCCCCAACCGCATAATCGATCCCTTGCCGAAATTCTTTTCGATCTGGGAAACTGCCGTTTCCAGCGCCTTGCGCTTGTCCGCAGCTGGTGCCGGCGCCTCGTAAACTGTTTTTTTCTTATCCAATCTGCTCTTCCTCTCTTTGATCCCTGGCGACGACGGCACGTTCTATCCCCGCCGTATCCTCTGCCAGCTGGATGATTTCGAATTGATTGCGCTCCAAGATGCGGCAGACTGCCTGCGACTGGCCCATGCCGAATTCCAAGCACAGATAGCCGCCCGGCTTGAGCGCGCGGTGGAACCCGACCGCAATCGCACGGTAGAAATCCAGGCCGTCCGCGCCGCCGTCAAGCGCCAGATGCGGCTCAAACGCGCGCACCGACTGATCTAACCGTGCCAGCTCTGCCGTCGTGACATATGGTGGGTTGGACACAATCAGATCGAACTGCCCGAGGAAATCGGGCGCAGGCTTCCGCGCGTCCACCTGCACACAGCTGACACGGCGCGACAGCCCGAGATTCGAGGCATTGCGCCGCGCAACGGCGAGCGCCGCGAGCGACACATCGGCCAACGTCACGCGCGCATCCTTGACCCGCCGGGCGATTGCAAGCCCGATACAGCCCGAACCGGTGCACAGATCCAGCACACGGGGGTTCTGCTCCAGAAACAGCGCCCGGCGAATGGCAAGCCCGGTAACGACCTCGGTGTCGTCCCGGGGGATCAGTACATCGCGCGTCACCACGAGCGGCATACCGTAAAACTCCCACTGTTCGAGTATATATGCCAGCGGCTCGCCGCGGAGCAGGCGCTGCACCGACTCGTTCATCTTCTGCTCGAGCGCCTCGTCCGCATATTCCTCGCGCATAGCCAGGATCTGCTCGATGCGCTTTCCGCTCGCATGACTGAGCAGCACACGCGCCAGCTTGGCCGCGTTTTCTCCCTCCGTGGGCAGCAGCGCGCGGCGCGCGTCGAGAAACAGGTCGGCGTAGGTTTTCACCACTCGTCTTCCCCTTCCCTGTCCGGCAATACCAGCTTGATCGCCTCGATGCCGACTTCGATCATGGAATCGTCCGGCTCGTTGGTGGTGAAGTGCTGGAACCACATGCCGGGCGCGGACAGAACCCGCGTCAGGCGGTTATCATACCGCCCCACCAGCCGGTTGCACTCATAGCTGATCGCGACGACAACCGGCAGCATCGCCAGATGCAGCAGCATGCGCAGCGCAGTGTTGGAAACTTGGATAAACGCACCGACGATCACACTGATGATAATAACGACAAACAGAAAGCTCGTGCCGCAGCGCGGATGCAGGCGGCTCATTGGCCGGACATTTTCCACCGTCAGCGGCAGCCGCGCTTCATAGCAGCGGATGGTTTTATGTTCGGCGCCGTGATAGCTGAATACCCGCCGGATGTCGTTCATCCGCGACACCAGCGCCAGGTAGCAGACAAAGATCGCAATCCGCATCAGGCCCTCGCACAGATTGCGCAGGATCAGCTGATCGTGGATGGGACGGACCAGGCCGACCAGGAACGTCGGCAGCAGAAAGAACAGCGCAACCGAAAAGCAGATCCCCATTGCAACGGCAAAATAGATCACCGCCTGCTCGAACTTTTTCGAGCCGAGCTTCTTCTCCAGCCACTGTTCAAATTTGGACGGCTCCTGTTCCGTCTGCTCCTCCTCTTCGGGATAGTAGTCGGCGGAAAACATCAGCGCCCGGACACCGCAGACCATCGACGAGCCAAAGTTGACCACGCCGCGGATCAGCGGCCAGCCGCAGATGGGATGCTTTTCCTTAATGAGCTTCAGATCGTCGACCTTACGCACCAGTCCATCCTTGGACCGAACGACGATCGACTGTTTTTTGGGGCCGCGCATGTAGATTCCCTCAATCAGCGCCTGCCCTCCGATCATGGTTTTAAATTTTTCCTGACTGTTCGCCTCGTTGTGTTTCATGCAGCGTATGCCTTTCTTAAAGTTCTCCGGCCGGAATCCGGATGGTGACAAGCGTGCCGCCGCCGGGTGCGTTCTCCAGGTCGAGCGTGCCGCCATGCATCGTGACAATCTCGTCGCATACAGCCAGGCCGATACCGCTGCCGCGCGTCTTGCTCGAACCCTTGTAAAACTTCATCTTGACGTGCGGCAGCTCCTCTTCCGGAATGCCGGGTCCATAATCGCGGAAACAGACGACGACCCAAGGGCTTTCATAACGGATCGACGCATCGATCCGGCCGCCCTCGCCGCCGTGCTTGGCCGCGTTATCGAGGATATTCAGGAACACCTGCCGCATCCGCGCCGGATCACAGGGGATTTCCGGGATTTCCTCGTCGTTTTCCTGATATTGCAGTACGATGCCCTCCTGCTTGAGCCGGCTGCCGTACATAAAGACCGTGTCCTCAAATTCTGCACGGATATCGCACGGCTCAACATTGAGCGTAAAGCGCCCATCCTGCAAACGCGTAAATTCCAGCAGCTCCTCAACCATTTCGGTCAGCCGATGCGTCTCGCGCAGGATGGTCTGAATGCCGCGGCGCATCTCGTCCGGGTCGAGCTGCTCGGCAGCCAAAAGCGTCTCGCCCCAGCCGGCGATGGCCGTCAGCGGTGTGCGCAGCTCGTGCGACACCGACGAGACAAATTCCGACTGCATCTTCTCCGACTGGCCAATTTTGATCGATATGTCGTTGATTGTATCGGCCAGCTCGCCGATCTCATCATCATAGCGTTTCTGGATCTGCACACCGTAGCTGCCGGCAGCGATGCGCTTTGCCGTGGCATTGATCTCCTGCACCGGCAGGATAATCGAGCGGATGAAAAAGCGGCTGTTGAAGAAGATCAGCGCGCAGATCACGATGCCCACCAGCACCGATGCAGCCACACACCGAATCACCTGCTGGTCGACCAGGCGCAGGCTGGTCACATAACGCAGCACGCCGATCACCTCGCCGTTGGTGTAAATCATTGGGCTGGACACCGCCATGATCCGCTCGCCCGTGTTCGGGTTGCGGCCGGAGAATACGGCAATATCCTGTGTTTCAATGGCCTGTTCAATGTCGCTTGTTTCAGGATAACCGCCGGCCCACTGGCCATACGACGAGGCCACAATGCCGCCGCGCGTATTGATGAACTGCAGCTCGAGCGTATTTTTCTCTTCAAATGACTGCGCATAGGTGATGCAGGACTGATAATACTCGTTATAGCTCTGACTGATGTAGTTGCCAAAGAAGTCGGTCGTCGTCTTGGCCTTGGCAACCAGGCTCGACTCCACATTGGAATAGTAATAGATTGAAAGCGCGACCGAAACGATCAGCACAGCCAGAATGACAAACGCCAGCGCCACGCTGACGCTGCTGCGCAGCCAGCGCCGCTGGATACCATATGGTTTTTTGCTCTTGTCCATGGCTGTGCCCTCCTCTCTTTGGCGTTATGTCGACTTGAATTCAGACACCCCACTTATAGCCATAGCCCCAAACCGTTGTGATGTACACGGGGCTTGCGGTGTCGTCCTCGATCTTGATGCGCAGGCGGCGGATATTGACGTCGACAATTTTCAGCTCGCCGTCGTAACCCCGTCCCCAGACGGCCGACAGGATATCTTCACGCGAGAGCGCACGGCCGGGGTTCTGCATGAAAAGCTTCATGATGGCGTATTCCACCTGCGTGAGCTTGATACGCTGGCCGTTTTTTTCGAGCGTGCGGTTGCGCGTGTTGAGCACGAACGGGCCCTGCGCAAGTTCGCCCTCTTCCGCGGCGCTGTCGCCGATGCGGCGGTAGAGCGCATCAATCCGCGCCGTCAGCTCCGCGGGAGAGAAAGGCTTGGTCACATAATCATCCGCGCCGGTCATCAGCCCGGTAACCTTGTCCATCTCCTGTGTGCGCGCGGTCAGCATGATGATGCCAATGGTCTTATTGGTGGCACGGATGTTGCGGCAGACCTCAAACCCGTCGATATCCGGCAGCATAATATCCAAAATGGCCACGCCGATGTCGGGATTGTTCTTGAGCTGCTCAAGCGCCTCGGCGCCAGTGCCGGCCTCGATCGCCTTGTAACCGGCGCGCTCCAGATTGATGACCACAAAACTGCGGATTGAAACCTCATCCTCCAGGATCAGTACTTTTTTCATTCTTCCAAACTCCTTTTATCAAACCATCTGCGCCTGCCGCTCACATTTCCCCGGTGTTCCAGTCGATCTGGATGTATTGGAAACGCTGTTTGACTTCTTCTTCGCTGAGCTTGCGCGCCCAGACATCGCTGCCAATTGAGGCCGCATAGGTCGTGTCGCCCTTGGTGCCCAGAATGAAGCGTCCGTCGGATTGCGCAAGCGTGTTGCGCTCATCTCCGGTAAACGCATAGATGGTCAGGATTTCCTCTGCCGGCTCATCTGTATCTGCCCGGTGCGAGAATACATAGCCCCGCACACCGGAAACCTCCTCGCTGCGCGAGACGCTCAGCCCATCGAGCCATTCGTCCGGCAGGACAAGGAACCAGCCGCCCGAATAGTTATGGTAGGTTGTCATCTTCCGCGTTCGCGTGCCGTCAATGCTCAGGCTGTACCAGTGGATGATCCAATAGGTATCCGTGCCCTCCGTGCCTTCGGCGGGCGTGAGCTGCTGCGGCTCCGGCAATTCGATCTGCGCGTCGCTGTCGACGTCGGTCGCATAGACATAGTAATTGCGTACTGTCAGGGCCGACAGGTCAGTCCCCGGGCCGGACGTGATATTGGTGAACACGTCGCCGCGCATAGCAAACACGTCGGTGATGATGCCGGATTCTTCAAAGGTGCTCACAACGAGGACGGCCGGAACATCGTTCTCGATCCGGCCGGAAATGATGCGGCGGATGGAGTCGACACCGGTGGACATGCTCGCCTCTGGTTCCCGCTCCATTATGCCGTCCACACAGGTGTAGAGCTCGGCGACACCCGTCCGCCCCTCTGCATCGAAGCGCAGCACAAACACATCGCCGAGTCCGTCGCCCGTCAGATCGGCGACTGTATACTCCGTGTAGTTGCAGTTCATCAGCTCCACAACATGGTCGCCATGCAACGAATAGACGCCGAGCGCCTGCAGCACCTGGTCGGAGACCTGACGCCCGACAACGATCTCCACGCCCGGCTCGTCGTCAAGCTGGACATACTCCACGCTGTCAAACGAGCTGCCGCTGCCCTCGATTACGGCGATGTTCTCAAACGTCTCGCCGACCAGGTCAAACAGATACAGCTTCAGCGGATTTTCGCCGCTGCCGCGCAGAAATACGATTGCCTCATCCTCGCCGTCACCGTCGAGGTCGGCAAGCTGCACCGGCTGCTGGTTGGAGCCGGACGACGGGGCGGCATAGCTGGTTCCCTCCGTCATCACTGTGTCGATCGCCTGCTGCAGATCGTAGTATTCCTCCGACTGCCGCGGCAGCATATACAGCTCGTCCATCGACTGAACAAGGCAGCCGGTCAGCAGCATACAGAGTGCCGCCAGGCCAAACAAACCCATGATTTTTTTCCGCACCGCCGGCACTCCTTTCCGTCTTTCCGACTAATTTCTCATCATGATATTATAGCATGGATTTTGCCGTTTGAACAGCGTTTTTCTGCGCTGCTTTTGCCGCCAAACACACTCACGGCGCGCCGGCTGTCTTCGGCACCACGCTCTCCCCGCCGAGCAGCCCGCGCAGCTCCGAAAGCATCGGCTCTGCAGGGCCGCAGGACGTGCCGCGCCGCACCCCGGTGTCAGCGAAATAAAGTACGGCCGGCACCGCGCCGGGGAACATATTCAGGATGGCTTTCGTTTTGCGGTATTCCAGGCTGTCCTCGCTCGGCAGCTTCAGATACAGCTTCGTCACGGCCGGCGCGCTGTCTGCCGCCGGAAGCTCCGCTGCGTCACCGATGGGGCGGGCGGTATTGAGCATGATCTGCGGCTCTTTCTCGTCGCGCACCGAGATTTTTCCCTGTACGACAATAGCCGCGTTCTCCTGCAGATAACCGCCGTACTGCTGCAGGCCGCGGGAGAAGACAATCATCTCAATGGCCGCCGTGTCGTCTTCAAGTGTGACATAGGCAAACGCCGTATTGTTGCGCGAGGTCTTCATCCGCACGGCCTGCACCACACCGGCAATGGTGACCTGCTGTTCGTCGCGGTAGGTCCGGGGCCCCTCTTCCCCCGAGAAATCTTCGAGAATTGAGCCGATCGTCACGGCGCCGGCACGGCGCACCTGCTCGCGGTAGCCGTCCATCGGATGGCCGGACAGATACAGTCCCGTTGTCTCCTTTTCCATGGCCATCAGCTCACGCCGCGGCAGCTCCGGGATGTCCGGGATTGGGACGGAAGCCGCCGGCATGTCCGACGCATCGTCCATGCCGCCAAAGTCAAACAGGGACGTTTGCCCCTCTACATTGCGGCGGCGGGAATCGGCAATGGTGTCGAGCACCGCCTCGTAAATCTGCAGCAGCTGCGAACGATGCAGTCCGAAGCAGTCCATTGCGCCGCACTTGATCAGGTTCTCCACCGCGCGCTTGTTCAGGTCTGCACCCTGCATCCGGGTGCAGAAGTCTTCAAGAGAACGGAATTTCCCGCCTGACTCGCGCTCGGCCATCAGCCGCTGGACAAAACCGCGGCCAATGTTCTTAACCGCCGCCAGGCCAAAGCGGATACCGGCGTCCACAGCGGTGAAATTGTCGCCGGACTCGTTGATGTCCGGTTCGAGCAGCGCAATGCCAAGTTCCTTGCACTCGGCGATATATTCCGAGATTTTCCCGGCGGAATCGAGAACCGAAGTCATCAGCGCAGCCATGTACGGCTTGGGGTAGTGGCACTTGAGATACGCCGTCTCATACGAAACGAGCGCGTAACTGACTGCATGCGCTTTATTGAACGCGTAATTGGCAAAGTCGAGGATCTCGTCGTAGAGCGCGTTTGCCTCCTGCTCTGGCACGCCGTTGGCAATCGCGCCGCAGATGCCACGCTCCGGATCACCGTAGACAAACGCTTTGCGCTCGGCAACGATGACCGACTCTTTCTTCTTTGAAATCGCACGGCGCATATTGTCGGCCTGTGAGAGCGTATAGCCGCCAAGCTGGCGGAAGATCTCAATAACCTGCTCCTGGTAGACGATGCAGCCGTAGGTAACCGACAAAATCGGCTCGAGCAGCGGTGTTCGGTATCGAATTGAGCTGGGATCGTGCTTGGCCGCGATGAATTTGGGGATCGAGTCCATCGGCCCGGGGCGGTAGAGCGCCACAATGGCCGTCATGTCCTCGATTGACTGTGGTCTGAGGCCGACGCAAACAGCCGTGATACCGGCCGACTCAAGCTGAAACACGCCGCTTGTTTTCCCCTCCGTCAGCATCTGGAATGTCGCAGGGTCATCCTGCGGCACCGTTTCGATGTCGAACGACGGATCCGTCTTTCGGATTTCCTTCTGCGCATCGTCGATCACCGTCAGGTTGCGCAGGCCGAGGAAATCCATTTTCAAAAGCCCCAGCTCTTCAAGCGTTGTCATCGTATACTGCGTAACGACTGTCTCGTCGTTGGTCGCCAGCGGCACATATTCATACACCGGCTGTGCCGTGATGACGACGCCGGCGGCATGCGTCGAGGTGTTGCGCGGCATGCCCTCGATGCCGCGCGCGGTATCGATGAGCGTTTTGATGCGCTCGTCGCCGTCGTAGAGCTCGCGCAGCCGCGGCGAAACTTTGAGCGCCTCGTCAAGCGTGATGTGCAATGGGGTGGTCGGCACCGCCTTGGCCACAATATCGGTCTCGGCATAGGTCATGTTGAGCGCGCGGCCGACGTCGCGGATCGCGCCGCGCGCAGCCATCGTGCCGAAGGTGACAATCTGTGCAACATGATCCGCGCCGTATTTCTGCGTGACATAGTCGATGACCTCGCCGCGGCGGTTCGCGCAGAAGTCCATGTCGATATCCGGCATGCTGACACGGCCGGGATTCAGGAACCGTTCAAAGACCAGACCGTACTGGATCGGGTCGACATCCGTAATGTGCAGGCAGTACGAGACGATGCTGCCCGCGGCACTGCCGCGTCCCGGGCCGACCGGAATGCCGGCGCGCCGGGCGAATGCGACAAAATCGGACACGATCAGGAAATAATCTACATATCCCATGTCGCGGATCGTCTGCATCTCATATTCCAGCTGCTTCTTCCCATCCGCCGGCTCAGTCGGATAACGCGCGGCAAATCCCTCGCGGCAGAGCTTTTCAAAATAGGTCCAGTTGGTATAGCCCGCAGGGATCTGAAACTGTGGCAGATGGTACTTGCCGAATTCGATCTCGAGGTTGCAAAGGTCGGCAATCTTCTGCGTGTTGGCAATTGCATCGGGCTGCCCGGGGAAAAGCGCGGCCATCTCCTGCTCGGACTTGAGGTAGAATTCCTCCGTCTGGAATTTCATGCGGTCCGGATCGTCGATGGTCCGACCGGTCTGGATGCACAGCAGCACGTCATGCATGGCGGCGTCCGCGCGCCGAAGATAGTGCGCATCATTCGTTGCAACGACCGGCAGTCCCGTCTCGCGCGCAATGCGCAGCAGGCCCTGGTTGACCCGGTTCTGTTCGGCGATACCGTGGTCCTGCAGTTCCAGATAAAAGCAGTCCGTCCCAAACAGCGCAGCCATCTCCAGTGCCGTCCGCTTTGCGCCGTCGTAGTCGTCCTGGAGCAGGTGCTGCGGAATCTCACCGGCCAGGCAGGCGGACAGCGCGATCAGACCTTCGCTGTGACCGCGCAGCAGCTCCATATCGATGCGCGGGCGGCCGTAAAAGCCGTCGAGATACGCCTGCGAAACCATATAGCTCAGATTCCGGTAACCGGTTTCATTCTTGCACAGCAGCACCAGATGGCGGTTATCGTTGTCCACACCGTGGACACGGTCATGGCGCGAGCGCGGCGCGACATAGACCTCACAGCCGATGATCGGCTTGATGCCCGCAGCCTTCGCCGCCTTGTAAAAATCGATGCAGCCGTACATCGCGCCATGGTCGGTGATGGCGCAGGCTGTCTGCCCCAGCTCGTGCAGCCGCTCCATCATCCGGTTGATGCGGCACGCGCCGTCGAGCAGACTGTATTCCGTATGCACATGCAGATGAACAAAGCTCATGCGTTGCCTCCTGTCTGTCCGGACAGCGCAATCAGCTTGCGCATCCGGTGGTTGATGGCTGATTTGGTGATGGGCGGGTCAAGCATCCCGGCCAGCTCCGTCAGCGTGCATTCCGGGTTCTCCAGCCGCAGCAGTGCCGTCTGTTTCAGCTTCGGCGGCAGCTCGTCCAGATTCAGCCGGCGGATCGCCGTAAGCTGATCCTGCGCCGCGTCGACAACCTTGGTCAGATTGGCTGTCTCGCAGTTGACGCGGCGGTTGACCGCGTTGCGCAGATCCTTTTCCACCTTGGCTTCCATAATCTGCATCGCGCACACCGGCGCGCCGAGCTTGGTCAGGAAGTCCTCAATGGCCTCGGACTGCTTGAAATACAGCACAATGCTGCCGCCGCGCATTGTGTCCTTGGGCTGAAAGCCGATGTCACGCAGCAGCGCATACGTCTCCCGTCCGGCCGTCTGATGCGTGGTCGTCAGCTCGAGATGGTACCGCTTTTCCGGGTCTGTCACCGAGCCGCCCGCCAGGAATGCACCGCGCAGAAACGCGGCACGGCAGCAGCTCTCCTCGAGCACACCGAGGTTCACATGCAGTGCCAGGCTGCTCTCTGCCGCATAGCCGAACGCGGCGAAAATCGTGTCGATCTTTGTCCGGTCTGTGATTACAAAGGTCTGCTTGCCGCCCGGATTGTCCGGCAGCTCGTCGAACTCCAGGCCAAACGCGCGCCGCAGCAGCTTTGGCAGCCGCTCGGCAAAGCTCGCGCTCTCGGTGACAATGCGGATCAGACGGGCGGAAAATGTGTTGCAGTACAGCAGCGCGCCGTAGCTCTCGGCTACCGCGCAGCATTTCTTATGCACCGGCTGCCGGCACAGCTCGGTCTTTACGTTGGATGAAAAAGACATAGATCGTCGCCCCCTGTCATCACCGGCCGCCCCGGTTCTGCCAGAGCAGCTCAATCAAGGTCTGCGCCAGCCGGCGCGTATCGTGGCGCACATATAGGTCTCCGTGCGCGAGCAGCGGGGCTGTCACCACACGCACACCCATCCGCTCGATCTCGTCGGCACAAATCGCCAGCGGCTCGGCGCCCTCGGCGCGGTAGCTCTCCGCCAGCACCGGCGGCACCGGCTCGCTGTTGGCCAGGCAGACATCCACCAGACCGTCTCCGCCGTGCGCGAGCAATGCGCGCAGATGATCCGGGCCGGCGTATCCTTCTGTCTCACCATCCTGCGTCATGATGTTGAGCACAAAGACTTTCAGCGCACGCGAACAAACGATCGCCTCTGCGATGCCATCGACCAGCAGGTTTGGAATCACACTGGTATAAAGGCTGCCCGGGCCGAGCACGATCAGATCGGCGCCGAGCAGTGCGTCGATGCTCTCCGGCAGGGCTTTCGGGTGCTCCGGCACAAGCCGGACGCGCCGGATCGGACTGTCGGTCTGCTTTTTGGCGTAGAAGATTTTGCTCTCGCCAAGCACAGTCTCGCCGTTTTCAAACTCTGCCTCGAGATGCACGCTCTGGTTGGTGACCGGCAGCACCCGTCCCGTGATCGCGAGTACCTCGCCCATCCGGCGCACCGCCTGATCAAACGTGTCGGAGATGCCGTTGAGCGCCGCCAGGAACAGATTGCCGAAGCTCTGTCCGGCCAGGCTGCCCTCTGTGAAGCGGTAGTCGAGCAGGCGTTCCATGGCCGGTTCGGTATTGGCCAGCGCGAGGATGCAGTTACGGATGTCGCCGGGCGGCAGCATGCCGAGCTCATCGCGCAGCGTACCGGACCCGCCGCCATCGTCCGCCACCGTGACGATGGCGGTGATATTTTTGGTATAGAGCTTCAGGCCGCGCAGCATCGTCGCCAGGCCATGTCCGCCGCCGATGACCGCGATGCGCGGATTGCCACGGCCGGGAATATAGACCTTTGTGCCGTCTTCGCGGATCGGTCCGCCCATCGTCATCCCCTCCCAAGGTCGCGGTGGCTGACCGCGGTGGCAAAGCCCTGCTTGGCCACGAATCGCCCGAGCTCTTCCGCAATCGCCGCGGAGCGATGCCGGCCGCCGGTGCAGCCGATTGCGATCACAAGCTGGCTCTTCCCCTCTTCCAGATAGAATGGGAGAAGAAACGAGAGCAGATCCTCTGTTTTCTCCAGGAAATCCTTCGTCTGCTGATAGGAGAAAACAAACTCCTGCACCGGCTTGTCCAGGCCGGAGAGCGGCTTAAGCTCGGCAATATAATATGGATTTGGCAGGAACCGCACATCCAGCACCAGATCTGCATCCATCGGCAGGCCATACTTGTAGCCAAACGACATGACGCTGACCGCCATCGCGCGTTCGCGCAGGTTACCGCCGAACAGGCGGATCAGCTCGCCGCGCAGTTTGGCGGTGGAGAGATTGGTCGTATCAATGATATAGCCGGCACGATTTCGTACCGGAGCAAGCAGCTGCGCCTCGCGTTCGACTGCTTCAAGCAGCGGCGTGCCGTCCATGGTCAGCGGGTGCTTGTGCCGCGTCTCCTTGTAGCGCTTGATGATCGTCTCGCGTGCAGCCTCAATGAACACAACTGTGTACTCGCAGCCCATCTCGTCAAGCTCGTCAAATGCGCGGAACAGCGCGTCAAATGTCAATCCACCGCGGATATCCGTCACCAATGCGACCTTTTCATACCGGCCGCGCGTGGCCAGGCAGATCTGCGCGAACTGGCCAATCAGCGCCGCCGGCATATTGTCCACGCAGTAAAATCCCAAATCCTCCAGATTGGATGCGGCATTGCTCTTGCCCGCGCCGGACAGACCGGAAATAACCAAAAACTGCATTGTCTGCACTCCCTTTCGTTATAGGATACGAACCTCCGGCTCGAGCCAGATGCCGCTTGTCCGGCAAACATCCCGCTGTACCAGTTCCATCAACGCACGCACATCGCGCGCCGTTGCGCCGCCGGTATTGACAATAAAGCCTGCATGCTTCGGCGAGACCTGCGCGCCGCCGATCTGTGCACCCTTCAGGCCCGCCTGGTCAATCAGCGCCGCGGCATAGCCGCCCTGCGGCCGCTTGAACGTGCTGCCGGCTGACGGCTGGCTGAGCGGCTGTGACGCGCTGCGCCGCCGCGCCAGATCCTGCATCCGATCGCGGATGCAGGCCGGGTTATCCGGCCGGAGGCAGTACTCTGCGCGCAGCACGACGCCTGGCTCCGCTTCGAACGCGCTCGCCCGGTATCCGAATCCCTGTGCAGTTCCTTCGAAGCAGTCCACCGACCCGTCCGGCCGCATCAGCCAGGTGCGCGTCTGCACCTGGCTCATTTCGCCGCCATATGCGCCGGCATTCATCAGCGTCGCGCCGCCGACCGTACCCGGAATCCCATGCGCAAATTCCAGCCCGCTCAGGCCGCACCCGCACGCAAACGACGCCAGCCGTGCGAGCGTCACGCCGGCGCCGGCCGCAATGACGCCCGGCAGGGGCTGCTGCAGCCCGCCCAGGCTGTCTTTTGTACAGATCACCAGCGTGTCAAGCCCCTCGTCCGGCGCAAGCACATTGGTCCCCGCGCCCAGGAGCACCGGCCGGATTCCCTGCGCGCCGCACGCGGCAAGCAGCACGCGCAGCTCGTCTTCTGTCCGCGGCAGCGCAAGCAGCGTGGCCGGGCCGCCAATGCGGAACGATGTATGCCGGGACAGCGGCTCGCACTGGCACACCGGCAGCGACGGTGCTGCGCACTGGATCTGCGCCAGCAATTCTGTCAATCCGTTCATAAACGCCTCCGGGTGGATAATTTCTCACCGTTCATTATAGCAGAGATCGGCGCGAAATAGAATACTTTCTACCCTGGTTTTCAAATATTATACCGGCCGGAGCGTACAATAAACCGGACGGCTTTTGCCGCCCGGTTTCGCACATCCGCCTATTCGCTCATCGCAGAATCAAAGCGCTGGTTGACGCGCTCGGAGAATTCCTTGGCCGCGTTGTAGCCCATTTTCTTCTGGCGGTTGTTCATTGCCGCCACTTCAAGAATGACCGCCAGGTTCCGCCCCGGCTTAACCGGAATGGTCAGAAACGGGATCTGCACGCCGAGAATGTCCACATAGTGATCTTCCAGCCCCATGCGGTCATAGGCATAGCCATCGCGCCATGGCTCAATGTGGATGACCATGTCGATATTGGCGCTGTCTTTGACGGCACCCATGCCGAACAGTTGCGCCACATTGGTCACGCCGATGCCGCGCAGCTCAATATAGTGGCGGATCAGCTCCGGCGCGGTGCCGACGAGCGAGTGCTCGGTCACCTTTTTGATCTCCACCGCGTCGTCCGCAATCAGGCGATGGCCGCGCTTGATCAGCTCCATCGCAGCCTCGGACTTGCCGACGCCGCTTTCGCCGGTCAGGAACAGCCCCTCACCGTAGACCTCGACCAGCACCCCGTGCCGGGTAATGCGGGGCGAGAGATAAACCTTGAGCGTTGCAACCAGCGTTGAAACCAGATTGGAGGTTGTCTCTTCTGACCGGAGTACCGTAATATCGTGCTTTTTGGCCATGATGAGGCACTCTTCGAGCGGTTCAAGGCCGCGCGCGATGATCAGCGCCGGGATCTTATAGGAGAAAAAGCGGTCGAACACCACAAAGCGCTCTTCGCCGGAGAGCCCCTCGAGGTAGGTGTTTTCGACCAGGCCGATCACCTGCAGCCGGACCGGCTCAAAATGCTCGAAAAAGCCGGTGATCTGCATTCCCGGCCGGTTGACATCCTCGATTGTGACACGGATGCTCTCATAGTCCGTCGATGCATAGGCCGGGGTCAGGTTGAATTCTTCGGCGATCTGTGCCAGTGGGACACTGTAGTTTGACATGGACTCACCCCATTTCCCTGATTATATCCGGTTTCCATCCGTTTGGCAACCGTCTCCAATACGCGAGAAAAATAATTTTGCCGGAAAAGCGGAATTCGCTCTTGCAATTTCCGGTCTGATCTGGTAATATATCATTCGTCGCTTATTGCGATTTTGAATCTGAAATCTGCAAAGGCAAGGAGGTGCAGCAAATGGCTAAGTGCGATATCTGCGGCAAGGGCGTTACCTTTGGCATCAAAGTCTCCCATTCTCACAGACGGTCCAACAGAGCATGGAAGCCGAATGTCAAACGTGTAAAAGCGATTGTCAACGGGACTCCGTGCCATGTGTATGCCTGCACACGCTGCCTGCGTTCGGGCAAGGTTACCCGCGCGGTTTGAATCCGCATCATAAGCGGCGGCAAGCCTTTTGGCCTGCCGCCGTTTTTCGCCTGTGCCGCCGGCACAGGCGTTTTTTATTGCCAGCCTGCATCCTCAAATTCGTGCTTCGGTCCGCGCGTCATCAGCGCCGCCGGTACGCTATGCGGGTCCTTGCCCTCATAGAGCACCGCATAGATCTGCTCAATAATCGGCATCTCCACCCCGGCCTTGCGCGCAAGCTCCCGGGCCGCCGCCGCCGCATAGTATCCCTCGACGACCGCGCCGACCTCTTCCATCGCCTCGTGCGGCGTGCGCCCCTGCCCGATCAGAATGCCGGCACGCCGGTTGCGCGAATGCATCGACGTGCAGGTGACAATCAGATCGCCCACGCCCGCCAGGCCCGCAACCGTCTCACGGCGGCCGCCGAGCGCCATGCACAGCCGCGCCAGCTCTGTCAGCCCGCGGGTCATCAAAAGCGCCTTGGTATTGTCGCCGAAGCCCATCCCGTCGGATGCGCCGGCACACAGCGCAATGATGTTCTTCAGCGCGCCGCCCAGTTCCACGCCGACCGGGTCGTCGCTCGCGTAGACGCGGAAGCGTTCGCTCATAAACGCATCCTGCACCAGCAGGGCGATGGCCGGATCGGCGCAGGCCGCAACGCAGCCGGTCGGCAGGCCGCGGGCGACCTCCTCCGCATGCGACGGGCCGGAGAGCACTGCCGTGACACGGCCAGTTTCCTGCTCGATTACCTGGCTCAGCCGCAGCGAGCTGCCGGCCTCCACTCCCTTTGCCACACACACCGGCACCGCCGCCGCATCCAGATACGGGGCAGCCAGACGCGCCGTCTGCCGGATTGCAAACGACGGCGTGGCCAGCACAACCAGCCGGCATCCTGCCGCGCACGAGATCTCGCTCGTGTACGTCAGCCCCGCCGGTAGCTCCACGCCGGCAAGGCGCGGATTGCGCCCCGTGCGCCGCATCGTCTCAGCCTGCTCTTGCGTGTGCGCCCAGAGCGTCACGCGGTGGCCATTGTTGTGCAGCAGCATCGCCAGCGCCGTACCCCAGCTGCCGCTGCCCAGAACTGCTATTTCCATCGTTGCCTCCATGCGCCGCCCGGCTGCCCGGGCGCGCGGTTCAGGATTTGTCTTTTTTGTGGATTGAAAACTTCGACTCGGTGTGCGTCAGGAGGCGATGAATGTTTGCCCGGTGCATATAGGCCGCCACCGCCGCCACAATCAGCGCCAGCAGCCAGACCAGCCACTGCTCGCGGAAGAATACAAAATACGTGATTGGATACGCCACCGCCGCAACCAGCGACCCCAGCGAGACATAGCGCGTACAGACCGCCACAACCAGAAACACGCCGAGAATAATCAGCCCTGCACGCCAATCCATCACAACCGCGAGCGTGCCGGCCGACAGGATGCCCTTTCCGCCCCGGAAGCCGTAGACAACCGGGAACATATGGCCGAAGATGCACGCAGTGCCGCAGATCATCTTCCCCTCGGCTGCGCTCAGATATGTCTCGAGCAGACACTGCCCGACCAGGCAGGCCAGCACGGCCTTGCCGATATCGATCAGCAGCACAAGCAGCGTGCTTACCCCGCCGTAGCTGCGCAGGAAGTTGGTCAGGCCGGCATTGCCGCTGCCGTGCGTGCGCACATCCTCGCGCATGATCAGGTTCGACGTGATAATCGCGCCGTTGAGATTGCCGAAAATATATCCGGACAGGATTGCAAGAACCAGTCGCAGCGCCATGCCCTCAGCCCTCCTTGTCGCCCTTTTGGCGGATCGTAATGCGGATCGGCGTGCCCTCCATGCCGAATGTTGCGCGGATCTGGTTTTCCAGATATCGCTGATAGGAGAAGTGGAACAGCCGCGCGTCGTTGCAGAAGATCACGAAATGCGGCGGCTTGACCGACGTCTGCGTCATATAGTAGATCTTCAGGCGGCGGCCCTTGTCGCTCGGCGGCTGCACACGCGCCGTCGCGTCGGCCAGCACGCTGTTGAGCATACCGGTTGGGATGCGCATGGCCGCCTGGTCCGCAACAAAGTTAATCAGCTCAAAGAGCTTCTCCACCCGCTGACCGGTCAGCGCGGACAAAAACAGCACCGGCGCATAGGTCATATAGCTCAGGTCGCGGCGCACATCCGCCGTCATGCGGTCCATGGTGTTGGTTTCCTTTTCGATTGCGTCCCACTTGTTAACGACGATGATCGAGGCCTTGCCTGCCTCATGTGCGAGGCCTGCAATCTTCGTATCCTGCTCGGTGACGCCCTCGTTCGCGTCGATCATAATCAGGCATACGTCTGCGCGCTCAATGGCGGCAATGGTGCGCAGATTGCTGTATTTTTCGATCGCATCGTCAATCTTTGAACGGCGGCGCATGCCGGCCGTGTCGATGAAGCGATACTTGCCATGCTCGTTTTCCAGATCGCTGTCAATGGCGTCGCGCGTGGTGCCGGCGACGTCGGAGACAATGACGCGCTCTTCCCCAAGCAGACGGTTGAGCAGGCTCGACTTGCCGACGTTCGGCTTGCCGATGATGGCGACCTTGATGGTATCGTCCTCCTCCGGCGCATCCTCTGCCGGCGGAAAATGCGCCACACACCAGTCGAGCAGGTCGCCTGTTCCATGGCCGTGAACGGCGGAAACTTCGATCGGGTCGCCCAGCCCAAGCGCATAAAATTCATATACATTCGGATCCGTCTGCCCAACGCTGTCGCACTTGTTGACAGCCAGGACAACCGGTTTTTTCGCGCGCTGGAGCATCGCCGCGACCGCCTGATCGGCCGCGGTGACACCGACGCGCACATCGGTCACCATAATGTTCACATCTGCCATCTCGATGGCGATCTCCGCCTGGCGGCGCATAAAGCGCAGCATCTGCGAATCGGTGTTCGGCTCAATGCCGCCGGTATCTACCAGGTCAAACTCCCGGCCGTTCCAGTCGGTCGAACCATAGATCCGATCGCGCGTGACGCCGGGCGTATCCTCCACGATCGCCGTGCGCTGACCGGTCAGTTTGTTGAACAGCAGGGACTTACCCACATTCGGGCGGCCGACAATTGCCACAAGCGGCTTTGCCATGCCGGGACCACCTCCCGTTTCCTTCATAATTGTCTCACGGCAGGACCTGCCGTTTCTCTTCTGTTGTTCTATTATGCCATTTTGCACCTGTTTGGTCAACTGAAAATGCGCGCCGCTGCACAGGCGCGCAAAAAAGAGGAAGGCTGCGCCTTCCTCTTTTTCAGGGTCGAATTATTTCGCAGTCTTGACCGCAACGACCTCGCGGCCGTTGTACATGCCGCAGGCCTTGCAGGCGCGGTGCGGCAAGCGGGGGGCGCCGCAGTTCGGGCACGCGACGATGCCGGGGACCTCCAGCTTCCAGACGTTGCTGCGTCTTTTGTCGCGGCGTGCTTTGGACACTTTACACTTGGGTACTGCCATGATGACACCTCCTTCGGTCAAGCTGCCTGAATCGGCAAATCAGCAGGTTATTTTTGATCGAGCCACTGCTGCAAGGCAGCCAGTCGTGGATCTGTCTCGGGCCGGCAGGCACAGGGACCCTCATTCAGGTCTGCACCACAGGCTGGGCAGAGGCCCTTGCAGTCTTCTCTGCAGAGGAACTTTGGCTCCATGTTGAGCACGAACGCCGTCGCCGCAACCTCTTCCAGGTCAACGCTGTCGCCCTGCAGCTCAAACAGATTCTCGTCCTCGTTTTCCTCGCTCTGGAGCTGCGATGTCAGAACCGCGTTCATTTCCACGCACATCTCACGCGCGAATTCTTTTGCGCAGCGATCGCACACGCAGTGCAGCGTGGTCTGCACCGTTCCGGTCAGCAGGAGCACATCGGCGGTGTTGCGCACCACGCCGCGCACCTGGACCGGCTCGGTCACCGGCCGCTGGCCGCCGAACTCCATATCCGAGAAATCCATCGTCACATCAAATGAAACGGCTTCCCCCGGAGTGTTTATTATTTTCGCCAGAGAAAGCAGCATGACGAGCCCTCCACACAGTTGTGCATCGGCTATTATACCGGAATTGGGGCGGCTTGTCAATCTGATTTTTTCACGGCCTTCTGTTCC
>CAZGBU010000030.1:0-3247 GCA_964523945.1 uncultured Oscillospiraceae bacterium
GGCAACGACGGCCGCTGCTCCATCATCGGCAGGGAAATCGGCTTTGAAAACATCGGTGTTGATGCAGAGATCGATACTTCGACGCACGGCAACGAGGCGTCGTTCGAGTTTATCGTGGAAAAAGATCCGGACTACATCTTTGTACTCGATCGTGACGCGGCCATTCAGACTGACGGCGCACAGCTTGCACAGGAAATCATGGAAAACGAGTTGGTTATGGATACGCGCGCCTATCAGGACGGTCACATTGTCTATCTGGCCAATCCGGCTGTTTGGTACACGGCCGAGGGCGGTGTGACTGCGCTTGACATTATGCTGCAGGACCTGGAGAGCGCGCTGCTCGCCTGATCTGCGGAGAATAGGCAGACGCAGATCCTGTGATCTATTGTTCATGTAAAAATCAGGCGGGGCACAGCCCTGCCTGATTTTTGGTTCAGTCTTTCACTTCATAGTCGATGATGCCGACCAGCTCGATCATGCCCGAGGAGAATGCTTTCAGCTCCATATGGGCCGGCGTCTCGGGCCAGTTGAGGCAACCCTCTTTGGTGCGGAATGTGATTATCTGTGCCACGTCATAGGCGGTCTGGCCGCCGGGCGGCAGGATCGGCGTGAAGATCGAGGTGCCGATTTCGATGGAAACAATGCGCGGATCCTGCTCCGGCAGCGCCCGCATGACTGCACAGAACGCGTCCATGTTGGCCTGCTTGTCAGCGTCGTCGCTCAGACGGAACAGGGAAATGTGTCGGTACATATCCGTTCTCCTCCTGACTGCAGATTAAAATCTGATACTGTGCATATTATAGCGAAAGGCGTCTGATTTTGCCATATCAAATTGCATCTTTTTTTGCAATTGCGGATGCGGATGCATGATTTTGCAGGACTTGCAGGAGAATGTGAATGCTTGCAGGAACAAATTTGCAAGTTGAGAATAAAACAGCTGAATTCATGCGGAAAATTGAGCAAATTGCCCTTGATTTTTGCAAGCGCAGGGAGTATTGTATGCACATGAAACAGGGGATGCATGGACGGAATTCTGCTGCGCAGCGCCGGCCGGCTCACCCGAGTTTGACGCAGGAGGAGACACCACCATGAATGTTGCTGAGATCTTTGGCACCAATGTATTTAGCGAAGCTGTGATGAAAGAGCGCCTGCCCAAGAAAGTGTTTGAAGAAGTCAAGCGTGTGATGGACGAGGGCGGTCAGATCTCCATGGAAACGGCGGATGTCGTGGCCAACGAGATGAAAGACTGGGCTGTGGAAAAGGGCGCGACACACTACACCCACTGGTTTCAGCCGATGACCGGCATCACCGCGGAAAAGCACGAGGCGTTTATCACACAACCCGTCGGTGGCAAAACATTGCTGCAGCTGACCGGCAAGCAGCTTGTCATGGGCGAGCCGGATGCTTCATCGTTCCCGTCCGGTGGTCTGCGCGCAACGCACTATGCCCGCGGTTACACTGCGTGGGACATGACCTCCCCTGCGTTTGTGAAAGAGACGTCTGCCGGCACCATCCTGTGTATCCCGACGGTGTTTATCTCCTACACCGGCGAGGCACTCGATAAAAAGACACCGCTGTTGCGTTCGATGGAGGCCATCAGCAAGCAGGCCATCCGTCTGGTCCGGCTGTTTGGTAACACCGAGGCAAAAAAGGTTGTCGCTTCCGTCGGCCCGGAGCAGGAGTACTTCCTGGTTGACCGCGCGAAATACCTGGAGCGCCGCGATATGATCTATACCGGCCGCACGTTGTTCGGTGCACCTGCGCCGAAAGGCCAGGAACTGGAGGATCAGTACTTTGGTTCCATTCGTGAGCGCGTCGGTGCGTTTATGGCGGATCTCAACGTCGAGCTGTGGAAGATGGGCATCACCGTTACCACGCAGCACAACGAGGTTGCGCCGGCGCAGCACGAGCTGGCGCCGGTCTATACCACAGCCAACATCGCGGTCGATCAGAACCAGCTCGCGATGGAGACGATGAAGCGCGTTGCGATTAAGCATGGCCTGGTCTGTCTGCTGCATGAGAAGCCTTACGCCGGCGTCAATGGCTCGGGTAAACACAACAACTGGTCCATCGGCACCGACACTGGTGAGAACCTGCTCGATCCGGGCGACACCCCGAATGAGAACCTGCAGTTCCTGCTGGTGCTCGCCTGTATCATGAAAGCGGTCGATACGCATGCTGACCTGCTGCGCCAGTCCGCGGCCAATCCGGGCAACGATCATCGTCTCGGTGCAAACGAAGCGCCTCCGGCCATCATCTCGATCTTCCTCGGGGATCAGCTCGAGGATGTTGTGCAGCAGATTGTGGAGAAAGGCGTCGCAGCTGAGCACCTGTCCGGCGGCAAAATCAACACTGGTGTGTCCACTGTTCCGGTCCTTGATGCCGATGCGACTGACCGCAACCGCACCTCGCCGTTTGCTTTCACTGGCAATAAGTTCGAGTTCCGTATGGTTGGTTCGTCGGATTCTATTGCCGGACCGAACACCACGCTTAATGCCGTTGTGGCCGAGGCGTTCTGCGATGCGGCCGACGAACTCGAAAAAGCAGAGGACTTTGAGTCTGCCTGCAAGAAGTACATTGCTGACACCATGAAAGCGCATCAGCGGATCATCTTCAACGGCAACGGCTATTCCGACGAGTGGGTTGCCGAGGCGGCCGAGCGCGGCCTGCCGAACATTCGGTCGATGGTGGAGGCGACAGGTGCGCTGACCACGCCGAAAGCCATCCGCCTGTTCGAAAAGTTCGGTATCTTCACCAAAGCGGAACTGGAGTCGCGTGAAGAAATCTGCTACGAAGGGTATTCCAAGAATATCAACATCGAAGCACAGACCATGGTGCACATGGCCGGTAAAAAATATGTTCCCGCGGTTGTCAAGTACACGACCACGCTGGCTGAGTCGATCAATGCTGTGACGGCGGCCTGTCCCGAGGCTGACACCAGCGTGCAGAAAGAACTGCTCGCGCGCGTCAGCAAGCTGCTGACCGATGCGCAGACCGCGCTGACCGACCTGATCAATACGACGGCGCGCGTCAACGCGATTGAGGAGCCGAAAGCAATGGCATTTGCGTTCCACGACGAAGTTGTCCCGACGATGGCGCGTCTGCGCGCCGCAGTGGATGATCTCGAGCTGATTGTCGATAAGAGTGTCTGGCCGGTGCCGACCTACGGCGACCTGATGTTCGAGGTTTGAAGCGGATTTGATGCCGATATACCAAGCGGATGCAAAATGATAAAAGGGCGCGCCCT
>CAZGBU010000030.1:3347-19695 GCA_964523945.1 uncultured Oscillospiraceae bacterium
AGGGCGCGCCCTTTTTGCAAGAATGCAAGAGAGAGGATGCATAACTGTCACAAAGCGGTGATATGAAAGACAAAATTCAGCTCATGCCGAAAATTTCGCAAGTTTTTAATTTATTTCTTGCAAATTTACGATTGACAGAACAGGGAAACATCGATAAAATGGCATTATTCAGAGGTTGATATGCAAGAATGCTTGTTCGAAAATTCATTTTTAGAACTGAGCAGGTATGGACTCTGAATGGGGCAGGACGGTATTCTACCGGCGCTGTCCTGCACCTGAAAAAATCGGCAGGAGGGGTATGGAAATGGATTTGTCAATTTGGTTCCTGGTTGGTGCGATTCTTGTATTCTTTATGCAGTGCGGCTTTGCGATGGTGGAGACCGGCTTTACACGCGCAAAAAATGCCGGCAACATCATCATGAAGAATCTGATGGACTTCTGCATCGGCACCATCGTATTTATGGCGCTGGGCTACGGCCTGATGATGGGTGAGCATGTTTTCTTTGGCCTGATCGGCAAGCCGGAGTGGGGGATGTTCACGGACTTTGCGTCGTTTGACTGGTCGAACTTTTTCTTTCAGCTGATGTTCTGCGCAACGGCGGCCACGATCGTCTCCGGCGCAATGGCAGAGCGGACAAAGTTCTCCGCCTACTGCATCTACTCCGCAGTCATCAGCCTGGTTGTCTACCCGATTGAGGCCGGCTGGGTCTGGGGTGGCGGCTGGCTGTCCAACCTCAGCTACATTGATTTTGCCGGCTCGAGCGTGATCCATATGGTCGGCGGCATCGCGTCGCTGATCGGCGCGGCAATGGTTGGCCCGCGCATCGGGAAGTTTACCTGTGACGCCAGCGGCAAGGTGATCCGCGTCAATGCGATCCCGGGACATTCGCTGACCCTTGGCGCGCTGGGCGTATTCATCCTCTGGTTTGCCTGGTATGGATTCAACGGCGCGGCGGCAGCCGATACGGCAGAGCTTGCACAGGTGCTCGGCACGACGACCATTGCACCGGCAGTTGCAACAGTTGTGTGTATGCTCTTCACCTGGATCAAAAATGGAAAACCGGATGTCGGCATGTGCCTGAACGCCTCGCTGGCCGGACTGGTTGCCGTCACCGCGGGCTGTGCAAGCGTGGATGCCGTCGGCGCATTTGTCATCGGCGCTGTCGCCGGCGTGCTGGTCGATCTTGTGGTCGAACTGCTTGACAAGAAGCTGCACATCGATGACCCGGTCGGTGCAATCGCGGTGCATTGCGGCAACGGTATCTGGGGCACAATCGCCGTGGGGTTGTTCGCCTCAAATGAGAAATACGGCTCGCTTGGCCTGTTCTACGGCGGCGGCTTCCATCAGCTTGGCATCCAGCTGCTCGGCCTTGTATGCATTGCGGTTTACACGGCGGTTTGTATGACGATCGTATTTCTGATCATCAAGAAAACGGTTGGCCTGCGCGTATCGCCGGCTGAAGAAGTCGAGGGCCTTGATATCAATGAGCACGGCCTGGCCAATGCCTATGCCGATTTCCTGCCGCTCACGCCGTCTATTGCTTCGGGTTCGCCCGGCGCGGTTGATTTGTCAAAGCTGGAGATTGAGCCGCTGGAGATTGTCCCTGCTGCGTCGGAGCATAAATATACCCGCGTCAGCATCATCTGCAGCCAGGAACGGTTTGGAACGCTGAAAGACACGATGGCGGCCATCGGCGTGACGGGTATGACGGTTTCCAATGTAATGGGCTGCGGCACGCAGAAGGGCAAGTCGGGACAGTACCGCGGCCTGGAGACGACAATGAATCTGCTGCCGAAGGTCAAGGTCGATATTGTGGTATCAAAGGTGGACCCAGCATTGGTTGTCGCGGCGGCAAAGCGAGCGCTCTACACCGGCAGCGTCGGCGACGGCAAGATCTTTGTATATGATGTGGAGGACGTCATCCGCATCCGGACCGGCGAGCAGGGCTACGCAGCGCTGCAGAACGATGGGGAATAACGGTTGACGATGACCGGCGCTTGGGATAAAATTGTAGGCGCGGTATCCAAACAGCCAGGAGCGGCCCGCGGGCCGCTCCTTTTTGATCAAAAGGAGAGAACGAAATGCGCTTTACAAAGATGCAAGGGCTGGGCAATGATTATATTTATGTAAACTGCTTTGCGGAAACGGTGAACGACGCGCCGGCATTGGCTGCGCGCCTGTCCGACCGGCATTTTGGTGTCGGCTCGGATGGACTGATCCTGATTGCGCCGTCAGAGCAGGCGGACGCGCGGATGATTATGTACAATGCCGACGGCTCGCGCGCGCAGATGTGCGGCAACGGCATCCGCTGCGTGGGCAAATATCTGCACGACCGCGGACTGACGGATAAAACGAGTGTTTCGGTGGAAACGGACGCCGGTATTCTGGAGCTTTTGCTGCATTTGGACGCTGCGGGCCAGGTTGAGACAGTCACCGTCGATATGGGCGAACCGATCCTGACGCCGGCTGAAATCCCGGTCGCCGTGACGGGAGAGAGCGCGGTGGATCTGCCGATTGAGGCTGCGGGACGGATCTGGCGCGCGACGTGCGTGTCAATGGGGAATCCACACGCGGTTGTGTTTGTCGATGATCCGGATGCGCTGGACCTGCCGGCGATCGGCCCGCAGTTTGAGCACCATTCGCTGTTCCCGGAGCGAACGAACACGGAATTTGTACAGGTCGTCTCGCCAACACAACTCAGAATGCGTGTCTGGGAACGTGGTGCGGGCGAGACACTGGCCTGCGGCACGGGTGCGTGCGCGACACTGGTTGCGGCTGTTTTGACGGGACGCAGCAATCAGACTGCAACTGTGAAACTGCGTGGTGGAGATCTTGCAATTTCGTGGGATGTGCAAAATAACCATATTTTCATGACGGGACCTGCTGCATTTGTATTTGACGGAGAGACAACTGTGTGCTAAAATGAAACGGCAACACTGAAAAATGAAATTTGTGACGATATTTCCTGCAAAGGAGAGAAACTGATGGCCAAGATCAATGCAAATTATCAAAAACTGCCGGGCAGCTATCTGTTCTCAGAGATTGCGCGCCGCGTCGCAGTCTATTCCCAGGCGCATCCAGAGGCGAACCTGATTCGACTCGGCATTGGCGACGTGACCCAGCCGCTTGTCCCGGCCGTCACGCATGCGATGCACGAGGCAGTCGATGAGATGGGCCGGGCAGAGACGTTCCATGGTTATGGCCCGGATCATGGCTATGACTTCCTGGTGGAGCAGATCGTGGCGCACGACTACCGCGCGCGCGGCGTGGCGCTTGATCCGGATGAGGTGTTTGTCTCCGACGGCGCAAAGTCCGACTGCGGCAATATCGGCGACATCTTTGACACTGACAATGTCGTCGCTGTCTGTGACCCGGTCTATCCGGTTTATGTTGACACAAATGCAATGGCTGGCCGCGCCGGCGACTACCTGGCAGACGAAGGACGCTGGTCGAAGCTGGTCTATATGCCCTGTACGGCAGAAAACGGCTTTGAGCCTGCGCTGCCGGAGACGCATGTCGACCTCATTTACCTCTGCTATCCGAATAACCCGACCGGCGTTGCCGCTACACGCGAACAGCTTCGGCGCTGGGTGGACTATGCTCGCAGCAATGACGCGGTCATTCTGTACGATTCGGCTTATGAGGCGTTTATCACGGATCCGGATGTGCCGCACAGCATCTTCGAAATCGAGGGCGCGAAGGAGTGCGCCATCGAGTTCCGCAGCTTTTCCAAGACGGCCGGCTTCACCGGCACACGCTGCGCCTATACAGTTGTGCCGAAAGCGCTTGTGCGCGGCGGGGTGAGCCTGAACTGGCTCTGGGCGCGGCGGCAGAGCACGAAATTCAACGGCGCGCCGTATATCATTCAGCGCGGTGCGGCCGCAGTTTACACGCCGGAGGGGCAGCAGCAGACGCGCGCGACCATCGCGTTTTATCTGAACAATGCCCGTGTCATCCGCGAGGGGCTTGCAGGCGCGGGACTGACGGTGTACGGCGGCGTGAACGCGCCTTATATCTGGTGCAAAACGCCTGACAACATGCCCTCATGGGACTTTTTTGACCTGCTGCTGCAGCGCGCGAACGTCGTGACGACACCGGGCGCCGGCTTCGGACCGAGCGGCGAGGGCTACATCCGGCTGACCGCGTTCGGCGTGGCGGATGCGACGGAAGAGGCGGTTGCGCGCATCGTGCAGCTGCTGGGCCAGTGACAGCGACAGGAGAGGGCACATGAGACAGGACAACTATTTCCGCGCGGCGGGCGCGATGGGGCAGATCACTGCCCCGCTCTATGATCCCCGGTTTGAGCACGACAACTGCGGTATCGGCGCGATTGTCAACCTCGACGGCACAAAAGATCATGAGACAGTGAACAACGCACTCGCCATCGTTGAGCGGCTTGAGCACCGCGCTGGCCGCGATGCCGACGGGGCGACCGGCGACGGTGTCGGCATCATGCTGCAGGTGCCGCACAAGTTTTTTAAAAAAGTCACGGCACCGCTGGGCATCGAGCTTGGTGATGAGCGCGACTATGGCGTGGGCATGTTCTTCCTGCCGCAGGATGAGCTGACGCGCAACCGGGCCAAGAAGACGTTTGAGACGATCGTTCGCAAGGAGGGCATGCAGCTGCTTGGCTGGCGGGAGGTTCCGGTCAACGCCGATATTCTTGGTCAGCGTGCACGGGACTGTATGCCGGTGATCCAGCAGGTATTTATCCGGCGTCCTGCAGAGACCGAACGCGGACTCGCGTTTGACCGCAGGCTGTATGTGGCGCGGCGCGAGTTTGAGCAGAGCAACGAGGAGACGTACATTCCCTCGCTTTCGAGCCGGACGATCGTCTACAAGGGCATGTTCCTGGTAAAACAGCTGCGGCTGTTTTACCTCGATCTGCTCGATGCGGACTGTGAATCGGCCATTGCCATTGTACATTCACGCTTTTCCACCAATACCAACCCGAGCTGGGAGCGCGCACATCCGAACCGCTTTATCGTCCACAACGGCGAGATCAACACGATTCAGGGCAACGCTGACCGGATGCTTGCCCGCGAGGAATCGATGCGGACCGGCATGTTTCAGGAGTCGGACTTTGACAAAATCCTGCCGGTAGTCAATACAGCCGGGTCGGATTCGGCGATGCTGGACAACACGCTTGAGTTCCTGGTCATGAGCGGCATGGAGCTGCCAAAGGCCGTGATGATTACCATTCCGGAGCCGTGGGAAAATAACCGTTCGATGGACTATCGCAAACGCGATTTCTATCAGTATTATGCCACGATGATGGAGCCGTGGGACGGCCCGGCGTCGATCCTGTTCTCCGACGGCGACGTGATGGGCGCAGTGCTCGACCGCAACGGCCTTCGGCCAAGCCGCTACTATATCACCGATGACAACCGGCTGATCCTTGCCTCCGAGGTCGGCGTGTTCGACCTGCCGGCGGAGAAGATCGTCCGGAAGTCGCGCCTGACGCCCGGGAAGATGCTGCTCGTCGACACCGTACAGGGCCGCGTGATCGAAGACGAGGAGATTAAGATGCGCTATGCGGCGAGCCAGCCGTACGGCGAATGGCTCGATTCGCAGCTGGTGACGCTCGATTCGCTGCCCGTTCCGAACCAGAAACCGCTGCGCTATGGCGCGCACGAGCGCATCCGGATGCTCAAGGCATTTGGCTATACATATGAGAATCTGAAGACGGCAATCCAGCCGATGGCGATGACCGGTTCGGAGCCGACGGCCTCCATGGGGATCGATACGCCGCTGGCCGTGCTGTCGGATCAGTATCAGCCGCTGTTCAATTTCTTTAAACAGAATTTTGCGCAGGTGACCAACCCGCCGCTCGATGCGATCCGGGAAGAGATCGTCACCTCGACGAGCGTCTACCTCGGCTCCGACGGCAATATCCTGCAGGAGGGCGAGCAGAACTGCCATGTCCTTCGCGTGGAGAGCCCGATCCTGACCAATCTCGATCTGATGCGGATCTGCGGAATGAAAAAAGAGGGATTCAAAGTCGAGACAATCCCGATCCTGTATTATAAGGGAACGAGCCTGGAGCGTGCACTCGATCATCTGCAGAACTCAGTCGACCGCGCCTACCGAGACGGGGCGAACATCATCATTCTCTCCGATCGCGGCGTCGACGAGACACATGTCGCCATCCCATCGCTGCTGGCGGTTTCAGCGACGGCAAAGTATCTCGTCCGCACCAAAAAGCGCACGGCGGTGGCGTTGATCCTGGAGAGCGGCGAGCCGCGCGAAGTGCACCATTTTGCGACGCTGCTTGGCTACGGCGCATCCGCCATCAACCCCTATATGGCCTATGAGTCGATCGATTATATGATTGAAGAGGGGCTGATGGATAAGGATTATTACATGGCAGTACAGGACTACAACAAGGCCGTCTGCTCCGGTATTGTCAAAATTGCCTCCAAAATGGGCGTGTCCACCGTACAGTCGTATCAGGGCAGCCAGATCTTTGAGGCGATTGGCATCGAAAAGAGCGTCATTGACCAGTATTTCACCGGGACGGTTTCGCGCGTCGGCGGCGTCGGCCTGCGGCAGATCGCCGAGGACGCGGAGAAGCTGCACTCGCGCGCGTTCGACCCGCTGGGACTGCATGTGGAGGACAATCTGCCCTCTGACGGCAGCCACAAATTCCGCGCCGGCATGCAGACGCACCTGTATTCGCCGATGGTGATCCATCTGCTGCAGAACGCCTGCTGGACCGGCAGTTATGAAAAATTCAAGGAGTATACCGCGCTGGTCGACCGCCGCGAGACGATTCACACCCTGCGCGGCGCGCTCGAATTTGTCTTTGACCCGAACGGCGGCGTGCCGCTCGAGGAGGTCGAGCCGGTCGATTCAATCGTGCGCCGCTTCAAGACGGGAGCAATGAGCTTCGGCTCGATGTCCAAGGAAGCGCATGAGTGTCTGGCCATCGCGATGAATTCCATTGGCGGCAAGTCGAACACCGGCGAGGGCGGCGAGGATCCGGCGCGCTTTGTCGTCGGGCCCGACGGACTCAACCGCAACTCTGCCATCAAGCAGGTCGCCTCGGGCCGTTTTGGCGTTACCTCGGCATACCTGATGAGTGCCAAGGAGATCCAGATCAAAATGGCGCAGGGCGCCAAGCCGGGCGAGGGCGGCCATCTGCCTGGCACAAAGGTCTATCCGTGGGTCGCAGCGACGCGGTACTCCACACCTGGCGTGGCGCTGATCTCGCCTCCGCCGCACCACGACATCTACTCAATTGAGGATCTGGCGCAGCTGATCTTTGACCTGAAGAATGCCAATCGCGCGGCGGATATCAACGTCAAGCTGGTTTCCGAAGCCGGCGTCGGCACTGTCGCGGCCGGTGTGGCAAAGGCCGGCAGCCAGGTGATTCTGATCTCCGGCTTTGACGGCGGTACCGGCGCGGCGCCGCGCAGTTCGATCCAGAATGCCGGTATGCCGTGGGAGCTTGGCCTGGCCGAGACGCATCAGACCCTGATTCAGAACGGACTGCGCTCGCGCGTGCGTCTGGAGACCGACGGAAAGCTGATGAGCGGCCGCGATGTGGCCATTGCCTGCATGCTCGGCGCAGAGGAATTTGGCTTTGCCACGGCGCCGCTCGTCGTGATGGGCTGCGTGATGATGCGCGTGTGCAACCAGGACACCTGCCCGGTCGGCATCACCACGCAGAACCCGGAGCTGCGCTGCCGCTTCAAGGGAAAGCCGGAGTATGTGGTCAACTTTATGAAATTCATTGCGCAGGAGCTGCGCGAGATCATGGCGCGTCTGGGTGTGCGCACCGTTGACGAGCTGGTCGGCCGCACGGATCTTTTGCGCAAACGCACCGATCTGACGCAGGGCCGCGTCAATCTGCTCGATCTGTCGGCGATTCTCGACAATCCGTTTGTCGATACGCCGAAGCGGCACTTTGACCCGGCGGACGCGTATGATTTCCACCTCGACCGCTCGATCGACGAACGTGTGCTGCTGCCCGCGTTTGCCGGCAGCCTCAAAACCGGTCAGGCCAAGAGCGTGTCCATTGATGTCTCGAGCACCGACCGTGCGCTCGGCACGATTCTTGGCTCGGAGATTACACGGTGTTTCGGCAACTCGCTTGCAGAGGATACCTTTACCGTCTCGTGCACCGGCGGCGGCGGTCAGAGCTTCGGCGCGTTTATCCCGCGCGGCCTGACGCTGCGGCTGACCGGCGACAGCAACGACTATTTCGGCAAGGGCCTGTCCGGCGGCAAGCTGGTGCTCAGCCCACCGGACAGCGCGCGCTTTGCGGCCGATGAAAACATCATCGTCGGCAACGTCGCGCTCTATGGCGCGACCGCCGGAAAGGCGTTTATCGCCGGTGTGGCGGGTGAGCGCTTCTGCGTGCGCAATTCCGGCGCCTGGGCGGTTGTCGAGGGGGTCGGCGACCACGGCTGCGAGTATATGACCGGCGGGCGCGCGGTCATTCTTGGCCGGACGGGCAAGAACTTCGCAGCCGGCATGTCCGGCGGCATCGTCTACCTGCTCGATGAGGATTCCACCGCCTACCAGCGCATCAATAAGGGCATGGTCAAGATCGAGGACGTCACAAACAAATACGACGTGCAGGAGCTGAAAGAGCTGATTTCTGAGCATGTCGCGCAGACCGGCTCAGCCAAGGGCCGCCGTATTCTCGACGAGTTCGCGTCGTATCTGCCGAAGTTTAAAAAGATCATCCCGATCGACTACGACCGGATGCTCAAGACTGTCGTCCAGATGGAGGAAAAGGGCCTGAGCACAGAGCAGGCACAGTTCGAAGCATTCTACACGCTGCGCGCATAAGGAGGGGAGAACCATGGGAAAACCAACCGGCTTTCTGGACTATGAGCGGGTGGACTGCAGCGTTCTTCCGCCCGCGGAGCGCATCCAGAATTTTAATGAATTCAAGCAGTTACCTCCGGTGGAGGAGCAGCGCCGGCAGGCCGCCCGGTGCATGGACTGCGGCGTCCCGTTCTGCCAGGCGGGCATGATGTTCGGCAGCGCCGTCTCCGGCTGCCCGCTGCACAATCTGATCCCTGAGTGGAACGACATGATCTACCACGGCAGCTGGAAGCAGGCCTATTATCGGCTGAGCAAGACCAACAACTTCCCGGAGTTCACCGGGCGCGTGTGCCCGTCGCCGTGCGAGAAAGCGTGTGTGTGCAATCTGAACGGCGAACCGGTTTCATCGCACAACAACGAGCTGTCCATCATCGAATACGCCTGGGAGCACGGCTTTGTTGAGCCAACCATCCCGGAAGTGCGCAGCGGAAAAAAAGTCGCCGTCATCGGCTCCGGGCCGGCTGGACTGGCCTGTGCCGATCAGCTGAACCGCCGCGGCCACAGCGTCACGGTCTACGAACGCTTTGACCGCCCAGGCGGGCTTCTGATGTACGGCATACCAAACATGAAACTCGACAAGAAGATTGTGACGCGGCGGCTGGAGTTGATGGAACGTGAGGGCGTCGAGTTCGTGACGAACACCGACGTCGGCCGCGATGTCGGCGCGGATGAGATCCTGCGCAATTACGATGCAGTGGTGCTCTGCTGCGGCGCGTCGAATCCGCGCGACCTGGCACTGCCGGGCCGCGAGGCAAAGGGCATCCATTTCGCTGTTGATTTCCTGCGCGCAAACACAAAAAGCCTGCTCGACTCCGGCCTGACCGACGGAAAAGCCATCTCGGCCAAGGGCAAGCGTGTCCTGGTGGTCGGCGGCGGTGACACCGGCAATGACTGCGTCGGCACCTGCATCCGGCAGGGATGCAAGTCGGTCGTGCAGTTTGAGATGCTTGGCTGCCCGCCGCTTGCGCGCACAGAGAACAACCCCTGGCCGCAGTGGCCAAACGTGCTCAAGGTTGACTACGGCCAAGAAGAGGCCATCTGGCTGCAGGGTGAGGATCCACGCCGGTATAACACAACTGTGACGGAATTCCAGTTGGACAAGCGCGGAAACCTCAGCGGCGTGACGGCGGCCAACCTCAGCTGGGAGGGCGGCAAGATGACCGTGCTTGACACCTATTCGATGAAAGTTGACATGGTGCTGATTGCTGCCGGATTCCTCGGCTGCCAGAGCTATGTGGCCGACGCGTTCGGCGTCAAGCAGACGCCGCGCACCGTCGTCGAGACGCAGCCCGGTCAGTACGCGACGAGCGTTCCAAAGGTCTTTACGGCCGGCGATATGCACCGCGGTCAGTCGCTTGTCGTCTGGAGCATTCACGAAGGACGCGGCGCGGCCCGCGCCGTTGACGAGTACCTGATGGGCTATACCAACCTGGATCCGTGAATATGGAGAGCGGCCCGGAAGCGTTTGCTTCCGGGCCGCTTTTTCCATCCGCAGAAATTGTGCTGTAAAAACAGCACGTTTCGTGATACAATAGCAGAAGATTCCCTGCTTTCGGGCCGGCTGCTGTGTGAGCTGGCCTGCGCAGTGCGCTATGATGAGGTGAGCAAATATGGAACAAACCCCGAATCGGCCGGATGAAGAGCGCTTGCCCGATGTGCCCGATGTCGGCGAGGAAAAACCGCATTACGAGCCGCGCCCGCGCTGGCAGATCATCTGGGCATGGGTCCTGATTGCCATTGTGCTCGTGGGGTTCCTGGGATACTGCTATTGGATTGCCAACTCGTGAGGTGCCCAAGATGAAAGAGCTTTGGCAGCTGGTGGCAGCGTTTTTTAAGGTGGGACTTCTGACGTTCGGCGGCGGCTACGCGATGCTGCCGATGTTGCAGCGCGAGGTCGTTGACCGCTATCACTGGATTACGGAAGAGGAAGTGCTCGATTGCTATGCCATTAGCCAGTGTACGCCGGGGGTCATTGCCGTCAATACAGCAACCTATGTGGGCTATAAGCGCCGTGGCATTCCCGGCGCGTGTCTGGCGACATTTGGCCTGGTGCTGCCATCAATTATCATTATCACGGTGATCGCACTGGTGCTGCGCAATTTTGCAGAGATCGCAGTCGTGCAGCATGCATTTGCCGGCATCCGCGTTGCAGTCTGTGTGATGGTGCTCTTCGCGCTGGCGAAGCTGTTCCGTTCAGGTGTGCAGAAAGCGCTCGACTATGTGATCTTTGCCGCCGCATTTTTGTTGACGGTCGTGCTGGGCGTTTCGCCGGTCATCCTGGTCATCGCGGCAATCGCGCTGGGCGTGCTGCTCGGCCTGTGGCAGAAAGGGGGCAGCGCCTCGTGACCTATCTTCTACTGTTCTGGGAGTTTTTCAAGACCGGCCTGTTCTCCATTGGCGGCGGGCTGGCGACGCTTCCGTTCCTGTATGACATTGCGGCGCACTACGACTGGTTTACCGAGGAGGAAGTGGCGAATATGCTCGCCATTTCTGAGTCAACGCCCGGTCCAATGGGCATCAATATGGCGACCTACGCCGGCGTCAACGCTGCGGGCATCAGTGGCGGAATTGTTGCCACATTCGGCCTTGTTCTGCCGTCGGTCATCATTATCATCCTGGTTGCCAGCCTTCTGGAGAAATTCCGTGAGAACCGGTTCGTGGTCGGCTCGATGTCCGTGCTGCGGCCGCTTTCGGTCGGGCTGGTTGCGGCGGCGTGCATTTCAGTTGTGCAGGCCGCGCTGCTGAACTGGGACGCTGTGTTCGCGCTTGACTGGGCCAATATGGCCGCGCCGGCTGCACTGGCGCTGTTTGCGGTGCTGTTTGTTGTGAGGCTGGTCTGGAAAAAGGTGCATCCGGTGATCCTGATCGCTGCCGGCGCGGTGGCCGGCATTGTCCTGAAACTGTAAGGTGACGCAATGAAAATTCTCGGGATTGATCCCGGCTATGCCACGACGGGGTTCGGCCTGATTGCGGCTGATCGCGCCGGGCAGACAATGCTCGGCTACGGCGCGATTACAACGCCGGCCGGCCTTCCATTTGCGCGGCGGCTGAAAATCCTCTACGATGATATGACGCAGCTGCTTGCGCGTGCAAAGCCGGAGGCCGTCGCAATTGAGGAGCTGTTTTTCAGCAAGAATATTACAACCGGCATTGGCGTTTCACACGGCCGCGGCGTGATCCTGCTCGCATGCGAGGAGTATGGCGTTCCAATCCACGAATACACGCCGATGCAGGTCAAGCAGGCTGTCGTCGGCTATGGCGGCGCCACCAAGCATCAGATCATGGATATGACGCGGCGGCTCTTGAAGCTGGATGCTGTTCCGCGGCCGGACGATGCGGCCGACGCGCTGGCCATCGCGCTGTGCCATGCCCGGTCGGCAACCTCGCTGCTGCGAACGATTGGTGGGTGAGCAATGTTTTACTATTTGAATGGAACCGTTGCGCTGTTTGACGCCGGGCTTGCCGTGATTGATTGCGGCGGCGTGGGCTATGCGGTCTATACCTCGACGTATTCACAGTCGCAGATGAAGCAGGGGCAGCCCTGCCGGGTATATACGCACTGCAATATCCGGGAGGATGCATTTGATATCTATGGTTTTACCACACGCGAGGAGCTGAACTGCTTTCAGCTCCTCGTCGGTGTGACCGGCGTTGGGCCGAAGGCGGCGCTTGCGATTTTGTCGGCCGTGACGCCGCAGAATTTCACGCTCGCAGTGATGACGGGCGACGAGAAAGCGCTGACCACCGCACAGGGGGTCGGCAAAAAGCTGGCGCAGCGCATTATCCTGGAACTGAAAGACAAGCTTGGTGGCGCGCAACTTGACTTCTCCGGCGGGGTGCAGGGCATGAGTGCTCCGGTTGTGGCTGGCGGTGCGATGGAAGAGGCTGCAGCCGCGCTGGCCGTGCTCGGCTACAGTCAGGCGGAGATCGCTGCGGGGCTCCGCGGCGTGGATGCGGCGCAGCCGGTGAAGGAGATTGTCCGCCGGGCGCTGCGCAACCTGGTTACCCTGTAAGGAGGGACACACATGAGCATAGAACTCGAGGGCGGCTTTGAGAGCCCGATCGTGACGGCGAATCTGACGCCGTTTGACGATGCGGAAGCATCGCTGCGGCCGCGCACGCTCGCCGACTACACCGGGCAGGAGAAGGCCAAACAGAACCTCTCGGTCTACATCGAAGCTGCACGGCGGCGCAATGAGCCGCTTGACCATGTGCTGCTCTATGGGCCGCCGGGCCTGGGTAAGACAACGCTGGCCGGTGTCATTGCCAATGAGATGGGCGTCAGCATCCGGGTCACCTCTGGCCCGGCCATTGAAAAAACGGGCGATCTGGTTGCGTTGCTGACGAATCTCAATCCGGGCGATGTGCTGTTTATCGACGAGATCCATCGGCTCAGCCGCGCGATCGAAGAGGTTCTCTATCCCGCAATGGAGGACTACGCCATTGATATTATCATCGGCAAAGGACCGTCGGCAAACTCGATCCGGCTGGATCTGCCGCGCTTTACGCTCATCGGTGCGACGACGCGCGCCGGTCAGCTTTCCAGTCCGCTGCGCGACCGCTTTGGCGTATCGCTCCGGCTCGAGCTGTATACGACGGAGGAGCTTTCCCGCATTGTTTCGCGCTCGGCTGCACTGCTCAATATGCCGATCGAGCCGGACGGTGCACAGGAGATTGCTGCGCGCAGCCGCGGCACGCCGCGCATTGCCAACCGGCTGCTGCGCCGGGTGCGCGATTTTGCACAGGTGCTCGGCGACGGCGTCATCACCCGGCAGACAGCGGCAATGGCGCTCAGCCGGCTGGAGATCGACGAGCTGGGACTCGATGCGATCGACCGCCGGATGCTGACGGCGATCATCCGCCACTACGGCGGCGGCCCGGTTGGGCTGGAGACACTCGCCGCGACCATCGGCGAAGAGGCGGTGACGCTTGAGGACGTCTACGAACCATATCTGATGCAGCTTGGTTTCCTGACGCGCACGCCGCGCGGCCGCTGCGTCACGCGCCTGGCCTACGATCATCTCGGCCTGGCATTCACTGGGCAGGAACAATTTTCGATTTGAGGAGGGCTCTCCGATATGGGAAAGCTATTTGGAACCGACGGGATCCGTGGGATTGTCAACGAGACGCTCGATGCGCCGCTGGCCTACCGCATCGGGCAGGCGGCGGCAGTTGCATTCGGTGAGACGGGCGCGGAAAAGCCGTTGTTTGTGATGGGGCAGGATACCCGCATTTCCTCCGACCTGCTTGCCGGCGCGCTGACGGCGGGGCTGTGCAGCTGCGGAGCGGACGTGATGGACCTCGGCGTCATGCCGACGCCGGCTGTTGCCTATCTTACGGTGGAAAACGGCGCGTGCGCCGGTGTTGTCATTTCTGCGTCGCACAATCCGTTTGCCTACAATGGAATTAAGCTGTTCTCCGGCGCGGGTTTCAAGCTCTCGGATGCGCTGGAAGCGCGTATTGAGGAGCTGATTCTTTCGGGTGAAGCGCTGCCGGTCAAGACGGGCAGCGCAGTCGGATGCCGCCGCTCCGGTGCGGGGCAAAAGCAGCGCTATCTCGATCATCTTGCGTCCACAGCACCGGAGGGACTGCGGGGTCTCCGCGTCCTATTCGACTGCGCCAACGGTGCAGCCAGTGCGACAGCGCGAGCGCTGTTTGGTCGGTTTGACATCGAGGCGGATTTCATCCACGACACACCGAATGGCATCAATATCAACGATGGCTGCGGTTCGACCCATCTTGAGAGCCTCAGCGCCGGCGTGACAGCCGGCGGCTACGACCTGGGACTGGCATTTGACGGCGATGCAGACCGCTGCCTGGCGGTTGACGAGCACGGCCGCGAAATTGACGGCGATCAGATTATGGCCATCTGTGCCACGGCGATGCAGGAATCGGGCGACCTGGCGGGCGGCGGTTTTGTTGCGACGGTAATGTCCAATCTTGGGCTGCATAAATACGCCGCGGCACACGGGTATCATATTCGCTGTGCGCAGGTCGGCGATCGAAATGTGCTTGAACTGATGCAGAAAGAGGGCATGGCGCTCGGCGGCGAGCAGTCCGGCCATATCATCTTCCTCGACCATATGACGACCGGGGACGGCCAGCTTGCCGCACTGCAGCTGCTGCGGATCCTGAGCTGGCGCGGCAGGCCGATCAGCATGCTGGCCGGCGAGGTCGAGCGCTATCCGCAGGAGCTGATCAATGTCGCATGGAACGGCAGTGCGGCGGACAAGAGCATGGTGACGCAGATCCCGGCGGTGGCAGAGGCAATTGCCGAAGGGGAGCGGCGGCTTGCCGGCGACGGCCGCATCCTGGTCCGGCCGTCCGGCACCGAGGCGCTCATCCGTGTCATGGTCGAGGCAGGCGATGCCGTGCTTGCAGGAGAGGTTGCACAGAACATCGCGAAAACCATCGAAAATTTACAAAAAATCTGATTGATTCAAAATATTTTTCATTGACTATTGACAAAATCGGCCAATGAAGACTATAATAGCAACATAAAAAAAGGGGAACTCCTGCAAACCATGAAAGATTCCTATTCTGAACGAACTGATGAGCAGCTGTGTTCCCTGTCTAAAACCTCCCAGCTGGCGCTCGAGTGTCTGATCGAACGCAACGCGTGTCTGGTCCGCGCTTGTGCCCGCCCATATTTTTTGTCCGGCGGCGACAGCGAGGATCTCATTCAGGAGGGGATGATTGGCCTGCTCGCTGCCATCTCCGCCTACGATGCATCGCGCGGCGTCCCGTTTCGGGCCTTTGCCGGCACTTGTATCCGAAGCCGAATCGTTTCGGCGGTGCGTGCGGCGCGTGCGGGGAAGAACCGCCCGCTGAATGACGCGCTCCCGCTGGAAAACGATGCATTGCCCCAGCCGGGGCCGGAGGAAGAATTCCTCCGGCGGGAAGAAACCGAAGCTTTCCTCTCATCCCTGACGCAGTCCCTTTCTGCACTGGAGCGGCAGATCCTCCCTCTGTATCTAGAGGGGCGATCCTATCGGGAAATTGCGGCCAGCATCGGAAGATCTGAAAAATCCGTCGACAGTGCGGTACAGAGAATCCGGGCCAAGGCAGGCCGCCAGTCCCATCCGGCGTAAACGGCTCAGCCGTTCGCAATAGACCCTGTTGATCCCGACCGCGAGCGGTCTTCGCCAGGGAAAACCATTGACAAAAGAGAGGAAAAGCAAATGTACGAAGACAAGACCTTAGTGTGCAAAGAATGCGGCGCGGAATTCGTGTTCCCCGCCGGCGAGCAGGAGTTCTACGCGGAGCGCGGCTTCCAGAACGAGCCGCAGCGCTGCAAGGCCTGCCGTGATGCCCGCAAGAATGCGGCGCGCGGCCCGAGAGAGTATTTCACCGCGGTTTGTGCTTCCTGCGGCGGCGAGGCAAGAGTCCCGTTTGAGCCGAAGACGGACCGTCCGGTCTACTGCAGCGACTGCTACGCGCGCCTGCGCGGTCAGGGCTGAGCGCTGCCGATAAAAGCAAAGAATTCAATAACAAAGCGCCCCGGAATGA
>CAZGBU010000031.1:0-19531 GCA_964523945.1 uncultured Oscillospiraceae bacterium
CATCATGCTGATCAACGCTCTGCTGAACCTGGTGCTCAAACGGGAAAAGGAGGACTGACATGAGACAAAGCAGCTTTCTGTCCCCGCGGCGCAAGGGCTATAACTTTTTCATGCGCCTGATTATGTGTCTGTGTGCGCTGATCACCTGCGCGCTGCTCGTTGCCGTCATCGGCTACATCTGCTATCGCGGCATCCCCGGTATCAGCTGGTCGTTTCTGACGACGCAGGAGAGTGTCCTGCGCGGCACCATGGGCATCCTGCCGGCGATCTACAATACGCTCTATGTCATTCTGGTATCGATGATTATCGTCCTGCCGCTGGGCGTATGCGCCGCGATCTATCTGACTGAATATGCCCGAAACCGCCGGCTTGTGGCAATCATTGAATTTGCCACCGAAACGCTTGCCGGCATTCCGTCCATCATCTATGCGCTGGTCGGCGTCATCATCTTCTGCACATCGCTCGGTCTGGACAAGACACTGCTGGCCGGTTCGCTGACGCTGGTCATTATGGTACTGCCAACCATCATCCGAACCACGCAGGAAAGTCTGAAAACCGTACCGCAGTCGTACCGTGAAGGCTCGCTGGGACTTGGCTCCGGCAAGTGGCACATGATCCGCACCGTCGTGCTGCCGAGCAGTGTCGACGGCATCGTCACCGGCTGCATCCTGGCCATCGGCCGCATCGTCGGCGAGTCCGCCGTGCTGATGTACGCCGCCGGCCTGTCCACGGCCATGCAGGATTTTTCCACCATCGAGGGCTTTATGCAGAGCTCCGGCGCCACCCTCACTGTCGCGCTGTACGTCTACGCCAAGGAGCGCGCCGATTTCGCCGTGGCCTTTTCCATCGGCACGATTCTGCTGGTACTGACCGTGATCATCAACCTGGCGGCCTCTCTGGCGGGCAAAAAGCTCAAGCACTGAGCCGCCGATGCAAAGGAGCATAACAATGGCTGAAACTGAAACAATCGTTCTCCAGTCGGAGAATCTGGATCTGTTCTATGGCGATCACCAGGCGCTCAAGTCGATCTCCATCTCCATCCCGGAAAAGCAGATCACTGCGCTGATCGGCCCGTCAGGCTGCGGCAAGTCCACCTTTCTGAAAACCATCAACCGAATGAACGATCTGGTGCCCGGTGTCACAATTAAGGGCAAGATGCTCTACCGTGAGCAGGATATTTACGGTTCGCAGATTGACGTCACCTGGCTGCGTAAGCGAATCGGTATGGTGTTCCAGAAGCCGAACCCGTTTCCAATGTCCATCTTCGACAACGTGGCCTACGGCCCGCGCACGCATGGCATCCGCAGCCGCGCGAAGCTCGATGAGATTGTCGAGCGCTCGCTGCGCGCCGCCGCCATCTGGGACGAGGTCAAGGGCCGCTTGAAGAAATCAGCGCTCGGCCTGTCCGGCGGCCAGCAGCAGCGGCTTTGCATCGCGCGCGCGCTGGCTGTCGAGCCGGATGTGCTGCTGATGGATGAGGCCACCAGTGCCCTCGACCCGATCTCCACGTCCAAGATTGAAGATCTTGCCATTGAGCTGAAAAAAGAATATACTATCGTCATGGTCACACATAATATGCAGCAGGCGGCTCGTATCTCTGACAAGACCGCTTTCTTCCTTCTGGGTGAACTGGTCGAGTTTGACGACACCGAAAAGCTCTTCTCCATGCCCGAGGACAAGCGCACCGAGGACTACATCACAGGGAGGTTCGGATAAGATGAGAAACCGCTTTGACGCTCAGCTTGAGGCACTGAACACCGAGCTGATCACCATGGGCGCGCTGTGCGAGGAGGCCATCTCCACATCCGTGCAGGCGCTGATGAACTATGAGCTTGTCAGTATCCAGTCCGACAGCGACGTTGCGCAGACGCTCGACGACGACGTTGCCGCACTGCGCACAAAAGTCTTTGACATCGACAGTGAAATTGACCGCAAGGAACGCGAAATTGAGGATCTTTGCATGAAGCTGCTGCTGCAGCAGCAGCCGGTCGCCCGCGATCTGCGCGTGATCTCCTCGGCGCTGAAGATGATTTCCGACATGGAGCGCATTGGCGACCAGGCCTCCGACATCGCAGAGCTGACCGCTTTCATCAAAACCAGCGATATCCGCCACAAGGTGCATCTGCGTCAGATGGCGCGCGAGACAATCAAGATGGTCTCCGACAGCATCGACTCGTTTGTCCGCAAGGACCTTGACCTTGTCCGTTCTGTAATCGACTATGATGACGTGGTCGACAAGCTCTTCTCCGACGTCAAGAGCGAACTGATCTCGCTGGTTGCGCAGGATGCCAGCAATGGCGAGCTCTATCTGGATCTGCTGATGGTCGCAAAGTATTTTGAGCGCATCGGCGACCATGCAACCAACATTGCCGAATGGGTCGAATACTCCATCACAGGCACACGGGCGCAGAACGAACATCCTGTCTGATTGGATTTTACACAGATTTAACATTGAAATTCTTTTAATTTAACATTCGCCACTGTTCAAGGGCAGCTTCTCCATGTAAAATGTATGTAAAGTCTCGACCACTTTTGACATGAAACATGGAGGAAGCTGCCCTATGGATCTTTTTGATGGATTGACCCTGATCGGCGGACTATGTCTGTTCCTGTTCGGCATGAATCTGATGGGCGTGGCCCTGGAGAAGCGGGCAGGCGGAAGCCTGAAGATGATTCTCAGCCGGCTGACCAGCAACAAGCTGGCCGGCTTTGCCATGGGCCTGGCCGTCACGTCGATCATTCAGAGTTCGTCCGCCACGACCGTTATGGTCGTCGGCTTCGTCAATTCCGGCCTGATGACGCTGCACCAGGCTGTCGGCGTTATCATGGGCGCCAATGTCGGCACAACGGTAACCGCCTGGATTCTCAGCCTGACCGGCATCAACGGAACCAATCTGGTGCTCCGGCTGCTGCAGCCGTCATCGTTTACGCCGATCCTCGCGCTGATCGGCATCATCTTTTATATGTTCTGCCATTCCGACAAGAAAAAAGACACCGGCGTCATTCTGCTCGGCTTCGCCACGCTGATGTTCGGCATGGAGACGATGTCGGATGCTGTCTCAGGCCTGCGCGATGTACCTGCATTCCAGAATATCCTGCTGATGTTCTCCAATCCGATTCTTGGCGTGCTGGCTGGCATGGTGCTCACCGGCATCATTCAAAGTTCGTCGGCCTCTATCGGCATCCTGCAGGCGCTTTCTGCAACCGGCGCAGTGACTTTCGGCAGCGCCATCCCGATTCTGATGGGTATGGACATCGGCACCTGCGTCACAGCGATGCTCTCTTCGATCGGCGCAAATCGTGAGGCCAAGCGCGCCGCCGTCATTCACCTGTATTTCAATATCATCGGCGTTGTGACTTTCCTGAGCCTGTTCTATATTATCAACGCCATTGTAGGCGGATTCAGCTTCCTGAATGATTCGATCAACCAAGTTAACATTGCAATTATCAACACTTCGTTCAAGCTCGGCTGCACCGTACTGATGCTGCCGGTGAGCGACTGGCTGGTCAAGCTTGCATGTCTGACGGTACCGGATGCGAAAGCGCCGGAGCAGGCCAATCTGCTTGACGAGCGCCTGCTCGCCACGCCGGCCGTCGCCATTGACCGCTGCCGTACTGTCGCCGCTGAGATGGCGCACGAATCCATCAGTGCGCTCAACGACTCCATCGCACTGCTGACAACCTATAATGCCGCAGGCGCTGCGGCTGTCCGCGACAAAGAGGACGCAGTCGACCGATACGAGGATGCGCTCGGCACCTATCTCGTCCGGCTGAGCAGTCATGCAATGACAGAGGCCGACAGCGCCGAGTCGTCAAAGCTGCTGCATATTATCGGTGATTTCGAGCGCATCTCCGACCATGCGGTCAACATTGTCGAGTCGGTCGAGGAGATGCAGGCAAAGCAGATTTCGTTCTCTGACAAGGCAAGGCAGGAACTGTCTGTTTTCACCGCCGCCGTCAGCGAGATCCTCTCGCTCGCACAGCGTGCCTATGACGACAACGACATGGCGGCTGCCGCGCTCGTCGAACCGCTCGAAGAGGTAATTGACACGCTCGAAGAACAATTGCGCAGCCGCCATATCCTGCGCCTGCAGAAAGGCGAGTGCACGATCGAGCTCGGCTTCGTCTGGTCGGATCTTCTGACCAACCTGGAGCGCGTTGCCGACCACTGCTCCAACATCGCCGGCTGCGTCATCGAGATGGCGCACGCGAGTATGGAGGTACACGAGTATACGCGTGAGATCCGTTCCGAGAGTCCGGCGTTCCATGAGAATTACCGCAAATACGCCGAGAAATACAGCCTTCTCCCCTCCGCTTAACATGGTGCGTTTTCCCCCGCTCCGGACAGGCCCGGAGCGGGGTTTCGTCTGCCAGCATCGGAAAACGCGAAGCCTCACCCTTTTGAAATCCCAAATAGACAAATCTTCCCGCGTGGTGTATACTATGTTTGTATGCGAACAAAGCATCGCCAAAGGAGGTTCCACATTGATTAAGACCATCGAACAGTCCACCGTTATCTCTCAGCCGTTTGCCTGTGATCGGCTCGTGATCGCCGATGGCGCTGAGCTGACTGCCCCCGAGGGCAAGTTCCTCACCCTGACCGTCAACGGCATGGGCCTGCCGATTGAACCGGGCACCTATGTCGGCGACATCAAGGTTTCCGTGTCGAAGCTGCACCATATGCCGGCGCATGGCCTGCACACGATGTCCGGCCGCACCGAGCAGCTGCATACCGCCGTCGTTGTCCACAACAATACGCTGGTCGAGGATGAATGCACGCCTGCCATCGTCCAAGGCGGCAGCGTCAGCGCGGCCAAGGCCGAAAACATCTACATTGCCAGCGCGGAAGAGTCATTCAACGGCATTCTCGTCACCGGCAACAGCGAGTATACCGTCCAGAATGCGAAGATCGACTTCGACGGCCCCGGCGCAAACGATTTCATGGGCGTTGGCGCCGGTATCGCCGCGATGGATAACGCGCGCGTCACGATCAACGACAGCGAGATCACCATGGCCGGCCGCACCCGCTGCGCCATCCACGTTGCCGGCGACTCGATCGTCGAAGTCAACAACTGCCGGATTATCAACCACTCGTTTGATCCCGACTGCTGGATGGGTGACTTCTCCTGGGGCGTCGGCTTCGACGGCAGCAACCGCCTGGTGCAGCTGTGTGATAACGGCACCGCGATCTACAACAACTGCGACCTGATCACCAACGGCTGGGGCGTTCTGTCGATTGACGGCTGTGACGACTGCGTCCGCTATTTCATCAAAGACTGCCGGCTGAGCCTGTCCGGCCCACGCACGCAGGGCTATGGCGCGTTCTGCATCGGCGACCGCAACACCGTCGTGTTTGACCACTGCAAGGTAGCGGTCAACGGCTACCCGCTGATTGTCCGCGGCTTCCTCGGCCGCGCGCACGCCACAGTCAAAAACGGCTCCGAGCTGTCCGGCACCCATTACGGCGTATTTATCATCGGCGACATCAATACACCGACCAACATCTCCGACTCATCAATCGTAACCGGCCGGTCCACGTTCCTGATCAAAGCATCCGCCGCAAATGTCAACGTCGAACGCTCCGTCCTCAAACCGGCCAACGGCACCATCTGCCAGTTGATGGACAACGACGAGGTCAACATGTGGATCACCGCCATTCCGGTCAAGGACACGCCCGACACCTACATTGAGGGCCGTGATCTGACCGCAATCGATCCGAACAACGATGTCCGCCTGACCTTTACGGATATGGATCTGCAGGGCAACCTGTACAACTCCACCACCAACAACCACGCCGAGCAGGGCTGCACCCTTGGCATGCCCGAGCGCGTACCGTTCGGTGGCATGTTCATGAATATGGCGCCTCCGTTCGACCTCGCGACCGCAACGCCGGATATGGTCATCCACGACTATGACGCGCGCGGCCCGAAGAACCTTGAAGTCACGCTGCATAACTGCCGTTTTGAGGGCATCGCCTCGTCTGCTGTGCAGAAACACCGTGACGACCTGGAGGAGATCACAGAGTACACCCGTCTTGAGCTCTCCAACGTCACGCAGACCGCTGCGCCGACCGTCAACAACGGTGTCATCGTCCACCTCGACAAGGACTCCACCTGGATCGTCACCGGCACAAGCTACCTCACCAAGCTCACCTTTGAGCCGGGCGCGATCCTCAAGGCGCCGGCCGGTCAGAGCGTCTACATCACGGTCGACGGCGAGGATGTCGAGTTCCCTGAGTGCGGCGGCGACGGCGGCGAGTTCGTCGGCAAGATCGTGCTCAAGCTCGGCGAGAAGAAACCGCTTCCGCCGAGAATGCCACACTGAGCTGCACATTGTTTGTTCCCATTCTCCGGAGCCGCCCCGACTGCTTTGGCAGTCGGGGCGGCTCTTTCTTCACGGATGCGAAAAATTTTCTCTTCCCTCTTGACAGATGGCGTACGTCCTGCTATGCTAACTGTACTAATTCGCATAATACAGTTAGAACAAAAAGGGGTGAGCCTTATGATCCCGATCAACCCGCGCTCGGGCGTTCCCATCTATGAGCAGGTTAAAGACGGCCTGCGGACGGTCATTGTCACGGGTGCGATTGTGCCGGACGAGAAGCTGCCATCCGTCCGGGAGCTGGCCGCGCAGCTGTCGATCAATCCCAACACCATCCAGCGCGCCTACCGTGAACTGGAGCAGGAGGGCTACATCTACACCGCGGCCGGGCGCGGTGCATTCTGTGCAGACTGGCACGGTGCCGCCGAGGTGCGGACACAGCGATTGCTCGAGCAGATTGACCTGCTGGTGCTCGAGCTCGAGCGGCTCGGTGTGACGCGCAGCGCCATCTGCGCGCACTTGCAGGAAGGAGGGGCTTTGCAATGATTGAGATTCAGGACCTGATCAAATCCTTTGACGGATTCCGCGCGCTCGACGGTGCCTGCCTGCACGCCGAGCAGGGCGCGGTCTACGGTCTGGTCGGGCCAAACGGCGCCGGCAAGTCAACGCTGATCCGCTGCCTGACCGGCGCATATCGACCGGACAGCGGCACAATTACGGTAAACGGCCAGCCGGTCTGGGAAAATCCTGCACTGAAGAGCCGGATCGCGTCGATTCCGGACGAGTTGTTTTTCTATCTGTCAGCCGGCACACGCGATATGATGAAGTTCTACCGGGGATTGTATCCGCGCTTTGACGCGGCACGCTACGAGGCGCTGCGCGAGGTATTCTCCGGCATCGATGAGCGGCAGCCGTTGCGCCGGCTGTCGAAAGGCATGCAGAAGCAGGCGGCGTTCTGGCTGGCGATGTGCTGCCGGCCCGATGTACTCGTGCTCGACGAACCGGTCGATGGGCTCGATCCTGTCATGCGGCGGCAGGTCTGGTCGCTGCTGCTCGGCGATGTGGCCGAATACGGCACAACAGTGCTCGTCTCGAGCCACAACCTGCGTGAGCTGGAGGACGTCTGCGACCATGTCGGCGTGATGCACCATGGCCGCGTTCTGCTCGAACGCAGCCTGAGCGAACTGCAGGGCGGCGTGACAAAACTGCAGCTCGTCTTCGACGGCGCGCCGCCCGCCTGGCCGCAGGAGCTGACGATCCTGCACGAGTCGGCTGCCGGCCGGCTGCGCACGCTGATCCTGTGCGGCGGCGTGGAGGAGCTCGAGGCACGCTTTGCCCCGCTTGGCCCCGTGTACTTGGAGGCACTGCCACTGACGCTCGAGGAGATCTTCATCTATGAACTGGGAGGCGAGGACTATGCGGTCAAAGACATTCTGCTTTAACAGTTCGCTGTACCGGCGGACGGTACTGCGTCTGTGGCCGATCTGGGCCGCCGGCATCGCGATCTTTTTCTTTGCGCTGCCCGCCAACCTGTGGCAGGCATTTGCAAACGGCGGGCATTACCTGCTTGAGGCCGGGCCGTCGTATCTGGCGCAGGATTCTGTCTATTCCATGGCGCCTGTCATTCCGGTGACAATGGCGGTGCTGGGTTGTGTGACGGCGCTTTTTGTGTGGAACTGGATGTTCACCGCACGCAGCGCCAACTGCTACTTCTCCCTGCCGCTGCGGCGCGAGGGACTATACCTGACAAATTTTCTAGCCGGTCTGACCGTCTGCCTGATCCCGCTTGTGGTTACATTTGTGCTGACCGTCGCGGTTGAGGTGTGCTTCGGCGGACTGGAGGTCGTCAGCCTGCTGCGTATCCTGGGTGCCGCGGCCGCAGCCTCGCTGCTGTTTTTCTCCATCGCCACCGTCTGTGCCGTCGTCACCGGCAACATCGTGGCAATGCCGGCTTTCTTCATTTTGATCAACTTTCTGGCGTTCGGCCTGTTCCGGCTGATCCACACGCTGCTCGAGACCATCCTGTTCGGTATGGGTTATGCCGCCACGCCGGACGCCGTGCTCTGGCTGTCGCCGATTATACAGCTGATGCGCTCGTGTTATGCGGTAAACGACGCCGTTATTTTCATCAACAACACCTACGCTTATTATGCGGAGGTTTCCAACCTCTGGTACTACGCGGTCTATGCGGGCGCCGGTGTTGTGCTGGCGCTGGTCGGGATGCTTGCGTTCCGCCGCCGCCCGGCCGAGGCAGCGGGCGACCTGATTGCATTCCGGTGGCTGCGCCCCGTGTTCCAGATCGGTCTGTCACTGTGCTTTGCCGCGGCAATGGCACTGTTTATCCAGTCGGTCTATCTGGCGGACATCTCATTCCCAGTGACGCTGATCCTGATTGCAGTCTGGAGTTTCGTCGGCTGGTTCGGTGCAGAAATGCTGCTGAAAAAGACGTTTCGCGTATTCCGGGCACGTTCACTGCGCACCTGGGGCATCACTGCGGCAGCCGCGCTGGTGCTGCTGACGGCGGTCCGGCTGGATCTGTTCGGTTATGTCCGCTATATGCCGGACGAAAGCGAGGTGGAGACGGTCGAAATCTCTGCATTCGGCAGCACAATCCAGGCGGATTACGCCACAGCCGCACAACTTCACACGGCGATCCTTGACGGCACGCGCGACGGGGCGGATTTCTATATCGATCTGCACTATACGCTCCGATCCGGACGCGAGGTCGTGCGTGAATATACAATTGGCCGCAATACGCAGGCCGCGCAGCTGCTGTTCGACTGGTATACGCAGCCGGAGGTAGCGATTGAAGCGGTGTTCGGCACGATGGAATCCATTGACCAGCTCAGTTGGATCTCCATCAACATCTGGGAAACCGGCGACTGGGCAGAGCTTGAGGGCGACAGTGAGACGGCCGCCGCATTGATTGCAGCGATCCGCGCCGATTTGCTCGAAGGAAACAACAATCTGCTCTACGGATATGGGATCAGTGATTTGGATGCGTACGGCACGGTGGAGATTGTCTATTACCGCGAGCCGTATTCGCAGGACAAATACGGCACACGCGCCGCATATCAGTCTGAATGCCGGCAGAATTACTCCTATCTGGAGATCACCGAGAATATGACGCATACCGTGGCGCTGCTCGAGTCGCTTGATTTTTCGGCGCTTTCCTCGAACGCAGCGATTGATGTCGTAGTATACGATTGACATCGAAGTAGATTGAACGCTTGCGCAAAAGCAGCCGGGCGGGTCCATTGGACCCGTCCGGCTGTTGCTTTTCCCTATTCCTCCGCCGTCTCCGGCGCGCTGTAAAAGACGTTGTACGGCCCGGCCGTCAGATCAGTGAACGCACCGCGCTTGCAATAAACCGCGTAAGTCTTAAACAGGACCGGACAGAGAAGCCCGTCGTCCATGACCGCACGGTGCAGATCGTAGGCATTGCCCTCGTTCTCAAGCATCAGCGCATTGAGCGCGAGCGCTGTTTCGTCGCCGCTGATGCCGTAGCGAGCGCCGCCGTCCGCCTGGAAAAACGCCGCCAGGCTGAAATCCGTCGTCAGCCGGATCTCGCCGAGATAGCAGTCGTAGCTGCCGTTAGCGAGCGCCTGCTGATATTCCTCGGACGGCAGCGCGTTGACCGCAATGGTAAACCCCGCGTCGGTGAGCGCCTGCGCAATCCGCTCCGCCGCCGCAACGCGGGCGCTGTCTCCGGCGTTGACAAGCAGGATCCCCGTTTCATTCTCGCCCAACGCCGGTACTGTGGCGTCAAAAGCGTCCGGGTCGTAATCATACGCCGCAGCCAGAGACCGGTCGTAGCACGCCGCAAGCGGCGAAGCCGGCAGCGACGCCGCCTGGGCAAAACCGCTGAAGTCCTGACTGACGATGCTGGTGCGGTCGATCAGATGTGTTACGCCCGCCCGCACCTCGGCCGAGGAAAACAGCGTGCTGCTCTGGTTGAATCCCAGATAGATCATCACGGTAGACGGGCAGGTCCACAGCTCGTAGTCGGAGTGATACACGCTGGCTGTACCAGAGTTGGGGTCGGCGCAGACCAGTGAAACCTCACCCAGCTCAAACGCATCGCGCACATCTGTCTCGCTCTGCACAGATACCAGCGCAATTTCCGCGCCGCCGAACTGTGCGATTCCGCCGCCCCACCAGTTGTCCACCGGCGTCAGGCTTGTTCCCGCCGCACCAAACTGATACGGACCGCTGCCCGTCGGCTGCGGCCGGTCTGCCGTGCCGCTTTTGACAATCGGGATATCCAGCAGCAGCGGCAGGCTGCCGTGCGCGGCGCTGAGCGTTACTGTGACCGTGCGCGTATCGGTCGCCTCATAGCCTGCGATGAGATCAAACCGGCTGGCATAATACTCCGATGCGGCAGCCGTATCGAACGAAGCGACCACATCGGCGCTGGTCAGCGCGCTGCCGTCGGAGAAGCGCGCATCCGGATCGAGCCGGAAGACGTAGGTCCGTTCGTCCGCCGAAACAGTATAGCTGCTGCACAGCACCGGCGAGGCCGTAAAATCCGGCGCCACCTCAAACAGCCCCTGGTAGAGCAGCGGGAAAATGGTCCGGTTCTCCTGGCTGGTGCAGGTATAGGGATTCCAGCCGTCGGAAGCGCTGTAGGCCAGGCCATAGGCAATCGGTTCCTCGCTCTCGTTCGGGGCGTCTGTCTGCGCCGGCTGCTCCATCTCCGATGGGCCGGCCGTCTCGTCAGACTCAGCCGCCGGCGCCGCGCAGCCGGCCAGCAGCAGCACGAAAAGCAGCGCCGCCGTCAGGCGTTGTATGTTCAAAGCCATCGCGCCCCCTTTCACGCCGGGATCCGGATGATGCCGGCCAGAGAACCGCGTGCAGCGCCGCAGCGCCGGTGCGACCAGAAGCGCTCAGGCTGGCACATCGTGCACGCCCCGCTTACATCGATGGCCGACGTGGGCAGGCCGCTGCGCGTCAGCCACATGCGGTTGATCGCTTTCAGTTCCACATAGAACTTTTCTCCGCGCGGCTCAATGGCTGCCGCGGCCTGTTCGCCAAGCGCATCGAGCATCGCATCCGGCACGTCGCGGTCGGTCTGAAAGCAGCAGCGCGAGATGCACGGTCCGATGGCCGCGCGCAGATTGGCCGGATCGCAGCCAAATTCGTCCTGCATGGCCTTTACGGTCTTCGCCGCGATGCCGAGCGCCGTGCCGCGCCATCCGGCGTGAACAGCGGCCGCAGCGCGGCGCACCGGGTCAAAGAGCAGAATTGGCACACAATCGGCCGTGAAGCAGCACAGCGCGACATCCGGCTCGTCGGTGATGAGCGCGTCGCTCTCCGGCCCGGCCGGGCGCAGCAGGCCCGTACCGCAGTCGGCTGCGCCGACGCGGCGCACCGTATCTCCGTGCACCTGGCAGGGAAGGATAAGCTGCTCCGGCGCAAAGCCGACAGCTGCGCCGAGAATTTCATAATTCCTCCGCACATGTCCCGGATCGTCGCCGCGGTTCGTGCCGAGGTTCAGCGACGCGAGCGCGCCGCCTGACACGCCGCCCAGCCGCGTGGAAAAGCAGTGGCGGCTGCCAGCGAGGGAATCGGCGATCAGATATTCCAGCTGACCGGCATGGATGGTGTGAAATGCCATGGGTTCTCCTTATCCGGGGCGCTCACTGCGCGTTCAGGTCTTTGTCCAGGCAGCAGTTCTTGTATTTCTTGCCGCTGCCGCACGGGCATGGATCGTTGCGGCCAATCTTAACCTTCTTCACAACCGGCTGACGCTTGACGGTCTTATCCGCGCCGCCCTCGTGCACATCCTTGGCCACTTTCTCACGCTTGACCTCCTCAGGCGATTTGATGCGCACAGCGAACAGCCGCCACACCGTCTCTTCCTGGATGGCCGTGATCATGGCCTCAAACATCTCATAGCCCTCGCGCTTGTACTCTACAACCGGGTTGGCCTGGCCGTAGGCACGCAGGCCGATGCCCTGGCGCAGATCGGTCATCGCATCGATCTGATCCATCCAGTACTCGTCGACAACACGCAGCATGATCACACGTTCGAGCTCGCGCATGATCTGTGCGCCGTATTCGGCCTCCTTCTTCGCATACGTTTCAAGCGAGAGCGCAAAAATGTGTTCGATGATGGTCTCAGAGTCGAGCCGGGTCAACTCGCTGTCATCCACAGTGTAGGCGCCGGGCGCAAAATACAGTCCCTCAAATTTGGACACAATGCGCGCAAACTGCGCGCGGTCTTCCACCGTGCCTCCCTGGCCAAGCTCCGAGCGGACCGTCGTTTCGATGAACGTGCGCAGCATGTTCTGGATGCTGGCCTGCAGATCCTCTCCGTCAAGCACGCGGCGGCGCTGGTCGTAGATCGTTTTGCGCTGGACGTTCATGACGTCGTCGTACTCGAGCGTATTCTTGCGCACCTGATAATTGCGGCTCTCCACTTTCTTCTGCGCATTTTCAATCGCATTGGAAAGGATCTTCTGGTCGATCGGCGTGTCCTCGTCGATGCGGAGCGTATCCATCATCGAAATCAGCCGGTCCGAGCCGAACAACCGCATGATGTCGTCCTCCATCGACAGATAGAAGCGCGTCTCGCCCGGGTCGCCCTGCCGGCCGGCGCGTCCGCGCAGCTGGTTGTCGATGCGGCGGGACTCATGCCGCTCGGTGCCAACGATGAACAATCCCCCAGCCGCACGGACTTTCTCTGCCTCGGCGTCGGTGTCAATCTTGTGGCGCGCGTAGGCCTCGTTGTACTGCTCGCGTGCGGCCAGAATCTCGGCGTTGTCCGTCTCGGCAAACGAGTTCGACTCGGCAATTAGCTCCTCGGACAGCCCCGCCTTGCGCAGATCGGCCTTGGCCAGGTATTCCGGATTGCCGCCAAGCACAATATCGGTGCCGCGGCCGGCCATATTCGTGGCGATCGTCACCGCGCCGAGCTTACCGGCCTGCGCGATGATCTCGGCTTCCTTCTCATGGTATTTTGCGTTGAGCACCGTGTGCTGAACGCCCGCTTTCTGGAGCATCCTGGAGAGCAGCTCGGATTTCTCGATGGAGATCGTGCCGACGAGCACCGGCTGGCCCTTCTCGTGGCACGCCTGGATCTGACGGATTACCGCGCGGAACTTGCCGGCTTCGGTCTTGTAGACGACATCGGGATCGTCGACGCGGGCGACGGGCTTATTGGTCGGGATCTCAACGACGTCGAGGTTGTAAATGCCCTCGAACTCCTCGGCCTCGGTCAGCGCAGTGCCGGTCATGCCGGAGAGTTTGCCATACAGCCGGAAAAAGTTCTGGAACGTGATCGTGGCAAGCGTTTTCGATTCGTTGGCGACCGTGACGCCCTCTTTTGCCTCAATGGCCTGGTGCAGGCCTTCGTTGTAGCGGCGGCCGTACATCAGGCGGCCGGTGAATTCATCCACGATGATGACCTGGCCATCCTTGACGACATAGTCGGTATCGCGCTTCATCAGGCCACGCGCTTTCATCGCCTGCGTGATGTGGTGTGAAATCGTCGAATTCTCCGGGTCGGAGAGATTCTCGATGCCAAAAAACTGTTCTGCCTTGGCAATGCCCTGCGCTGTCAGGGTGACAGTGCGGTTCTTTTCATCGACGACGTAATCGCAGTCGTAGTCGTCGACGACCTCCTTGTCGTCCGTCGCGGCAAGGACCTGCTTGCGCATGCGCGAGACGAGCGAATCGGCCATCTCGTAGAGCTTGGAAGACGATTCGCCCTTGCCCGAGATGATCAGCGGCGTGCGCGCCTCGTCGATCAGGATCGAGTCCACCTCGTCGACAATTGCAAAGCCGTGCCCGCGTTGGACCATCTCAGTCTTGTAGATGCACATGTTGTCGCGCAGATAATCGAAGCCAAGCTCGTTGTTTGTGCAGTAGGTGATGTCGGCCGCATAGGCTGCACGGCGCTCGGCGGATTTCAGGCCGTGGACAATCAGGCCGACAGACAGGCCCATAAAGCGATAGACCTTACCCATCCACTCGGAGTCGCGGCGGGCGAGGTAGTCGTTGACGGTGACAATGTGCACACCCTCGCCGGTCAGTGCGTTGAGGTAGGCCGGCAGGATGGCGACAAGCGTCTTGCCCTCGCCGGTCTTCATCTCTGCGATGCGGCCCTGATGCAAAATGATGCCGCCGATCAGCTGCACCGGATACGGCCGCATGCCGAGCACACGGTCTGCCGCCTCGCGGATGGCGGCGAACGCCTCCGGCAGCAGATCGTCGAGCGTCTCGCCCGCCGCCAGCCGCGCACGCAGCTCTGGCGTCTTCTCCTTGAGCTGCGCGTCGGTCAGCGCGCGATATTCCGGCTCGAGCGCAAGGATGCGGTCGACCAGCGGCTGGATCTTCTTCACTTCACGCTCGGAATGCGTGCCAAACACTTTGCTGAAAATACCCATTCTGGCAATCACCTTTCCAGTATCTTGCACCGCCTTGCCCGGCAAAGCGGCAGTATCCCTGTTATTGTGGGAATCTCTATTAAAATCAATGTATTATATCACACCCGAACGGTGAAATAAAGTCTATTTTGTGAACTTTAAGGCACACAGAACGCCGCCGCGCCCGACCATGGGCGCGGCGGCGAATCGACTGCCGAGCAGTATTTACCGGTCGCCGGATCCCGCACCGGCGAGCTGTTCGCCGAGCGCGTAGCCCAGCGTCAGCGCCATGCCAATGCTGATCCCGTTGACCGGCGAGGTGTACTGCAGCGGAAAGCGCCCGCCTGAACAGTTGCCTGTCGCATACAATCCCGGAATCGGTTCAAACGACAGATCCACGCAGTTCTGTGTCCCGTCAACCTCAAGGCCCGCCAGCGACACGAGGACCATGTTCGTCAACTTTGGCGAGCCGAACGCATAAAAAGGCGGCTTCTCAATTGCGCGCAGCATGGAGCGGTCCTTGCCGAAGTCGCGGTCGACTCCCTCGTGACACCAGCGATTGTAACGCGCAACTGACGCGAGGAAGTTCTCTTTCCGCTCGCCGGTCAGGCCCAAATCGTCCGCCAGCTCGTCAAGCGTTTCAGCACAGTAGATCGTGCAGCGGCCGGATGCACAGCCGTCTTTCCCGGCGCTGCGCGCGCCCTCCATCACTGCCGCAAGATCCCGGCGCATTGGCTCGCCCCAATACTTCAGGTTAAAGTGCGCCGCCATCTGATGGTAGTACGTCTGCTCCCAGTCGCCGTCCCAGATGGCATAAAGCAGCCCCGCAGGCTGTCTCGCACCATGTACGGCAGCCACGGACGGCCCGCCGAACGCTTCGTTGCAGTAGCGCCGACCGTCGCGGTTGAGCCAAAGCGTCGCGATCGTGCCGCCCGGTCCCATCGGCGCGGCATGCGCGCCGCCCATGGCACCGCGTGGACCAAGCTCCATCCGCGCGCCGGCCCACAGCCCCATCCGGATGCCGGAGCCATCGCGTCCCGCGCCGCGCAGCGCAACGCCGGCATTTGTCTCGGCCGCCTCGGTACACAGTGCGCGCAGCATCTCCCCATCGCCGGAAAAATCACCCGCCGCGAGCACAACGCCGCGCGAAGCGCGCACACGGAGGACCGTCCCGTTTGCATCCCGACAAAGCACCCCCGTGACACGTCCGTCCTCGCGCTCGAGCCGGAGCGCCGTTGTGCCGAACAGGATCCGCGCGCCGTACGACTGTGCACGCGCAATACCGGCGCGCATGGCTGTGCGCATCAGCTCCCCCGGCAGTTCTGCTGCGCCGGGATAGGATGTAAACGGGCCGGCACGGTGCGAATAGTCCGGTGCCATCGGCCAGTTGAGCACCGCAATTTCACTGCGCTGCCGCTCATCCAGCGGCTCGATGAACCAGTCGAACGCCTCGCCGCTGCGGCAGGCAAACGTCCGCAGCAGCACCGGATGCGCCCGCCCGGCACACTGGAGCTGATAGCTCTGGATGAATTCGGTCGGATCATAGGCCGGCACACCATGGCTGCGCTGCCAGGCCGAGTTGATATGACCGATGTCAAAGCCCAATGCGGCATACTGCCGTTCGGCCTGTGCTTCGATCAGGCAGACGTCCGCCCCCAGCTCTGCGGCCCGGCGCGCGCAGGCCAGCCCCGCATGTCCTGCGCCGACCACCGCCACGTCCGCCGTCAGCGTCTGTGCCGGTTCCGGCAGCTCCGGCGGCGTGCCAAGCCAGGCCGGCGGGGCGATCTCGAGTCTCTCCTCACGCCGCGGCGGCGCCTGCGTTCCCGGGCCGCCCAGACGGCCAAATTTTTCTGCCATAGGTTTCGTGCTTCCTTTCTGTCCGCATCCGCGTGTGCAATGCAGTTTCTCAGGTCTTTTATAGCATCCGCCGGCTGGCGCGTCAAGCACACGCCGCTGCGTTTTCCCGGCATATCCGCGCCGGCGCGTCCATATACATGGTATCAGACCGCACAGGAGGTGCCTGCGATGGCTTATATGGAAGAAACTGCGGCCACCGGCCCGCACAAAATCGATTTGGACGGCCGCAGCCGGCTGAATGTGACCGGCGTACAGGATGTGGAAAGCTTTGACGAGCAGTCCGTCGTGCTCTATACCACGCAGGGCACTCTGATCATCCGCGGCGAGACGCTGCATCTGCGCATGCTCTCGCTCGAGGGCGGTCAGGTTGCCGTCGACGGGAAGATCGATTCTCTGACCTACGAGGACGACGCACCGGGCGGCGGCTTCCTCTCGCGGCTGTTCCGCTGATGGAGCAGCCGATTACCATGCAGGCGGCACAGTTTTCGCTCTCTGCTGCCGCGGGGCTGATGCTGGGCGTACTCTATGACATCCTGCGCGCAATGCGCCGGCGCGTGCGCTGGGTCCAGATCCCGCTCGACGTGCTGTTTTTCCTGCTTGCGCTCGCCGGGCTGCTGCTCGAGGCGCTCTACATCGGCCGCGGCCGGTTTCGGATCTTTATGGGACTGGGCACGCTGCTCGGCGCAGCGTTCTGGTTTCTGACGCTGAGCGGTCCGTTTTTATCGCTGTTGGACGCCGTTTTCAGATTCTTTTGGCACATACTGCAGCTGGTTTTCGCCCCAATTCGAGCTGCGTGCCAGTTCCTCGCCACAATTCTAAAAAAAGGCTTTGCTTTTTGCAAAAAGTTTGGTACAATGATAAAAACTGCGCTTGGATCCGCTGTGAAGCGGATTCTGCCGCTGGGAGGGACCCCGCATGAAGCTCGGACGATCGTCGCTGATTACAAAATTGATCATACTGGTTCTGGCGGTGTATGCTACCGTTACCCTGGTCACGCTGCAGTCTCAGATCATGGACAAGCGCGAGCAGGCCGAATCGCTCCAGGCCCAGATCGCCTCCTGCGAGCAGGAAAATCAGCGTCTGAGCGACGCCATCGAGGTCGCAAACACGGCCGATGGCGTGCAGCAGATCGCGCGCAGCAAGCTCGGGCTCGTCACAGAGGGCGAAATCGTCTTTTATGACGTCGGCAACTAACAAAGGAGGACTTCCGTCGGCACATGGAGTTTGAAATCGGTTCTGTCATCGAGGGTACTGTCAAATCTATCACCAGCTTCGGCGCGTTCATCACGCTGCCGGGCGGCAAGACGGGAATGGTTCACATTTCCGAGGTCGCCAACACATACGTCAACGACATCCATGAATTTCTGCAGGAGAATCAGACCGTCAAGGTAAAAGTCCTGTCGATCGATCCGGCGGGCAAGATCGGCCTGTCCATCAAGAAGGCCGCACCGGCCCCGGCGCGGCCGGCACGCAGCAGCGGGCAGCGGCCTGGTTCTGCCAACCGGCAGGGCGGTGCGCAGCGGCAGAACAATGGGCCGCGGCCAAGCGCACAGCATGCGGCCGAGCCGCTCGATTTCGAGGCCAAGCTCAAGCGCTTTATGGCCGACTCCGACAGTAAGCTCGCCTCCGCCCGGCAGTACAGCGACCACCGTACCCGCAGCCGGCGAAAATAATCTGTCCTTTTCCCCTTTCCGCATTGCGGAAAGGGGTTTTACTCTGTATAATAGACAGTTGTCACCCCTGTAAGGAGAGGATGCAGATGGATGTTGTGATCACCGGCGGCTCGCGCGGGATCGGCGCCGCCGCCGTCGAGCTGTTTCGCCGCCAGGGCGACCGGGTCTGGTTTCTGTATGAGAAAAACCATGCGGCCGCCAAGGCGCTTTCCGAACGAACCGGCGCACAGCCGCTGTGCGCTGACGTCGCCGATGAGGCCGCCGTGAACGCCGCCTTTGCCCAGATTCCAAACGTCGACGTGCTCATCAACAATGCCGGCATTGCCCACTACGGTCTGATCTCACAGATCGACCCCGCCGTGTGGGACCGACTGTTCGCCGTCAATGTCAAGGGTATCTACCATACGGCGCGCGCCGCCCTGCCCCACTTCCTGCAAAAGCAGTCCGGCGTGATTCTCAACGTCTCAAGCATGTGGGGGCTGGTGGGTGCCTCGTGCGAGACAACCTACGCCGCAACCAAAGGCGCAGTGATCGCACTGACAAAATCGCTGGCCAAGGAGCTCGCTCCGAGCGGCGTGCGCTGCAACTGCATCGCACCCGGCGTTGTGCGCACGCAGATGCTCTCGCCATTTTCCGAGCAGGAGCTCTGCGACCTTGCGGACGAGACGCCGCTCGGCCGGCTTGGCACACCGGAGGAGATCGCGCAGGCGATGGCCTATCTGGCCTCACCCGCCGGTTCGTTCATCACCGGGCATGTGCTGAGCCTCAACGGCGGCTTTGTGATCGACTGAGCCGGGCGGGGAGGTGGACAGGTTGCGCGAGAGATTTCAGGAACTTCTGCTGTCGCGGGCGCAGCGCGGCGGGCTGTATCTGCGCACGCTGATCAAATGGGTACTCTGTGCACTGGTCACGGGCGGCATCTGCAGCCTGATCGGCACCGCATTTCACTACGCCATCGACACCGTCACGGCGCTGCGCGGCGCACACGGCTGGCTGCTGTATTTGCTGCCCGCAGCAGGGCTGGTCATTGTCGCGCTCTATCGCGTGTGCGGCGTCGAGCGCGACGAGGGCACCAATCTGGTGCTCAAATCCATCCGGCTCGACAATGACATCCCGCTGAATATGGGGCCGCTGATCTTTGTCGGTACGGTGCTGACGCATCTGTGCGGCGGCTCGGCCGGACGCGAAGGCGCAGCGCTGCAGATCGGCGGCAGCGTCGGCACATTTCTCGGCAGGCTGTTCTGTCTCGACCAGAAAGACCTGCACATCATCACCATGTCCGGCATGAGCGCGCTGTTTGCGGCGCTGTTC